>NZ_BAAHZP010000021.1:0-60795 GCF_054600795.1 Photobacterium sp. R1
GGTCAATATTGACTACATATGGTGGGTTTGACGGAGGTTGCGATAAAGCCTATTAATTTAGCATGCTAAATTTGGCCGGTGTGCATCAGCCATTGTGCAGTTAACGCGGGTGAATTTTTGCCATTGCTAACATCACACGATACTCCGCTTCGGCGCGGGTATCACAATGATGCAATGAAACGAATTGACGCGCCGAGGTCACGCCGTACACAGACCATTGACTGACCATATGCGGGTTATTGCGAACATCTTTTCGGGAAAGAGGGGTAAAAACACCAGGCTTACCTTCAAACTCGCAGACAGGGCAGACGACTGCTGCCAAGAATTCTGACCAATCTGGCGTACCATTTAGTAAACCGTTCCAGGAAACATCGCTGTGCATAGCCGACTCAGTACCGAAGTCGATCAAGGCACAAACAGCCTGCTGTTTTGATGCAGCGCGAATAGAAATAGAATTGAATAATGCATGACGCATACTAGTGTTCTCCTTTGAGAATGGCATAAAGCCTAGTTGTTTGCCAGATGGCCGGTCACTAACCCCGTGTCTATAGAGACAGTTGTTTTATTAAAACAAAAACAGAAACGCAAAGATAAGCGAACAAACTGCACCTAACAGACCATAAATAATAAACTCTTTATTTGCCTGATTTTCGCACTGTTTATTAAAATCCATATCTTTAGCCCCGTTATCAATTGATGCATAGAGTATAATACACCCATTTTTGTTAGTCAATATTGACTACTAAAGGTGTTACTCGTTCCTGGTCTTTTTTCTGAACGTTTGAGTTTTGAACGTGATAAAACACTCTACATTGCCACTCGCCGCGATAGCCTGCTTAATGCTTTGTCGCTCTATTTCTTCGGCTAAGTACTGCTGATACTGATCCGCATTGTACTGCCGCTCTTCAGGCGTCAACAAGCGATAACCGGTGTGATCTGCTTTCAACTCCAGGTGACGATCAGCGCCTGTGGTAAAACGTGATATATACCGGCCAGCCATTAGTGGCTTAACACCCAACGCTTTTGCTAACATTGGCTTTTGCTGATGCGACCAGGCTAAAGGGTTTAGCTGCATTGTTTCAATCGCCTTGATTATAACCTCAGCTGAATGCTTCATCCCTTATCAATCCTTATCTGGTTTGTCTGAATTATTGCCGATCACACTGAATGTCAGAGATTCGATTTCATCATTATTCAGCTCTGCAGAACGCCCTTTCCGTTGACTGCGATCCCTCAATTCCGTGTGCTCTTTTAGGAATCGGCTTAACTTATCGCGTGCAGTAATTAAATAGTGCTTGTACGCATCCCAATTATTGGCTTGAATGCCAGCCTCTATATCAGCCAGAACTGATTTATCAATCGCCCGAAAGCCTGTCATTGATAGTGCAGAAAACAGTTTGTAACTGCGTTCTAAGTCCGTCTGTGCTTCTGGCAATGACTCTTGCCAATCATCTAAATCTATGAGCCTTATGTTTGTGTTAAGAATGTTTCGTGCTGCGTATGCATTCATTGAGTATCCCCACTAGTTGATGACCATTATGGTGTATTTAATACACCAAATCAACATAAAGGTGTAATTAATACACCCTTGTGTTGTATTTCTAGTCAGTCAACGTGAAATCCAGAATAATCAAGCTGGTTGCGGTATCAGCGTATAACTCATGGAATGACCAGGATGTAATCGGATTTTCTTTATACCAACGCTCACATAAAGCCCGTAAGATCGATTCATCAAAATCATCATCAGACCATTGGCCAAGTAAAGTTCCTGCTTCTTCGTGCCTTTGGCATTGCTTGAGCTCATGCCAATGCTCTTGAAACTGCTCCTGTCTGTGGCTTTCTTCCTGGTGCTTATGTTTGGCTGCCAGTTTTTGTTTTCTTTGCCAATCCAGACTGAAACGATTTTTAAATCGAGATTTTTCGGCTATGCGAAACCCAGGAAATAGCTTATCACGGTGATACAAAGAAAGTGGGCTAATGACTGTGTAGCCATCGGAAATTAATAACGTATTGATAGCATACAAGTAGTTCTGGATAGAATACCCCATACGCCCCTCGACTTTACTCGGTCGGTCAAAGTAACTCGATAAATCGCTCGCCTTGGGTTGAGAATAACCAACTAATGACCGAAAAAAAGCCTTTGCATACGAATACTGTCCACGGCCATTCGTGAAAGCTGCTTCTCTTGCGGCCCGCATCATAGGGCAATATGGGACAAGGGATCGGTTACGAGGGATCATCTTTCACTCCTATTATCGTGCTGATGAGCCCTTAATATAGTGTACATTATACACCAAATCAATATTTTAGTGTATAATGTACACCTTATCTATGGTGTTCATTTAATAAACATCCGTGCGGATGATTAGCCCTGAGTTAGGTTTTAATGATAGGGTCAATGTTCCGCAGCAACAAACCTGACCTTGTTATGCCAGGAACAGTGCACAGGAGATAAACAGGATGAGTTAGCTTATACAGGTTCTTCCAATATCCAAAAAATATCAGGTCTAAACACGAACAGGGCCAGTGAATACCATTAATCTTCCCCAACCTGTTTTTGAAGTGCCTGGAGCTCAAGCAGGGTTTGAATATGATTAGCTACTGTTGCTGATATTGTATCTCGACCATTTCGACCACTACTAAAATTTTTATGCGTGTCAATCGATATACCCAATTTTTCTATCCATTCAGATACATTCATGCCCAATTGCTTACGAGCACATTTATATTCATCAGGAGTCATATGATTTCCTAAAGGATTCGTTTCTTTCATAAAAAGTGTAGTGTATATTTTACACATATTTTCGCAATGGTTTTTACTCACGACTTTTGTTACAAGATTCACACAGACAAAACCCTCAAAAATTGAAGACAACCCCTTCCTGTTTGGCCAGCGCCGCAGGCATACAGAATTGTCGTGTTGGCATACAGGTACCTGTCGGATGACAATAGAATCCTTCAGCGTCGGCTTGATGTATTACTTAGCTTCTTTCAATTCTTCAATAAACAAAAAAATGATTGCGCTTTGGCTGTGTAGTTGTGGGTAACTATGAAATAGTTATCCATAAATGCACAGCTGTCTTTTTGCACGAGTATTACGTTGATTTATTACTGAAGTGAAGTATAGAGCCAAAAGATTTATCCACAGCTACAGACTCTTTTAACAAGATCTTTTATAAAGATCTTTTAAAGATCTTTTAGCAAACATGTTCAGCCCAGATATGACGGGGGTTCCAAGGGTGTCTGTTGTGACATCATGACGATTTTGTGTGACGTCAAGACGGCTAACATCACATTTTATGTGACGCAATGATGGTTCTGCAGTGACAAAATGACGGTTAATTGTATTTTTTTGTGGACAACATTTTTCTACCCCTTCTTTAAGTGCTAAACTGTGACAAATTTCCAGTTGTCACAGTTTATCGTCAATATGTCACAAGATTATCCTCAAGAAAGAAAAGACCGAGATCTGTTTATCCGGCAATCAAACGCTTTGACCAGTGCGGCATATAGCTTGACTCGCAATGAAAAGCGATTGATTTATATGGCGATTATGGCGCTTAATCAGGGGTCTACCCGTCGTGGTACGTATAATGAGGTTGAAGTTGACATTAACCACAGTGACTATGAATCACTGTTTGATGAGGAAAATAATAATACGTCTCGTGATATTAGAAACATCACTCAATCACTGATGAAAAAAGAGGTTGTGTTTTTTGTCCCGGATGAGGATGGTGAAGAAGGTGAGAAGGCCCTGGATGGGATATCATGGCTAACGATGCGCAGTTACCGCCCTAAACGAGGCATGACAACGCTCTTTTTTAACCCACGCCTGATGGATATCATCACTCAAAATCAGCGTGAATTTACCAAAATCATCTTGATGCAAGCTGGTAAATTAAACTCACCGTATGCCATGCGACTTTATGAATCCCTTATGCAATGGAGCGCAAAAGGATCGGTCGTTTTCCATATCAGCTGGCTGTGTGAGAGGTATAATTTACCTGCCAGTTATCAGTCTCGTATGCCTGATTTTCGACGTCGTTTCCTGATTCCTTCTGTTGAAGAAATCAACCGTCAGACTGAACTGAACATCACATACAGAGAAATCCCAGACCCGAAGAATAAGCGCAAACCAAAGTCGATTGCATTTACGATTCAATCGAAATCGAATCGCAAACAGAAGTTAAACAAACTTGATGATGTTGACCCTAAATCATTAAAAGCAGCAGTGATCACATATAGTGATATCAATAGTTTAAGCCGTGTGCCAAGCATGGAAGAACTTGACAACTTCAAACTGCATTTAATGGATATGATCATTGAAGGTTTTGCTGTTGATAAGGAGTTCATGGCTAAATTTGAGCAGATTCAGCAAGAGAGCCAGGCAATTGAAGGCCCGGACGTCTCAGACGTATAGATTTGTGACAGAATGAAGGTAAACATCAAACAAGGTGAGACAGGAATAACTCTGTCACACTTAAAGCTGATTCAAACGTCATTTTGTCATTAAATATTTCTGTTGCATATGAAGATTCTCTATCTTCTCTGCTAGATAACCCTCAGTTCTCGCTGCCCTGTATTTAATGTTCCTATTTACGTCAATCTGTCACAGGCTTCAATCCTTTCTATTCATAATGTCACAATAATGGCTTTACGTATTATTCCGTCATTTTGTCACACTTAGCTAGTGAATCTCGTCAATCTGTCACTATCTAACAATGCTAATGTCGCAGCGGGCAGTCTTACTACCCAGTTTTAGATTGTGCTGCGAGTAGTCAATCAGGTATGGGTTTTCGTAGCAGAAAATGTTAGCCGGCAGCTGCAGCCGAGCCCCTGTTTGTGAACTCAAACCGGACTGACGCAGAATATAGTCCGGGTGCAACACTGCACTGGGTTAATTCGGATTTCAGTAGTTTGAGCGCTAGCGCATCAAGCGCCAGGCATTCGGTCAGCTGGCCGATGTTGGCCATAGCGGTGAAACAGGTACTTCACAACATGGCCACAATAAACCACTGTCGGGAGGTCTGCAGATGATTTGACCCGGCAGCCGGTCTGCAGCTTCCCTCCAGGTATGCCCGACTTTGTTGCGCATTAGGCGGAATCCGCCTAATTATTGTTGCATGTTAGGCGGAATCCGCCTAATATAATAATCAACGGGGGCACACAGAAAGCCACTCGTACCGAGGGGGCTGGTTGCTGCCACCGCTTGAGGTAACGATGAAACTTTCAGATGTTGCGACTATAAAGACAAACTTTCCTGATGCAGATTTTTGGATTGTTCGTCGAGGCTCTTTAAAATCCGTTGGTCAGCCAGTTCAGGAATTCAATCCTGAACATATCGGTGTCAGAGTAGATCGAACAGATTTACTCTTACCCCGATACCTCTACTACTGCTTTGAGGCGATACACCTGGAGCGTAAATGGGAGCCGCTGACCACCGGAACATTGAGTCTAGTCAACATCAGGGTTTCAGACATTCGTTCCATCGAACTGTGCCCGAGATAAAACGGGGGGCGAAAGCCCCCTGAATATCGGAGAGAGCTCATGAAATTTATTGTTCCATCCCTAGCTGAACAACAGCGTGTAATCGTTGAAAAGGGAACACAAGAAGCGATCAAAAAATTAAATGAAAATTTGTTTGCGCCGGTTCTTCCCCCGCAAAAAGAAGTTAATGAGAGCGACTACAGTCGTGCTCATTTGCTGGATAATCGGCGGTATCAATCACCGCATCCGGACATTATCGGGGCGTATTTCAGACATTTTCAGGCCCATTTCCCGGAGTACAAGGCTGATGAAAGTCTAGCTAAATTGCTGGGTGTATCATCAGGCCGCCGGATCCGGGAATGGAAGCAGGGCAAATACAAAGTACCTTATGAAATTTGGGATCGGTTCCTGGTCATGACTGGGCGGAAGCCGCAGGACGTTATTAAAGTTTTTGCGTTCATGGGGCAGTAATCACACCTGAAAAGGACATGAAGTTAGTGCCAGTAAAGTTAAGTAATGAGGAATCATCGTGACCATACGTTTAACAAGCACTCAAATAGCACAGCTTGATGATGTTGTTCGTCAAACGCTCATCACTCGCGGTCAGAACGCTGGGGAGCGTAAAAGCACGATGCCTATTGATCATTTTGACATGCGTTCTTTTAAGAACCTAATTAGTATAAAACTGGTCGCTCCCAGCGAGTACGGCCATGACTGGTACGCAACTGAACTCGGTTATTCAGTATGGGTACAGAACGAACAACATTAACGGGGAAAATATTCGTATGTTCATTAAAACAGCTAAAAGTACAGACTTAACTTTAAACAACTATCAAAACGGTGTAACAGATTCACAACAGGTAGAGTTTATTTTCAAAATCCACCGTGATGCAATGCAGTTCTACTTAGACAATAGAAATGCTCAACCGACCTCTGAACAATATCAAGAGGCTGCATTACATATTGCTGAGACAACTGGCGTCATTGTCAGTCAAGGTGATGTGGCAAATATTCTCAGTTTGTTTCCATCTGCCCGAATCAAGCTTGCTGTATATCAGGGGTGCAGCGATACGGAAGTCCGTGAATTAATCTATCAAGCGGCTTGTGCCTTTTTTGCAGCTAGCGAAGCACCAACATACGGCGATAGCGTAGATATTGATCGTTTCATAGGACACCTTCAATCACAAGCTAAGTTAATGGGATACGATATCGATCCATTATTCAATAACAATCAGTGAATACGTCAAAAGTGTCGCGCATTGATTTTCTGATAGTCTTAAGAAGTACCAAAACAATGTATGGTTGATTTTCCTGCACACAACATATAGGAAATATCATGGAGAAGTTATTATTTCTATCTGTTTTAGCTGAAAGTAATTCTTATGCAGATTCAACATATGAACCCACACTTGAATTCTAATTTGCAACTTTTATTGGCTGTTTATGACTTTGCAAGAGATTTGCGAAAAACCAAATTATCTTTAAAGGAAACCTTAGAAAAAATCAAAGCTTTTGAACCATATCAAGTTTTATTGAAAACAGATCTGGACGATTGCATTGATGCATGGTCATACCTAATCATGCTAACCTGTTCTACAAATTGGACGAGATATGACTGGATGCTTGATAGGTATTGGGAAAAAATAACTGAATTTCAGGTCATAAAGGAAAAGAGTTGATTCAACAAATTTTGGGGCAAATTTAGCATGCTAAATTTACAGTTGAAAAATCTGTCCTTACTGGTCGGTGGTGTTATAGATAAGAGTCAGGATGGATTTCACTGTTCAGGATGAAGTGGGTCTGGAGCCGAGAGAAATCTAGGCGGTTAGAGTATGAGCGTATGGCAATTTCACAATGTTCTGAAAAAGCCGCCCGGAGGCGGCCCAAACTTTCACACTAATTGACTATATCGGTTGGTATTCCGATGACCGAATTGAAACACAGACCAGTTGTAAAATAAAGGATAAATTTTGTAGTTAGATAATAATCAAAATTTCAAAAATTACTTCACTCGACTTGATCAAGACCAAAAAACTCTGCCACACTCATCTCATGTAACTCGGGTAAATGTGCAATAACTAAACCTAAAAAATCAGCTCCTGGATTGCTTCTTTCTGGGTTCAGTCTGTTTGTTAGCCGTTGAACTTCTGTTTTCGAACCTTCAACTTTATAAATTGCTCGATACAGTTCTTTTATAGGACCTTGAGCTTTGATTGCGTTTGTTGCTGACACAATATAACGCTGTCCATCATTCTCCTTTGCCATTTCCGCGATTATACCTCTCTCAGAACTACTTGATATGTAATGATATGACAGCCACAAGAACATATCAAAAGTAGGCACCACCCATATGCCACACATTGCAAAAAAATCATATTTGATATATAGTCCGCATATCAAATATGATATGCAAGCGTGAGGAAAACATGAATTTATCACCACTTGATTTTCAGTTATTCATTAAAATCAAAGAAAAACCATCAACAGGATATGACATTCAAAAAGTACTAGAATCTAGTCACATCTGGAAAGCATCTCATCAGCAAATTTACCGTAATCTCAATAAACTGGCGAAGTATGGGTTTGTAAAAATTCAAAACCTGCCCCAAATAGGAAAACCGGATAAAAAAATTTACACGATTACTCAGCTTGGTGAAGAAAAGATCCATCAGTTTACGAGTGAATTTAAACCTGGAATAAACAATTTGCATTGTGCATATACTGTCATGCTTAACTCTGGCAATACCAAATATTATGAAAAACTGATAAAAATTTTAAATAAAGAAATAAACAAATTGGAGCTATTATTTTTAAATGACCCACTAAAATGTAATGCCATTTCGAATTTAGAATGGTTGGCAATTCAAAGAAAAATAGCCATTTACAAAGCTGAGGTATTATTTTGCTATAAAGCAATCGATTCTTTTTCAGCGTTGTAAATATTTCAATCACATCAATCTTTTAAAACCGACCTGGAGGCTGCAATGGAACAACAAGATTGGGAAGACACACCCTGTAATCAATGTAACTGTCAGATCACCAATATCATGATTGCACCGGATGGTGAACGGGTGCTGCATTGTGAAGATCATGATCATTGTCAGCACACCGGCACATATAAAGAAAATGTTCGCATTCGTTATTTAGCGCGGCTAGCGCCGCTTTGTCACCCGGTTCTACCATCACCGAACGGCCAGTACTGCCCATTGTGTCATCTGCCGCTGGAGCAGGACGAAGACGAAACGGTATGCCGGAGCGTCTTCAAGGCCCGGCGTGACCCCGGCCTCGAAATGCTTTGTCACTATACAGCCGCTCATCCCATTCAATCACTGGATCTGAATGAAGTTTTTGAAACTAAGATTGCGCTGTACCGCGAGCAAATCGCCCTGCTTGAGCGTCAGAAGCAAAATATGCAGGGTCAATAACTGGAATCAATTTTCAATTACAATTCGTAAACATCAAGAATAAATACTGGAGAATAACCATGGACACGACAAGTTTATTAAACACGAGCGTTTCTGATGCTGAAATTTCATTAAATCATGAACTGAGAACGAATCCAAAAAATGCAAAAAAAATTGCTTTAGAAATAATTGAACATTTAACTGGCAGAACCGACAATAAATCACGTAAAGCGTTAGCAGAAAAAATCATCAGACAAGCAGATAAAATCTTAAAAAGGGATGGCGTTTAAATCAGTTTTATAAGCACGTTCACGGCTGTGAATTTCATATTCTCAGTCGTGAACGTGCCACGGGGTCTGGGGTGTAGCCCCAGAAAAAATGGTGTGATCTCGAAGGGCTGAAGTTTGAAAAAGTCAGTGAAGATAGGCTTTAACTGTCTCATCTGCCAGGCTTTGCACTCGGTTTTGACTGTGCTGCTGCGACCGCGCCAGGTATCCGGTTTCTCAGCAGATAATATCGGCTGGCAGCTGTAGATAGACATCGTTTTGTGAACTTATACCACACTGATGCAGAATAAAGTCCGGCTGAAGGGCTTCAAGAATCGTTTTCCCTCTATTTTCATTTTTGTAGCAAAGCGCTTGATGTTTGGCATATTTTGCCCAGGTTGAAGATGCCATCGAACAACTGAATGCATCCTTGCTCGCTCTCTTTGGCGAGCAAGACAGCAGCCTGCCTTATGACATTAGTGATATTGTCCTGGCGCTGCTCAAGGAGAAAGAACTAATATCCTGATCAACTTCAACTAGGCTCGGCACAGTTCGGGCCTTCTTTTTTCTTGTCACTCTCTCACTCCTGCCATCGCGTATTAGCTAAATTTAGCATGCTAAATTACTGGGCTTTATACAAATATGATCACAAATTCATTGCAATTGGCATAATATGCCATCATGATAATTGGGTAAGTTCAACAAGCCCACTGCGACTTAGGGCTTATACAATCAAACGAGGTAAGTATGGAAATTATCACTCTGCAGGAAGTAAAGCGTTTTATCGAAGCAAACTATAAGCATTCGCGCCTGTATGGCCGCACCGCCGCGAATGGTTGGGATGATGGTTACGGGGATCGCATTGTGGCGCAATACCACCGCGATATTCATGAGAATAAGGGGCACCAGTTCATTATTGCCAAGCATGAATCGACAACGGGGCAAATGGTGGTCTTTTCCTGCGCTGATATTATCAGGCTTGCGGTCAAAGATATGGGCATGGCACAGCTTATAGAGGCGCGGTACCAGGTCTATAACCAGCTGCAAGCTATGAACGTCACCGCTGACAAACTACAGAAAAATCAATCTCTTAACAGAATCTTTGTGGTAACGAATGTCAGGCGAAATATTATCAACCACCGCTTGCGTTACGGGTTTAATTATCTAGACGAGCAAACCATAACCATTTAACGAAATCAGGCCGGTGCTGCGACACACCGGCCTGATGACCAGCCTCAAACGAGGTGTAAAAGGCTGATGCCGGAAGTGTAGCAAATGACCTTTGACGAATACAAACACTTAATTGATAGCTGGACCCTGGCGGTCACGGAAGCGGGGATCACCCTGTCGGATGGCAAGCCGGTCCCGGTCACCTTCTGGAAAACCTTTCTCGGCCTCAAGCGCAAGGCACACCAGGATATGTATAACGGCAAATTCAAGAACAAGACCGGCTGTGTACCAGCCTATGTCTGCCAGGGGATCCGCTTCGCCGGTAAGCTGGAACAGCCTCTGTTTCTGGCCGAAGTCCAACACCACCTCCCGCAGTTTGAAGCCGACAAGGTTTCCTGATCCCGTTCCGGGGCTCACCGCTCGGTGTGACCCGCCATATCTACCTGTTGAAATTTAGCATGCTAAAATCCGGCCCTGGCTGTCCGGCCCCGTTTTCCCTCTAATTTTCGACTATATAAAATACGGTGTTTTCAGAATAGGGTTGATGGATGTCAAAAGTTAATTTGTCATAAGCTGCTAATTGCAATAATTGCTTATTCGCTTCGCCTATATCGTAATTGAGTTGTTCGCAGAGACCTTTGGGCGTTAATGGCTTATCTAATAGAGTTGGTACGACCAAGGTTTGTGCAAAGTCAGGCCAAAGCGATCCTTTATGATAACGCCTCATCAAATCAATATTTTTGACCATCGGGTGCTCAAGCATGAATCTCTCAGACCAAAAGTAGAGAGTATGCTGTTGGCGTAAGCACTCGATCTGTTCTTTCGTAAGTGACGAATAGCAATGCAGATAGAAATCATCTTGCTTGTAACGCACGGTGAAGTCGGGAGTTAGTTGTCTCTTTTTACCGTTCATAACATAGGGTAGCGTTTTATGATTGCGTGAAAAGTGACTAACGTTTTTGTTGAAATCGAGCATCCTGCAAGCGCAAAAAGCCCTGTAAGTAGACACGTCTATGTAACCTGTGTGATCTGTCCAAACAGGTGCGTACTTGTATCTATCCATCATCTTCACTCCGGGACTCTATGCCAGTATAGCAAAGCCGTTTTCCCCTAAACCTACTGCCTATCAATTCCAGTTCTCAGAAAATCAACCATTTCACTGATACCGTGTGTGTAATTCCAGTAAAAGCGGAGATATACACAATGGCTTTACCCACTTTGATTGAAGACAAAGACAAAAACTGGCTCTTTAAAGTGATAGGCCAGAGCCGGGAACCGGAGCTGAATAAGTGCCTTCTTGGTTTCTTTCTTGGTTCGGGCATGACTACTTTGGAGATATGCCGGGTCCAGGTTAGTGATGTGTTCCGGAAGAACGGGAAGATGACAAAGTGTTTTGCTGTCCGTGGTGATGTTGAGCGCGATTTTTATATCAGCAACATCAAGTTGCAGAATCTCATTAAAGACTACATCGGCAAGCGCAAACAAGATGGTAACCACCCCGATCAGTTCCTTGGGCATGACCCGGATGCGCCGATGTTTACCAGGTCAAACGGTGATCAATTCAATATCAAACGCAGGACGACGCCGTCCGGGAACGACAGCTACCACTGTAACGCTCTGAACAATCACATTAAGCGGCTGCTTGGTGATGCCGGTATTGATCAGCCGAGCATTTTAATTGGACGACGAACGTTTGCTGTAAGGCTCAAACGTAAAGGCGTTGATGTTCCGACCATACATTTAATGTTAGGTAACAGAGATTTAAAGACCACTTATAGGTTAATTGATAGTGACCCAGTTAATATGGGTGCCTTGGCGGAAATAGCATTCTAATTATGTGATACAAATAGCACATAAACGATTTAGTTTTAACCAGTCATGTGACATAATGACGATATGTCATCTACAAAATGTCACAATGTTTAAAGTAGGTGTTTTTTTTGAAAACTCGTCGAGTTAAGGAAGGAGAGTTTAAGCGCTTGGCTGAAACCCCAACAATCAAAGATTTGTTTGCGGTTGAGTCAAACATTAACCCCGGCAAGTTCAGTCTGTTTGGTATAGCTGAAGGCGGTGAGCTGGTTTATGCCGTCAGGCATGGCCGGGTAGATGAGCTGAGAGAGTGGCGTTTAGACAATCTGGGAATATTAGTTAAAGAGTTGGGCTTTGACAGTATCGAGGTTCGGTTTAACAAGTAAAGGAGAATCAGATGACAATTCAGGCAACTAAAGTTACGCGAAAAAAAGGATTTTGGACACACCCAGGTTTACTTGTGGCTCAGAGGGGTGAAACGATTTCTGACGGTGAATTTGAGCAATTTGAAGCAGCAAACAAGTTCAAAGTGTTAATTGTTGATATGGAAGGTGACGCCAATCCAGAATTTGTTGAACGATGGTTTGATGAAGACTTGGATGATTGCTCGCCGTGGGAACCAACAGCACCAAGCCAGAACGCGTTTTTATTGTCAATTCACGATACAGAAGATGGTCCCGTAGCCTGGTTTGCAGAACCATTTAGTAATTCAGAAGATGTTCAGGCTAACCTCAGCGGTGTTAAACAGACAGTTAATGTCGATACATCCGACATTGGAAACTTGTCAGGAGAACAAGTTAAAGCAATAGCTGGCAATGTTTCTCACAAAATCCAGTTGAAGCAAGATGACGAAGCGTAAAGGGAAAATATGACTGTATCAAAAACGGTAATTTGGGCTAGGAAGATCGCTTTGCCTTTTAATTTACTCGGCTTAATTTGTGTACTGGTTACAGGGTGGTTTACATATCAAAATGTCGGCAGTTTTAACTATTCAGTTTGGTTCCCTATTGTGCTTTTTACCGTATCTTTGTTGCTTAGTCTAATTGGTTGGCAAAGCCGACACGAGAAATAAGGGGAAAGTAATGCGTCTGAATGTGGATTTATCAGCTTTAAAAATCCAAGCATCTAAGATGCATGGACTTGAGGGACTTGTAACCTGCTTACGCGATCAGAAAGTAGGATATGAATTAGGGTTGCAACAAGCAATTCAATTTACAAAATCTAATAATGGAACGGTTGAAAATTTAGAGGGTGGAATTACCCGACTAACATTGAATAACTTTCAAGTTGATTGCTTCCGTCCTTATCTAGATATCGATCGGTTCTATTTTGAATGTTGAGGGGAAATTGATAAAAATGGAAATTGATGTATCTAGCTTTATCGCCTACCTGAGAATGTGCGGTTTTGGCGTAGCATCATGGGTGTATTCTTCTGAGGAACTTCAAACTGACGATTGTATAAATGAGATAGCCAAATCGCTTAGTCAGGCAAACGGAATTGATGAAGCCAGCGCGAAGGAGATTGCTAACGAGCTGGTACGCCATTCGCATTCGTTTGAGCAAGAAACTCTGGATAAGGTAAGCGAAAATTCAAAACCTCATTCGCTATCTGAACTACTCAAAAGCCTACAGGCTCAGAATTAAGGGAAACTGTGTCATGGATTTAGAACAGTTAATGGCAAACATTGTTGACTCTTTTGAAGATGGAGTGAACGAGTTTCCAAGTATTCAGCTTACTGAGAGCCTTGATGAAAAATTCAAGAAACAAGAGTCAGAAATTGACGGTGTAGAGTTTGAATATATTTGGCAGAACAATGACCAATTTGATAGTTATCACGGTGAACTAGCAGTTCCTTTCGGTGATGGCAGAAAATGCCTGGTTTGGGCTTTCTACGGCTAATTGGGAAAATTTCAATGGATCAGAAGTTAGTAGGCATGATTGAAGATGTTGGCTTAGAAGTCAGCGACGTGGCCCACATCATCAAAGCGGCGCAAGGCATGGCGGTGATGACATTCGTAAACAACATGGTCGGCGCGTTTGAGTCAGGTTTGATTGAAGACCATGAAAGTAACCTGGCTGATGTGTACCAATGTGCCGTTAACCACGTCAAAGACAATTACGACCGCAGCGTTCCGTCATTGAAAGAAACGTGGGGCGAAGATATTGCCGAGTTATGCCGCATTGGTGATGAAGCGGCTCAGCCAGACACTAAGGGGAATTGAACATGAATGTAGTCCTTGCTGATGCTTCCAGTTCAAGAATCGTAATTATGGAAACGACAAGTGAAGTTGTTGCCGAACTTCTTAAACGTGGTGTAGACGTTCCACTTGTAGAGATTGACGGTAATCAAGATAACTTGTTCGTAGCAGTCCGAGATAAGGACTATTTATCAGGGTTCTATATCGGCATCGAACACGATGATGGAATGGTAAATATTTGGCTCAATGAACGTGGTCATTCAGGTGGTGATCCTACTCTTGAGAGTTTCGATTTCTTAGAGTGCGAATTGAACAGTAACCTTGACCGCATTTGTGAACTATTCACGAACGCACCTAAATTCTGATAACGAGGGAAAATTGTTTTTTGCAGTACTTCAATTTCGAAGCTCGATTTTTCGTCGTATTGCTGAGCGTAGCGAACCCATGCAATGAAAAATGAGTAATCAATTTCACATGTGAAAGGACTACGGGGAAAAAAGGCCATGCTAGAGGATACAAAGTACCAGGAAACCAAACAGGCAATTGAACATGTGGCGGTAGTAATCAGAAGCGCAGGAGAGCTTTCAAGGTGTGCGCGCCCTGCTGGATTTCGCTTTGTTCACTTTAATGAAAAAAAGAATATAGAGCAAAATGCGAGATCTCTCATTATAAGACTGCTCGGTTTTTATGATGATGAACTCGAAAAACACTTCGCTTCAGAAATTCAAGCGTTGGTATTCGAATTTCTGGAAAATGTAAAATTTGTTAATACGAGTCAGTTTGATGATTGCGATGATATTCGCAATGTTATTAGCAGCGGAAGCTCGGTTAACTAACAGATAACAGGATTAATAGCGGTAAATATGAAAAATGGCGACTCACGTTGCATCGCATGTGCAATGTTAGCTATTGAAAATGAGTGAGTTCAAGAGATTCCGGACATAAAAAACCCGCTCTGAGTGTAAGAGCGGGTACAAAATATTTTTTGTTTTAGTTCTTCTTGTTTTTGTTGTTGCTATTGATACTTATGTTGATGTTTCCGATTTGCACCTTCACACCAACCGCCAGTATCACAACAAACAAGCCGATCAGGACAATAGATTCCATCATATCAGCATACTCCTCGTGAAAGGAGTCGTGCGGCATCAATGTCTAACCGGACTGAGTACCACAAAGAAGTACAAAGTCATGTACAACATTCGACTACCAGATTTACGTTCCGCTCCCAGGGTTAGAACCGGCTACCACACCGCCGAGCGGGCCATAAAGGGCAAGACATCGTCCCGCCCTACTGATGCCGACCTCTGGCATTGATAGGGCGTCTGTGTAGTCATAGGGTGACTGACTATGCAAATTTGATTATATGGGTTAACAGACGGGCGTGTACAGCACTACAGACACAAAAAAACCGCCCAGCAGGCGGCTTTTTTGTATTCGCAACTGGACAGTGGTAGGTATCCAGCTCAAATGTTGTACATGACTTTGCCTAAACAGTATATGACGGGGGTGTCAGTATTGCAACATCGTGTTGCATAGAAAACTGCTTATTACAACCGGTTACGGCTTATTTCAACCTATCCGTCAGCGCCATGAATTGCCCGTACAGCGTATCATTCCGGCCCTGTGCCGCCTTCAGTTCATCCTTCAGCGCATCGAGTTCACCGGCATGGCCACGCTGCAGATCAACAATCAGTTTCTCCTTGTCTTTCAGCTGCTTTGTCTGTTCAGTCATTGTTTTTTGCAGGGCTTTTTCTGCCGCCTGACTGTTCTGTTTCAGCTCGGCCAGCTGGGCGGTCAGTTGTTTTTCCTGATCCGCCAGGGCCCCTTTGTGCTCCAGCTGCTGCGCCTTCAGCTCGGCTTTGTGATCCGCCTGCTGCTGTTTCAGCTCAGCGGCCAGCGCTGCTGCCCGCGCATCCAGGGCGACCAGCTGCTTTTCTTTCTCAGTCATCAGCACGCCCTGGCTGTGCAAGGTTTTGTCCTGCTCCGCCAGCTGGGCGGCCAGCTGCCCGTTTTTCTCCTCAAGCGCCTGGCACCCGGCCTGGCTGCTGGCCAGGTCGGATTCAAGCCTGCTGATCTTGTCCGTGGCCATCGCATTCTGATGGTCTAACTCACTGATTTTCTGGGCCTGTTTCTGCACGGCCGCTGCAGATAATTTCAGCTCGGACTCCGCCTGATCGGCACGGGCCAGGGCCGCTTTCAGCTGCTCATCGAGGGCGGCGATCCGGCGTCGCTGTTCGGCGTCCTTCTCCCGCAGTTGCTCCACTTCGTCTTTGAGATCTTCAATCTCGTCAAAGGCCCGGCCTAAATCGCCGGTCAGCTCGTTCACTTCCGTTTCCGCCTTCAGTACCCGCTCCCGCGCCGCCGCGATTTCCGCGTTGACCCGCTTACTGTGAATGCTGTTTGCCATCCGGTTAGCCTGGTGAACCAGCTGCTCAAACTGATGAATCAAATCCGCCCCGGCAACGCTGAGGTGATCGGCTAATTCAGCGGGCAGCTCCGCCAGCTCGGCCACCTCCGGCGCGCTGGCAGGGGCGACCGGCACGGTCAGGGGGCCGTGTTCATCGACATATTCCAGATACTGGGCATAGAGGGTTTCAGCGCGACCGGCATCGATGATTTTCCGCAGCGCGGTCTTGGTCACGTCCCGACCGTCGGCCAGCAGCTGCTGGGCCGCCTCGATCACGCGCTCGGTGGAAATCTTGCGCGGACGACCGGCAACGGATGGTGTTTGGCTCATGTTGGACTCTCCCTGATGTTGATAAAACCAGCATAGCACAATTTGTTTGTATTTGTTTGTATTTATTTGTAGTGGGGTACAAACAAATACATATTCAAACTGACAAACCGCACAATCTCCTGTGTTGTGGCGGACGGATGTCGCAAAACAGCCCTTCCGGACCGCTGCCGGCCGATATTTCCTGCTGCCAGACCCCGTCGACGGCGCGGGGTTCGCAGCATAATCTAAAGCGGGCGTTTGGGCGGCCGGGGGCGGTCTTATTGCCCGGCGACCGGGGCAAACCGTCAGACGACCAAGGGGCCGTCACGGGGTCACTTCTCGTTTGGATTCAGGGGCTTGGATTGAGTCCGGACGCAGGCCTTGACGGCCCCCGCCTCGGGCGGGCTTGGTTATTCTGCCCGTCCGGGCAGTATTCCCACACCGGGCCGGTTCGGGGGGAGAATTAGCCGAGGTGAAATTTTTGTGGACGCTGGCATAATCGAAACCACAAGCCGGTTACACACATCCCCACCGACCGCCTCCGATCGCGTTGGCTGTCTCCGTCAGTCCGTGGATATGTGCATAACCGGGTAACTTAATTGCGAACAGGCTGCACCAAGGGAAGCTTTAACCATGATCAACGTTCCGGGCATCACGGCCATGTTTCCGGCACCGGCGCAGGGGCCGACGCTGCCGAACTGGCAGCATCATATGCAGCATCGGGAGTATGCCCTGCAACTGCTGGACGAATGCCCCCGCTATCTGTTACTGCCGGAAATCGATGCATTGATGGGCCAGGCGGTGAGCCTGACGGACAAACTGTTACTGCAGCTGCTGTTTGCGACGGGCGCACGGATCAATGAACTCTTGGCCATCGTGCCGGAGGATGTGATCACCGTCGGCGGGCGGATGCATCTCAAACTCCGGACACTGAAACAGCAGCGCCGGGGGGCAGGGAAGATCGCGACCAGGGATGCCGGGCTGGCAATTCGACATGTGCCGGTGTTGGATAAAGGCATTGCGGACTTTTTTAACAGTTACCTTGTCACCTGTTGCCCGAATAAGCGATCACGGGTGTTCGGATTCTCGGACGAGACCGCCCGCAACCGGCTGAAGCACATTGACCAGGCACTGCAGCAAACCGGCATTCGCGTGCCGGTGCGGCTGACACCCAAAGTATTGCGGCACTCATTTGCGATTAATTTGCTGCTCAACCGTGTCGATATTCGTCAGATCAGTTTGTGGATGGGCCACCGCAGTTTGAAAAGCACGATGGTTTATACGAAATTGCTCGGGTTTGACAGCGGGCTGGCCGTGCCGGAGATCAGTTTCTCGATGGCCGTGAGTGGCAGCCCGGTGCTGGCACCGGCGCGGGTCGCCGGGCCGGAATTCGGCAGATAAAGAATCTTCGTTAAAAAGCAAAAAATACCTATTGGGCGCGGAGCGCAATGGAAACGTCAGCGCCAGCGGTCACACAGCGGCTGTGCGTAAAACAGGGGACAGCTTGCGTCCCCGTTTTTCCACAGTGAGCGATTCACTCATGACTTCAGATAGTAACTGGGTAGATCTGCAGTGGGGTCGAGCCAGGGCCGGTTGCACTGCAGGCAGTGATAATCATCTGTGTCCGGATTAAACCGGATGATGCCATGGTGACAACAGCTACCGCAGATGGCCAGCAGATCAGCCCGCTCGGACATCAGCTGAGCGATTAAATCATCCCGAGTTTTGCGTTGCTGCCGGGCATCATCGATACCGGGTTTGTTGTAGGGATATTGGTGGTTATCCAGGCGATAGAGTGGGCGTTTGCGCATAAGTGAAATCATCAACACTGTTTATTTAAACAGTATACCCGAAAACCGGGGGCCAGCGCCCCCGTCGATTGACTACCCTTCCCAATCCTCGCTTAAAAACGGAACCCCGCGCTCATTCGTGAAATAGAATTCCAAACACCAGTAGTTGTGGCTGATGATGTACGACTTATAGGCCCGAACAGGGAAACGATTGTGATCCGGGGCCATCAATTCAGAATCACCATTGAAATCTCTGGCGCTAAAAAAGTCCGGACCGCCGTCCAGGAGCGTTTGCCGCACCTGGCGGATCAACGTATCGGCCAGATGTTCTTCATCATAGCTAAACGTCAGGGAGATTTGGCACCGTTTCAGGAAAGCATGGTCTGAGTTTCCCCAGTTGATATTCAGCTGATCACACAACGCCTCCAGGGCATCAGCAAATTGCAAAAATTCGGCCTGCTGTTCTGCACTGAACGACTCTTTTTGCTGCTGAGCAGTTATGGCTTGTGTCATTTTGTTGTTGCTCCCAAGAAGTCATCAATGGTAACAACTGCAGTTTCCCAGTCACGGGCAACTTTCTCAATTTCTGATTCGGCATAATAATTGGCGGTGATCTGATGTCCAAAGCCTACAATTGGCAGCAAACCGGCTGAGCGGCTGGCCTGCTTGCGGGCCGCCCGAACTTCAGCCACGGGAGCATCCCACCAGAGAATTTCACCATCACACTCCTGGGTCGCGCATGTAGCCCCGCCCGGCCAGTGAAACCCCCCTTTTCGGATCATCTCGCACAGGGTCATATCGGCGCTGGGCACAAAGAGCGGGTTATCGAGGTCAATAAAAATATCAACGTTTTCCATTCAGTTTATTTCCTTTCGCAGTGTTACGTCAGTCGGTCATGCCACCGGGGCCAGCACAGCCCCGGTACTGGCATCAGCCGCCAAAATAATTTTCGCCACATTTGTCCGTTACACGGAGCGATACCGAATCTTTATCTATCGCACCGGCGCAATGTTCGCAGAACAACAGCAAATCATCGTGCTCGGTCTGTACGGGCAGCTCAGCCATTCCCCCCACCATCTGCAGGCGAGCAAAACTGATATAGCTTTCCCCGGTTTCAATAGGCAGTGAGCAACGGGCACATTCCTGTCCCTGCAGCGGCTCGATGCCGCTGTCACATTCCGTTGGCTGCTGCTGTACCCGGTATTGTGATTTCAGGAGACCCAACAGCGTATCTGCAGCAGCCAGGGCTGAAGCCAAATCCATTTCACGGATCATCATCCCCGCCAGGACTTCCGGATCGGTATTCGGCATCGAGGAAAGACGGCGGACGCATTCCAGTAAACGGACAGAAAGCGGCATGGCCGCCGGTGACAATGTGCTATTCATGGACAGCCTCCTGTTCATCTGTCCACAGCCGGTATACAGGACGGTTGTCATACAGCTTCACGCCGATATTCATTTTCGTGATAAAAGCAGTGATACCGCTCTTGGCCGAACTGTATGAGCAGTAATGATGGCCGTCCAGCTCACTGTTAATGACATCGATGATGGTGTCAATGTGCCAGTCACCGCCGCGTTCCAGTACAGTCCGGACTTTTTCCATCGTCCGTTTGAACTCTGACATATAGGCATTTTTTTGGCCGGTAACACCTGGCGTGCCCATTTTCATGTCCTGGTTCAGATGCTGTTTGATTCGGTTGGCCGTAGCGCGGGAATGTTGCTGCAATCGCGGGGGAATGTTTTCAAAGAGCTCATAACGGTGCTCATTGAAAAAAACGTAGTTGTGGCCATGATCTTTGTAGACCACTCCCTCTGGGAATTCGGCCCGCCTGCCGTGGCGAATATCCAGGCGCTTTTCGATTTCGTAGTAACCCAACCGGTATCGTGTCATCAGATCCCGTTTCAGACGGGAAAACGGTCGAGGCCGCAGGAGACGCTGTGACACGGCGATCAACAGATGGGGCACGCCACGCTGATTTTCATGCCGCTCACTGGCATCTTCAAAATGATGATGCCAGCGAGTTAACTGCTCTAAAACCTCATAGGTAAGAGATTTTTTATATTCGATGACGGAAACCATTTCACCCCGTAACCCAACATGGTCCGGGCGACCGGGAAAAATTGGAATATCGACTTCCGGGAATAATTCCCATCCCTGAGCTTTGAAGAAGATAGCGCCAACGCGCGCCATTTCCTCTTCACTCATCTGAAGCGGTTTATTTGACATATCACGCATGTTCCTTTTTTGTGGTAGGCTTAAAACGCTGGCAGAAACATGTTCGCTGCCAGCCCTGCGCGTCTAGTTTGACGGCTGTCGCGCAGGTTATTCCTCTGGCCTTAGTGCAAGACCGGCTTTAAAAAATCACACAATTGCTCCTGATGCCAAGCGGCCAAATTCAGTACAAACACCCCTTTAATATGACCCAGAGTCAACATCGTTTCGTCAACGTGGGTCAGAATCAGTTCATGGACTTGGCAATTCAAGACCACATCCCCGGTGAGGATTGAAATTGAACCGTTATTGTTCCTCGTAAAAACGAATCCTTTAATTTTCAACTCATTTTGTTGCATCGTCAGCAGTTCCGAAAGTTACCCCATATAAGCGAGCACAGAAATAATGTTCTGCGGCACTCGTCCGGTCATGATCAAAAACCGTCGCCATACTTGGAAAGGCACTTTAATGTCTCCTTTTTTAAATCCCCTGATACGTCGGTTACTAGATTCACCCAATAACGAGGCTAATTTGGCATCTGTATTGTATGCCAGGAAATGGGCCTGAAAATGCTTGAAATACGCAGTCACCAGTTCCGGATGTGGGGGCTCATAATGTGGTTGTTCAAGTAAATGAGTGCCGCTGTATTTGGTTTCATCAATTTCTGTTTGAGGCGGAATGACCGGTGCTTCTCCATTTTTGGATATCTGTTCTATTGCTGCTTGTGTTTGTTGTGCAATCCAATGTTGCTGGGCCGTAACCCGCTCAGTTTTCATCACAATATCCAATACTAATCAATTTCTAGAGAAACCTATTACCAATAACAATAGGCCAATATGGCCTATTGATCAAGTTTGATATGCATTTGTTTTAGTTATGGTGTGACTTCCTTCAGCAACATGGTGAGCCGTGCGAGCCATATATGGCCCGAGCGTAGCGAGAGAACGATGAAGCTAAAATAGGCCGATTTAGCTGCATCTAAGAAGATAATTAAAGGGGCCTTCCCCCCCCTTCCTGTCAAGCCAGCGCCGCAGGCATGCAAAATTATCGTGTTGGTATTGAGGTTCCTGTCGGATGACAAAAGAACCTTTCAGCGTGTACAGGAAGTATTAATGAAAGATTTATTGAATAAGGTGCAGGTATTTTAGGTTCAGAGAACTGGGGCCCGTTGCATTGTTCTGTGATGTAACGTTGATCGTTGGATTTGTTCAATGCAATGGGAGGTACTTTGGAGCGAAGCGACTGTTTTTTAATTATTTATTTTTTATTTATTTAACTATTTATCTAACTATTTATCTAACTATTTATCTAATAAGCACCGCATAGTTTTACATGGCATGAATGCATCATTTTGTTGTGATATTTTGTTGCACTACTTTTTGTGTGAATAACTTAAGAATATCTAAAAAATGAACTTCTGACCTCTGTTCCAGGGAGATAACTCTAATCGGGAAGATGAAATTTGATTAAAAAACAAGCGATAGTTTGTTGCAGATGTGCGAAAACCTCCGCTCTCGCGGATTAGACCTGGTAGGTTAATGTGGATTCATGTTCGGCAGGCTATATGCGTTGAAAACGTCCGTGATGGTTTGTGAAAAACCGTTCAATTTTTGAGCATTGAAAATTGATTGAATTCCGGCAGCAATGGTGCGGAAATTTACCCATTCAAAACGTTTGCCTTGTTTGAGTTGTCTATTGCGTGTTTCTAGAATTAGCTGACAAATATTGGAATACCGGACAACTTTTAGGTCAGAAAAAAATTTCTCAGTAAATTGTTTATAGGCCGGTGCACTTCTAACTGTCCCTTCGACATCATCAACGCTCACATTAATGCGCTCAGAATGAAAATAACCAGCTCTTTTTAAGTATTTAATTGCTTTGTCAAACGATTTGGGTGCTATGAACTCACCAAATCTCAAAGCATATTCTTCTTGAAGCTTATCATAACTGATTGTTTTCATACCGGCTTCAGTCGGAAATCCAACCCGGCCACCGATCAAATCAGTATGAGGTAAAATGCACGCAAGTACACGTGCCACTAAAATTCGGCACTGGACATTGTTTATGGCCTCACCACCCCAAGCATAAAGTGATGGAAAACGATTGGGATGCTCTATAAATTCCTGACATGCTGCGAGAATCCGGCCAAATTCTTGTGGTAATGTTACCCATTCACCATTTTGCAGTAACCGACGAGCTTTGAAGCCAAACTCAAATTTAGTTTTTCTTTCTCGCTCGTTTTCCAACAGGCAGATCTCATGATGCATTTTGATCAATGCCTGTTTGCGCAATTTCCTTTTTGCTCGAAAACTTGCTTCACGTTCAGATTTAGTTGTGCACCCATAGTGGGTAGACACATCAAGATCATCGAAAAGTGATTCTAAAATCGAATTGTTTGATAGGGATGAGTGATCATTGATATTCATGATACAACCCCGTCTGCCATCTCGTCACAGATTCATCTGAGCTTGGACGCAGTTCGTGAGGTTGTTCTGGGCCTGGAAAGCCCGATTCAAAAAGTATAAAGATCATATTGATTTCCGCAAGTTGATGAAAACGTTTGGGGTCTCAATCCAAACAATACGCACTAGAATAGTTTCATTTTTGAAAAAGATCAAATGCTTGTTCTGCAGATACAAAAAAAGCTAAGCCCTTGCGGAGACTTAGCTTCTTATGCGAATGCTTTATCATCAGATTGAGAGGTCTGACACATTCTGTGTTCAGTGAGCATATGACTTAGTTCACTACTCGAAACTAGGTTGTATGCTCTCAAAACCTATAAGCATTTTAACCAATCCTGTTCATACTGCAAGAAAATTCTCCTTTTAAATCCAAATTAGATTCGTTTTAGATTTTTAAACCCTAAGGGATTAAAAAACCACTTTTTTTTATACGCAACAGGTGTATAGTAAATCAGTATTATAGAGCCAGGGAGCTTATGAAACAGTCTAAGAAGGATGTTGAACGAACAATAGCTGAACAGATTGAATTTGCTCGAAGGATGCAACATGAGCGGGTTCCACTTGTTGAATATATAAGCTTTTGGTACGGCAAAGAATGGGGTGCTAAGTCTGATTTTGCACGTGACCAAGGTGTTAGCTCGCAACAAGTAAATCGATGGCTAAATTTAGGTGTTTATCTAGAAAATGGGAAATTGAATCGACCTGACCCGAAACCAATTAAACTACTTTTACCTGATTGGATAGCGTCATATTGTTGACATATTTGTTATCAGCGCTAGTTGTGGAAGATTCGGCCCTCCCACAACTAGCTAACCAAACACCCTATACGGAGGATGTAATGGCTACAAGTGATCCTAATGAAAAATCCAATGAATTCAATCATATTTCACCTTCATTGACGATGTTCGACGTCGTAATGAAATGTTTTACCGAACTAGCACCCAGGGAAGCAGAACTTATGTACTGGAACTCAATTGGACTACAACAAGCAGAAATAGCTGACATGATGAAAATTACAACCACATCGGTTAAAACATACACTAACAACTGCAAAAAAAAGCTAAATATAAGTACATCCAATGCATTGCGAGCAGTATATCACTGTCGCATGATGAATTTTTCACTCAGCCTTATGATTAACAAACATTAATATTATCCTTTCAGTGCTGGTTCCATAAAACCCAGCACTGAAGCTATATCCTCACGCTAACAAAACCAATCGAACATCATTTTTTTGCATATAAATATACACGAAACATATGCGACTCACTTCACAAATATTCGCCTTTTCTGTGACCTTGCTTCCATTTATTTTGGACCTCAACCTCTGGCCAAGATCAATCATTATTTTGTAAATCATTGATTTTTGGACATATAAAACAATTCATTCGCTTATCACATTTTACTCAGCATTTAAATACTCTCCTTTTAGGAGGATATAGCGACATAAAAATGACTGTTAATATTATCTTGTATGTGGAAATGAAGGATTTTAATAACCGTGAGTAAATCAAAATCGGATACTGATTCAGCAGCACATGGAGCATATGTTACATGTAGTCTTAATAATGAATTTAACGATCTTTTAGATGCAGCTTGTGCATTGTCTGGAAGAAGCAAGAAAAAGGAAGTTGAACTCAGGCTTCGGGATAGTTTGAAACGATATAAAACAATTTCTGAAGTTGGACACGCTAATCACTTTGAATGAATACGTTTCGTAACAGTTTTTTTAAACGTTAAACAGTTTTGCATTTTTACTTTCACCGTTCTTTAAAAATATGGCCATGGCTGAACGAGTGCCTGAAAATACTCGTTAAACACGCCTTATCAGTTAATCTGAGGCTAAGGTGGCTGTAACTCTCTAGTAAGCCTTAAAGTGATATAGAGATAACATTAAAACTTAACTAAGGAAAAAAACAATGTCTAAATACTCTGCTTTTCTGCTGGTTCTGGTTGGCACTTTATTAGCCTTGGAACCAGCTTTTGCAGCTGACATTTTTGCTGGTGCTAAAGCAACTATCAAAGACAATACAGATAGTAATTCAGCATCTTATATGGCAATGACAGTTGCCGGATTATCAGTGTCAGCTATAGGTGGATATATGACAAAAAACTGGGTTGGTGCTATAGGTGGCTTCCTTACTGGCATTGTGTTCACTAATATTGCGATGACGATTGTCGGTTTGTAAAATGGAAGATCCCGCCCGATTTTATAGAATACCTAAACAGTTATCGAGAGGAAAAACATTTCTTGGATTCCCAATGGATGAAGTAGTACCTCCGTTAATTATATTCTTGGTTTTCTTTGCTGGGCGTCATGAAGCGGTTGGGTTTTTCCTGGCCGCATCATGGTATTTGGGCTTGCATAGCATGAAAAAAAAACACGGTGATAACGTTGTTCGATTAACGTTATTTTGGTATGCGCCCTCTAAACTCAGTAAAAATTTGTTTAATAAAACTCCAAGCCCAGTCAAGCGATACTGGATACATTAGTGGCAAACAGATGAAAACAGAGAACAACCTAAATTTAATTACGATTGTTAAGGGTCTAAATGCATTTTTACTAATAGCCTCTATGGGGCTATTAGTTCTTTGCATTAGTTTAGGCATTACACTAAACAAGACAATAAACAATATATCGAGGACACTAATCCCACCCACTATAAGTAAATCATTTACAGTTTCTGACTCAAATGTTGATGAGTCCTATTTAAGTCAGATGGCTGATTACTTTATGTATCTAAAGCTCAATGTAACACCACATTCAGTTGAAAGAAAATACAGCACTTTGATGGACTATATTGATGAGGGATCATGGGCTGTTATGCAAGAATTATTGGCTAATGATGCGTTACAAGTAATCAAAGAAAATGTAAGTAGTACTTTTGATGTAAGGAGTATTCAAGTTTCGTTAGACTCGATGAAAGTAAAAGTTAATGGCACACTGAAAAAGTCTGTTGGGAGCCGCCAACTTGAACCAGAAGAATTAAGTTATATTGTCGATCTCGCATATAATCATGGTGCGTTGTCATTATTGTCAATACGAAAAGTGAAGGAGAAATAATGAACGTAAAAACTCTGTTGGCTTTAGCATTTATTAGCTTTCCTGCTTTATCACAGGTTAAAAATGTGCCAGCAACCACATATACATTTAATGACAACGAAACATTGGCAGTCACATTATCAAGTGTAGATGTTAATAGACTTATTGTTAAAGATGATAAAATCTCAAGTATAGACTGCCCTGCTGGATTCTGTGTGGTTACTGGAACTAAATCAGACAAAAGCGGTTCAGCGAAATTAAAGCTTAATATTCAAGCGCGTTTTGTAGCGTATGTTTCAACTGTAAACGGGCGTCAATTTGGGATTTTAATCAATCCAAGGCCGATACCGGCTGTAACATCTGAATTTATTGGTGTTCAAAATACAATTTCTCAACCATCTGTTTTTGATAATGATGCTCCATACCAGGCTCAATTAGCCGAATTTACTGCACAAATGATTCGATGGACTGAAACTAAATCAATGATGAGTGGTTTTCGCCTTCATCCTGTAGATCCTAAAACTGTAAAAGATACTTTGAATGACCCATTGGCAATTGTACCTGATACGATTTTTGTTGGGAAAGATTTCTCAGGCATACGCTATAAGCTCATTAATAACACCAATTTCACCAAAGAACTGAAAACGGCACAGTTCTACTCAGCCTCATCACGCAGTGCAGCACTCTCTCAAGAAGTATTGCAACCAGGTGAAAGTTGCTGGTTATATATTGTTACCGGAGGACGTCCTTAATGAAGGAATGGTTTGAAAAAAAACTTCAAAATCTACGTTCTGATCCAGTAGGTGACTTCGAGAATGGTGATTTATTAAATGATGAAAATACGAAGAGAAATGCAACTGTCTTTACTACTGCTTTATGCGTAGTTTTTATTATTATTGCTGCTGTAATTTTCTACATTAAACAGCCGTCTGTTGCCTCTGAAGAACAAAATATAGGCCAGTCTCCGATTGATTTCGGTGCAGTGATTGAACCTGATTTTACAGCTAAAGATAATCAATCGGCATTATCAGCCCAGCAACTTACAATTTCAAATTTAGAAAAAATCGTTTCAGATTTGAATAAAACAGTACAATCCCAACTCAAAAATAATGAAGAACAAAAGGAGTCATTTAAGGAACAAATGGATCAACTTGAAAGTCAGTATCGTCAACAAATAATTGGTTTAGAGGAAACTTGGCGAGAAAAAATTGATTCAATGAAGGCTGAACAAGTTGAGTTAGATGAATCTCAAACCGGAGCCTACAGTCAAACAAAATCAGGTAGGTATTTTGGGGAAAATCAAACTGGTTATCGAGATCCATTATATGGATCATCAAAAAATGATGACCTATATGTTCATGAGAGGCCAATGGGTATACCAGGCCAAAAAAGTGGCATTGATCATATTGCTTTGACGTGGGACAGTCCAGATGAAGAACGAAAACGTAATATTGAAAACTATGTTCCAGCTGGCACAATGGTTACAGCAATAATCACGGGAGGTGCAGATGCGAATGCTGGTGTTAACGGGCAAAGTGATACTTCTCCAATCATATTTCAAACAATGAATGATGGCTTATTGCCAAATGGTAAAGCATCTAAGTTAAACAATTGTACTGTCACTGGAGCTGTATATGGTGAAGTTTCATCAAGCCGTGGTATAGTCAGAACACACCGGTTGAGCTGTATTTTCAAGGATGATGAAATTATTGATATACCAGTCGAAGGTACAGTTTTTAACTTTGGCCGTAACGGTATACGTGGGAATACAGTTATAAGAAATGGCGACATTGTTCAAATGGCAGGTCTTGCCAGTATTTTGAAAGGAACAGGTGAGGCTGCAAATTTATTTACTACTACTACGTCTACATCTGCTCTTGGTTCCACGAGCACTGTTAAAGGTGAAGATGCACTATTAAATATTCTTGGACAATCAGCAGACAGTGTGGGTAAAACTCTATCAGATTACTACGTTAAACTTGCTGATCAATACCATCCATTTATCGAGCTGAATCCAGGCAATGTGGTCAACATAATCTTTTTGAAGGGGTTTCCTCTTGATGCTGTAGGAATCGCTGAATATGAACAGCAACTGGCTCAACAGCAAAGTAACTTACCAACACCAACAGCTCAAATAATCGAAAACATAACAAATCCATTAATTAATCAATTACCTTCTGGTGCTCGTCCTGGAATGAAGTCAGATTCACCCTCACAGCAGCCGTTAAATTCACCAAGTGCTTTTGGTATTCCAAAATAGGATAGACACATGCGTTTAGTATCATTTTTGTTAGTTCCCATGCTGCTGTCAGGTTGTACGGCAGGGCTTAAAGGCGATTTTACTTGTGACAAAATTGGTGGTTTAGAAGGCTGCCACACAATGGGCGAAATTCGTCAAGGGATGATGAATGGGCAATTTTCTGACACCGGCCAAACTATGGTTAAAGCTGAATCTGTCTCAGCACCTGATTCAGACTTTATTCCACTTCCTCGTCGTGACCGTTACGGCAGTCCACAACGTACATCAGAACGTTTGCAAAAAGTGACTATTTTTCCATACGTCACTCCTGAAAATTTCTACGTAGATACCACAGATGTTTACATTGTCTTATACGACAGTTCATGGACAGGTAGACCAGTACAAAGTATTCGTCAGGATTAACTATGAAACAGAAATTTAAAGATTTTTCGGCTTTAGTGGAGTCAAGTCGTAAGAAGCAGAACCATATGCATCAAGAACTTCCTTATAGACTTTATGATGAAACTACTGGAATTTTTCATAATCTGAATACTAGAGGTTTCGGTCTATCGCTATCAGTCTTAGGTGGGGCAAATGATGACCTGGTAGCATCACTAAATGCTATTGTCTGTAACTTGCCTGAAGGGGCAAAATGGGATTATCAGTTTGTCCTGGTAGGCAATAACCAAATCGCTGATGTAATCGAAAAAAATCAAGAGTTGATGGGTAAACGTGGTGGCGTTTGTAAACAATTTGCAGACAACCAATCCATTTATGCTAAACACAGTGCAAGGCAAGGTTTTAGTACATTGCAGAACAAAACATATCATTATGATCTGAAAGACTATAACGCTTGTTTTTTTGTTTCTACTCAAGAAAGTGCCGAAACCCTAATCGAAATTAGGGAAACACTTGAAGTCGAGTTAACTCAATGTGGATTAGTGCATACCCCGGTTAATCCTATTGATTTGATGACCCATGTTAGGGAACATTTAAACTTCAATCGCTATCAAGATAGACCAATTCCATCTTCCTATAACGAATATGAGTTTCTTAACAGCCAAATTCTTAGTTTGGATAGTGAATTTCTTGTCAACCGGAGTTATGTAGATACCCGGCATACACCGGAAGATAGTGGTTCACCTGTAAGAACACGGATTATAAACTTTGGTTTGTCAAAATCCCCGAGTGATTTTCGTTTATATGGTTTTTCAAATTGCCTGGCATCATTGCGCCGTGCTGCGAACAGTCTGCAATGTCCTCATCGTATAAGTGTCAACTTTAGAGTTAATCCAACGGGGGAAGAAACTACCAAAAACGACGCTCGTATTCAGTCTTTGACTCAGATCATCACTTCGCCTATGCGATTGCTTATTCCGACTGCTGAAGCAGAGCTCAAAGAACGAGAAGAGATTCAAAAGGATCTTTTAAGCCATGAGTATAAAATTGCATCTATGGTGTTTACGCTTAGTTTGTATAGCACACAAGAACAAGAGCGTTCTCACTGTGCGGTTGCAACCTCGACATTTCGTGAAGCAGGCTTATCAATTATAAGATCAAACACCCTACAAGCCCAAAGCTTACTAAGTACTTTACCGTTCATGATGTGCGAAGGTTATTTTGAGGATTGCAAAAAAGCTGGCTGGGCCAGGGTTATGAAAACTTCAAACGTAGTGAATTTTTTTCCGATTGTAGCTGATTTTAAGTCATTCACTGGTGGTGTCATGATGCCTACGATGCGCCACCAAATCAGTTATTTTGACCCCTTTAACTGTGGTAGTGATAACTACAACATAGCAATTACAGGCGGCTCAGGGGCCGGAAAAAGCTTCTTTACGCAACAGTTAGCACAATCAATATTTGCTCGATCTGGCAAAGTTTGGATACTGGATAAAGGTTCAAGTTACAAAAAACTTACAATGATGCTTGGTGGAGTTTATATGACCCATGAAAACATCTTCCTAAATCCGTTCACACACCTTGATAAGTTGGAAACTGTCAGAGACAGCGGTCAATTTGATGTCTTTGGTGATGATGGTAAAAAAGTCGATCCGATGAAACTTGTGATAGACAATATTACTGGACTGATAGCCTCCATGGCTTCACCTAAGGAGGAATTAACTCCATACCAATATTCATTGTTAGGTGATGCAATTCTTAACGCATGGGAGAAAAAAAGGACCAAGGCATTAATTGATGATGTACAAGAGGCTTTATATGAGTTAGCTAAAAAGAGAAATGATGACCAGCGTATAAGTGATATAGCAGCTCAGCTGAATAAATATTGCAGCAACGGAATATACGGTGATGTGTTTAACAAACCATCACAACTGAACCCTGATATTCATATGACTACTCTTGAATTAGACGGTTTTCCAGATGTAGTACTAAGGCCGGTTATCTTTGCACTGTTAGTATCCATAAATCAGCAAATGTACCTTTCTGGTAGCCGATCAACTCCAAAAATGTGCATCATTGAAGAAGCTTGGTCACTTATGAGTGGTGCAAATGCGCAAACCCGAGATTTTATTAACACCGGCTATCGAACTGTTCGTAAATTTGGCGGTAGTTTTTGTACTGTGACGCAAGGTATAGAGGACTTCTTCCAAAATGAAGAAGCGCTAGCCGCGTTCAATAACTCTGATATTCATATAACGTTGAGACAGGGTGAAGGTTTTGAGCGGTTCCTGAAAGATAATCCAAAACACTTCACACCGTTTGAGCAAACCATGATCAAAAGCTTCCCCCGCGCCAGTCAAGCAGGATATTCCTGCGCAATGATAAAGGCCGGTTCGTATACTTCATTTCACCGAATTTTTGCAGACCCTTGGTCTAGATCGATGCTATCAACCGAACCACGTGAATATGAATATTGTGAACAGTTGATCAATAGTGGTATGGCTATTGATACAGCTATTCATCAAACAGCAATGAAATTTAACGGCAAGGCTATGCAAGAATTTGCAAGCTTGGTGGAACAACATCAGGAGAAAGCTGCATGACTCATTTTCGGATAATTATTTATTCTTTATGCTTAACAGTTCTACTGTTCATCATAACAAGTTATATCTTCTCTTCTCCTCAAAAAAATGTAGTTCAAATGGATATGAAATCCGCTGTTGATTCATTTAAAAATGATATCGCCAGCCATAACCTGGAACCGGAAAAATTAAAATTGCAAGTTAAACGATTTACTTCTTCGTTAGAAACTGCACTAAAAGAATATAGCGAGAAACATGACGTTGTAATCGTCGTAAGTCCAGCAATTGTCTCTGGAGCTCCAGATATAACATACGAAATCCAGCGGCAGACTTTTGAATTAATGAAAAACAAAAGTAGTCGATAACTCGGGAGTGATATGGTTAATTCTGACAAATCCGACTACTTACCTATAGGATTTGCAGAGTTCAACAAGTTAATAGATGCAGTCCCACCTCCCGACATGTTGGGTTTACCTATAGGATTTACAGAGTTAGGAAGTAAAGCCGTTACTGTGCCTGTGTCGCTTGGTTTGCCTATGGGATTTACAAAGTTCAACGAAATAATTGATTCGGCCCTCTGCCCTAACAAGTCGGAGCCATCCAATACGGAGAAACTGAATGATTAGACCTATTGTTGTAGGGATCATACTTTCTATTTGCCCTCCAATTCTGCAAGCAAAGAACCTCGGTGTCATGGGGCATGTGTTCCCGATAAGTGAGATCGATATGCTGGATTGGATCGACAACCGGTTACGTACCTTTGAGCAGAATGGTGAACTGGATGTCATGAAGAATCAGATGCAGATTCAGGTTAAAGAAAGCGTTGAGCGACCGCCTCCGGTTCAGGGTTTAACCCCGACCAATAACCCGAAAACATTCTTTATCGATCCAACGTTAACGTTAGCGAAAGATATCAAAGATAATCAGGGAAGAGTTCTCTATAAAGCCGGTACGGCGATTAATGCTATGGATAGCCGAACCTGGCCCCAACTAGAAAAAAAACATATACCACAGTTTCATTTCTCAAAAGAATTGATCCTATTTGATGCAGATGACACGAAACAACGTCTTTGGGCAATGTCATATCGCACCGAAAAATCTGTCAAATGGATACTTACACAAGGAGAGCCAGGAAAAATGGCTCACTTGCTTGATAATAAGGTCTATTTTGACCAAGGCGGCAACATCAGTCGTTACTTTGAGCTGAAACACATTCCGGTTGTGATTAGCCAAGAAGGTACACGGTGGAAAGTCAAAGAGGTTGATGTGTCCATTTTTAAGGAAGAATAGAAATGATTAATATATTTAAAAATTTCTTGTTACTTTTTATTATAATTTCTGCATTCCCTTCTGTAGCGGGTGGGCCTGCATGTACTGGTCGATTTGTGAATCCTATATCAGATATCTGTTGGTCATGTATATTTCCAATGACAATTGGAAAAGTACCCATTTTTCCATCTCAATATCCTGATACGATGAATCCTAGTAGCCCCGTTTCCTTTTGTCCAAAACCACCTCCTATTTTTATGCAAATAGGTTTGAATATTGGTTACTGGGAACCTTATTCCTTGGTTGATGTGACACGTACCCCCTACTGTATGGTCAACATGGGAATGCAGCTAGGGTCTGGCCATAAAGTAGGCGGAAGATCAACGGCACGTGACAATGATTCTTCTGACGGAGGGTTTTATCACGCTCATTGGTATAAGTATCCAGTTATCTATTGGTTACAAATAATGCAGAGCGCAGCCTGCATGGCCACAGATAATTTTGATATCGCATATCTGACAGAGATTGATCCTCTTTGGGATGATGATGAACTTGCTTTCATTTTAAATCCTGAAGCTATCTTGTTTGGTAATCCAATTGCACAACTTGCTTGTATACCTGAGGCAATGGCGACTTCTACCAACGTCGTTTTACCATTTGACGCATTGTTTTGGTGCTTAGGTTCACAAGGTTCTGTATATCCATTAACTGGTAATACAAACTACAGAGACACACCCGTTCAAGCCGGAACACTTATTTTGCAACGTTTGAATTTCAAGTTACATCGTCAAGGTATTGTATGGGAAACACGTGGCTCAGATGGTGCAATTTGTTATCAATGGCCTGAACCAATTTTACCAAAGTCTCGATACCGGTATCAGATGACCAATAGTATTCCTGACGCTGCTTGGTGCCATCCATACACCACAACAACTGCAATCTGGGAAATGGGGCGAGATAACCCGGTGACTGGAGATAATTTTGGTTACATAAACTTCAGAAAGAGAAATTGCGTCTTCCTATAGTGGAGATAGGGACAATAAAGAGTAAATTTAGCATGCTAAATAGTTGTAGGCATAAAAATATAAGGTCTGTGTTTGTTACGGTTCAAGGAACTCGCCTTGCGAGTGAACGAAGCGTGATAGATACAGACCCCCCGAGCGTAGCGGAGGGTGCTTTTAAAAAACAGCATTAAATAAAATTTGAATAAATTTCATGACTGTATCCGTTTAGATATATAGAGGATAGAATGAATAATTACGCTAATAAGTTAGAAAAAACTTCGAGACATAAACTTTACTTCTACTTTATAATTTCTTTAAGTCTTTTAAGTCAAACACTGAACGCCGAAGTCATTGGATACAGTGAGGAAGAACTAGTCGGACTTAAGCAGAGGGAACAAATTGCCACATTTGATAAAAGTCAAATAAGCGGATACAGCAAATCAGAACTGAATGAATTAGATAGGATACAACTAGAATCACAGCTGGAAAAAAACAAACCCGTTTTGAATATGGATGAACTTTGGGATAAAGCAAAATCATTTGAACAACAAATAATGAACATGCAAGAAGAAGCATTTTCGCCAATTTTACAACAAGCAAAAATCGAACAAAACCCTAACAGTAAAGCAAAGGGTGTCTTGATATTTGCATCACTCGGAATGCCAAATCATGCACTCAAACAACTGTTGATTCAAAGTGCTGAGCTTGATGTTCCTATAGTTATTCGAGGTGTTTTACCAACAGGTTTTGCAGCAACCGTCGGTGAAATACATCGGCTTGTACAGCCTAACAAAAACGAAGCAATAAATAGTGGGATGGCTATTAATCCTCTTTGGTTTAAACAACTTGGTATTAAACATGTTCCAGCCTTTGCTGTAATTCGTCCAGGTAAATGTATACCTGGTAAACCATGTGCAGAACATGATTTTGATATTGTATATGGAAACCTTTCACTATATGAAGCGTTGAACATACTCGCTCGTGATGGTGAGGTTCCTGATGTAGCAAAAAATGTATTAGCCAGAAGGAAATGATATGAGCCGTCAGGTCATGATAATGTCTGCGGTGCTTCTAGCCATAAGTTCAAACATCATGGCCAGTACCGAACAACGATATAATGATAATGTGAATTGGGCAAAAGGGACTGTGTCCAATGTACAAAACAATGATAGATATAAGAATTTTGAGGTAAGTCAGTTATGTTCAGATAAGGCTTGTATAAATCAAATCAAAAACCCTGAACAAACTCGTTATAGAAATGATTCTAAGCAGATGGAACTTGATAGTGTTTCCAAATTAGCAATTGATGACCAAGGGAAAATAATAACAGATAATTTTAACAAAGGCCGTCCAAGTATTGACCCCAATGATCCAATATATAGTCGGGCCATAGGTTATATTGATGATGCATATACTATAACTCATGGTGGTGTTTCAAAGTATCATGATTGTAAAACAGGCCAAAGCTGTGACTATAAATTAGCTGAAAAACAATGCAGCAGACCTACCGACACACCTTACGATTGTGATTTAACTCCTTATGTATCAAGCTCTAAAACCACTTCACATTCGAAAACATTTTATCCTTCACCAACAGGTACAGGATTCTCAATTACATTACCGGATGAAGGTATCGTAACAAGAATTGATCTACCTCAAACACTGACAGATAAATGGTGGGTAGACCCAACTGCTAACGTTAATGGTAAGCATATCAGCAACCTAAGGTCGAAAAAGTTAGGAACTGGATGTGTATCTGGAAGTATCAAATATTGCGAAACTAAAACATATCCAAAAACACTTAATTTAAGAATTAGAGCTAAAACCTTAAACATTAAGATAATTTTCAAAAACAAAGGCAATTATGACGCATTTGGTCCACGTGAAATAAAAGGTGGAGTAAAGGTATATTGGTCAGTAACGAAACATACAATGGCATGGCAAAGTAGCTGTACAAATCATTTACCTGAGTGCAAAAAAATAAATCAAACTTGTACTGAACCAGGTGGTACAAAATGGATCAGTGGAGAAAAAGTTTATTTACCATGCTGGAAGTATTCGGATAAATATTTGTGTGAATTTGAAGATACATGTAATGTATTAAACGAGTGTACTGAAATATCTACTGCATGTGAGATGTCTCAATATGGGGTATGTGTAAAAAATAAAATAAAAAAGAGTTGTGAGATTAAAACATGTGTAGATAGTAGTCTTGTTTGTGGTGAAACATCATTTTGTCTAGATGGTGACTGCTATTTACCTGATGCGACACAAAATACAGAATTCAATCAGGCAGCATCAAATTTAGCGGCGGTCAGTGAAGCTGGTAAAGGTCTAGGAGACCCACCATTAATTTTCACAGGACAGGTTCAACGATGTTCTAAAAAGCCAGTTGGTTTTAGTGATTGTTGTAAAGATGGTGGGTGGGGAACTGATACTGGTTTAGCTCAATGCTCTGATGAAGAAAAAGGGCTGGCAAAAGCGAAAGAGAAAAAGCTCACTATCGATTTAGGTGAATATTGCGCAGAAAAAGTACTTGGCGTATGTATTCGCAAAAAAAAATCATATTGTGTTTTTGAAAATAAACTAGCCAGGATTATACAAGAACAAGGTAGACCTCAAATTGGCCTTGATTTTGGCTCTGCAAAGCATCCAGATTGTGGTGCTATAACACCGGAACAAATGCAAAAAATGAATTTTAGTAAAATTGACTTTGGAGAATTTTACAAGGATTTAAACAGTAACACAGCTATTCCAGATCCTAATCAGATTCAAAAGAGATTAAAAGAATCAATGCAGGAGAAGAAATGATGCAGCCAAAATTATTCATGCGGTTACTTAGTGCAATGACCATTCTTATTTTTTTATCTCAAGCTCAAGCTGAACGCCCACCAGGATGGCGATGGTATAATGAACCTATCAAGAAAATTGAAAGAATGTCTCCTACTACACAATCTCAGTCTCAATCTTCAGTTACTGTGACGAGAACAATGTCACCTAGTGAGCAAATGGAATGGTTTCACAGCTACTATAAAGATGTTTCAAACGATGCTTTTATTAACAGTAAGGATGTTGAAAAAGTTGAAAAACTTATGTTGCTTAATCAGTTTTCTTACAATAAGTCATCCGAATTTGGGATGACATTTCAAAAAACACTTTTACAAAATCCATCTTTGTCTTATATCAAGGATAGACCAACAGAACATGCAGCACGGTCAACTTACCATGATATTGAACGAGAAAAGAAAATTAGAGTAGTCAGAGAGTTGGCTGATACCGGTTGGGGGATCATGTTCTTTTATGATGGTAAATCCGAAATGGCAAACAAACTTGCGCCTTCATTACAAATGTTTTCTGACACACACGGTATAGAGCTTTTAGGAATTACAGGTGATGGTATTGAATTACCAAGTATTCGTCAAAATCGAATTAATGACAATAGATTTACAGTACCATTTACTCCTGCTCTATTCTTGGTTAAGCCAAGTACAAACGAAATGAAACCACTCGCTTATGGCTTTATCGCTCAAGAGGATCTATTAACAAGATTCTTATATGTAGCAACTGACTTTAAACCAAACTTTTGAGGCAATTATAAATGCACAAATTAATTAAAATTTTGATTTTGTACATTATGTTAGTTAGTAACACAGTACAAGGTTCTACAACAAACTCCTATCCCATTTATAATCCTAGTGAATATGCAGTTGTTTTTTTCTTTACACCTTCTTGTTCATATTGTCATCTATTTGCACCAACACTTAAATCGTTTGCACAAAAAAATGGTTTAACCGTCTATGCATTTTCTTACACAGGTGAAGGGATACCTGGCTTTGAGGTTCCAATTCCTATTACTCCAGAAATTGCTAGTAGTTTTTTTGACAATCCACGTAAAGCAGTCTTACCTGCAACGTTTTTCATCAATGTTAATAGCCGTAAGTCTGCCAAGATGACAGTTGGTAATGTTACAGCGAGTGGCTTACAGCAAACATATGATCATATTAGAAACGATCCTGAAGTCATAAGGGCATTGCTACCATGAAAAAACAATTCATAGCAATTACATTACTTGTTACATCAATATCCGTAAAAGCTGATGTAAATGGGTCATTAGGTAGTTTCTGGGATGGTATGGGATATTCAAATGTTACCTATCCTTCAGCATATAAAGGTCAGTCAGCAAACTACTATACAGCCGGTAATTTGTTCTTAAGAACAAAGAGTATGACTATTCAGCCATTAAGCGTAGAACTTCCGAGTATGGGGGTGGGATGTGGTGGTATTGACCTTTTTTTAGGTGCATTTTCACATATTAATTCTGACCAATTGGTTCAATTTGGTAAGTCCGTTGTTTCTAATGCTTTACCATTTGCAGTGGATCTAGCCCTTCAAACTTGGGCTCCAAGTATTAAGCAAATTCGAGACCATTTACAATCGATTGCTGATAAATACCTTAATCAATCAATCAGTTCGTGTGAAGTTGCTCAGGCCAGTGTTTCCGGACTTGCCGGTTTTGCCGATGTCGGCAGCCAAAAGTACATTTGTTCGACTATGGGGACACAAAACAATGCCTTTGCTGATTGGGTCGCGGGACAACATGAATGCGGAGCCGGGGGTCAAGGCGCATCTCAATTAAAAAAAGCTAAATCTAACAGTACGTTAAAACCTATGGTTAAGAATAATCTCAATATTGTTTGGTCTAACATAATGAAAGATAGTTATTTATCTACAGATAAAGACCTGGCAAAGTTCTTAATGGCAATATCAGGAACTATTGTCTATGACGCATCTGGGAACCCTCAATATTATTCTTCATTGTTAGCCCATAATAATAACCTTGTACAATCTTTATTAGTTGGTGGCAAAGCAAATGTATACAATTGTTCCAACGATTCTCCTGAACAATGTATAAAAGTTTTTGTTAAAGAAATTGTTATCCAACCAGAAAAAGCATTACAAAACAGAGTATATAAACTGATTCAATCTATTGCTGAAAAATTAATAAATGATCAAGAATTGAATGATGAAGAAAAATCGTTCCTTGAATATACACAAATGCCAATTTTGGCTTATATACGAGATACACTGAAGGCTGGGCAATCACCTAATATTTCAGCATATGCAGCTGCTATTAGTGTAGAACATATATCGACTTATCTTCGAGGTATGTTAAAAGTTGTCCAAACTGCATTGTCTAACACAACAAACGATCCTAAAGATATTCACAAAATAGAAACTGGTATCATTGATTCGTTTAGATATATTGACGGTTTAGAGAAAAAGGCCGTTGACGCAATAATTTCTCAACAAGAGTTAGTTAAAAGGCATATTGAATTACGACGTCAATTGGAAGGCATGTTCTCAACTCAAGCACGTTCAAACTTACAGTTTGGAGGTTAATAATGACTTTGGATATTTATAATTATACTAATGGTGATGTTGCTCAAGTTATTTTAAATGCAATTGCAACATTCTTTTATACTGAAAGTTTCTCAAGCTTGATTCAAATCAGTGCAATGTTTGGTGTTTTGGCTACATGCTGTCATTTCTATATCAAAAAAGATGTTAATTCGATACCAAAATGGGCCGCTGTATATGTTGGAGTTCCTCTTTTTTGTGTTAGTACAAAAGTCGGTGTACAAATCATTGATTTAACAGATCCATCCGGTAATTACCAGGTTGCAAATGTTCCTGCAGTGTTAGCAGTACCAGCTCATATTGGAACAACGTATATGTATGGTGTTACTAAAACTATCGAAGATATTTTTCATTCACCAAATGACCAAGCATATGGAAAATCAGGGATGTTGTTTGGTTCAAAACTATATCAACTTTCACGTCAAAGTCAGATCGATGATTCCTCATTAAGAGGTCAATGGCTACATTATATGCAAAGTTGCATAATTGATGATATACAGTTAAATGGTAAATATACTTGGCAACAACTATCTGATTCACCAAACATATTCCAATTTTTAAAGGATCATAGCCCTTCCCCACTACGAAGCATTGAAATGGGGCCAGAAAATTTTGTTACCTGCAAGGATGCCCTTCCAAAGATAGAAAGTGAATTTACCAAAAAAGCTAGTAATGCGATTAGATTAATTGCACGAATGACATTTTCAAATGTTTCTCCTGATGATAGTACTAAGATTCAATCAGGCTTGCATGATAGTTATAAAACTTATTATGGAATCAGTAAATCCGCATCAGATATAACTTCACAAAATATGGCAATAAATGCCTTAAGAAATGGATTATCTGATGGTGCTGCATTAAATAACAATACGGCAGCTGCAATCAATTACGCTTATACTCAAAACAAAATGCAGACAACATCGATGTGGGCAGGAATGGCGTTACAGGCACGTGAATTCCTGCCTATGATGCAATCTATTTTATTTCTCTTACTTTTGTGTATGTCCGTTTTAGTTATACCACTTGCTATGATACCGAGTATGACGAAAATCGTCTTAGCAAACTTTTTTAAAGGATTCATTTATTTAGGCACATGGCCAATTTTATTCTCTTTAATAAATTTCATTATGACAACCCGCTTATCTTTAAGCACTAATGGTCTAACAGACATTTATGGAGGAATTACGCTTAGTAATATTGATCCCGTAGCTGAAATGCATTCACGCACTGCGACTATGACCGGATTTTTGATGATGAGTGTACCTGTAATTGTTGGAATATTTGTTAAAGGTGTTTCAACTCTTATGGGCAGTGCTTATCATCAATTTGCTGGTATGATGAATAGTGTAAACAGTCGTACTTCCGCATCTGTCGCCAGTGGTGATGTAAATTTAGGAAATGGACAAGTTGATAACTTCTCATTCAATAATATGAATGGGAATAAAATGGACACATCTGCATTAATGAGAGATAAGGGTGTCTCAATTCAAAATGAAACCGGCGGCCTGACAACTACGTTCAATAATGGACATCAAGTTATGGATGGTAGTGCAGCTATATCAAGGGGTCTTGGATTTGATTTAAATAGTAAAGAAGGGATAACAAAAAGTCTCAGGACAGCAGCTAGAGATAGTGTTTCTCAAGCTGAAAATCATAGAACTGCCTTCAATCAAAGTCTTGATAATGGTTTTGACCAACTCACTCAGTTTAGTAACAACGAAAGTAAAAACCTCAGTTACGGTGATACAACATCTAATAGAGAAAGTGCACAAGCGTCTCAAGCTGCAAGTACCATGAATAGTACAGTAAAGGATTATGCGAAATTGCATAGTATTTCTGAAGAAGAAGCTTACAGTAAGTTAAGTTCTGTTTACTATGGTGCATCGGGAGGTGTAGGAGTAAATTTTGGCCTTTTTGGTGCTTCAGGCAAAATTGGCTTAGAAGGCGGTATAAAACAATCTCATGATTTAAAGACATCTGAAAGTGAAAGTTCATCTGAACAAGAAAAACAATCTATTCAACTCCAAAATCAATTCAACAAATCCGCTAGCATTATAGAAAATTATGATACTACTGATTCAAGTTCCGACACTAGCTCTAAAAACGATTCTGCTTTGATGTCAATCAGTGATAATTTCAGAAATACTAGATCTTTGTCAGCTTCAGTATCAAGTGACTTAAATCAAGCACGTACTTTTGACCGTGCAGCAGATAATGTTCAGGATGCCAGTAACAGCGTTAATTTCAATCTAATGCCTGATTTTCAAAAATATGTTATGGAGCAAAATCCAGACCATTATCAGGGTATAATGTATGGTTCAACTGAAGAGTTCAGAGAGCAGAGAGCAGGTTATATTTCACAGTTTTTGGAAGACCCAGAAGTATTAGCTAAGCTTGAAAAATACTCAGATCCTTCACTACCTCAAAGTAAGAATGAAATTCTTTCTGAATATGAAAGAAATGTTCCTAATATGGGTTTAACGTCATCTCAAAATGACGCAGTTGACTTAGCAAAAGATGAATTTGACAGACAACATTGGGGTAATTCATTAATTCTTAATCAAGAAGTAGGATCAAGTGATTATTTCAAACAAGAAGATTTTGACCAACTTAGAAATGATCATGATGACGCCATGAAAGAAACTAAACAAAAAGTTATAGATGCATCTCTATCTACAAATGAAGTACCTGATTTATCAAAAGATAGTCGGCATCAAGATGACGATACTCAAGGAAACACAAAAAACCATTTAGATGAGATTGGAAAATACTTGCCGCACGGACGATATAGTTAAAATCTTCTAAAACATCAATTCAATTTACTCAAGCCCCTATTGGGGCTTACTTATTTTTTTAGAAAATAGTTTGCATTTTTAAAGGAGAAGAAGTAGCTCCTAATCGCAAGTGTGACCACGCAAAAAACTGCCCATGACATAGCAAATGGAATTATATTATCCGGCCTTGCTGGCAATAAAATGATGCAAAAAAATATCACCAATGAAATAACTTTGTAAAACACATCTTTTTTTGCAAATGATATAACATGATCAACTTGCTCATTGTAATCTTCACTACCAACACTAGACTGAGGCTGTTCAGGACTGCATGCACCTAAAATCTTAACAACTTCTTCGTCAGAGAAACCTGAATTTTTTAGCTGTTGTATGGTTTGTGAAAGAGATAAATTTTCATTTTGCAAATTTATCTTTTTCATGGCCATAACCATAGCCATTATCGCATTATTGTTAGATGAATTATCCATCTGAAACTCTTCCTTATTGTTTATCCTCTATGAATAGTATAGCATATGTAGGTAGTACACAAGTACTACATGACCCATTTTTACTCACTTATTTCTAAGGAAATGCAAATCATGAAAAAAATCCTTACAACATCTATTTCTCTGTTTTTCCTAACAGTCTCAACTATTACTAATGCAGTCAGCATCAATACACATTTCAATTCTATTAATAATGATGACCCTGATATACGGCAATCAGCGAGTGCATATTTAAATGGTTTAGTAGACACTAGCATCTATTTTAATGCAGCATTAAAAAATCAATATAATATAAATCTCTTCTGTATGCCTGATAATCAAAAGTTAAACGCAAGAACATTGGGAAAATTAATAAAAGAAACCTATAAAAATGATATAAAGTTTGATGAAAAATCACCTCATATGAACACAGCTATGATAGCAGTTATTGGATTAATCAAAAATTACCCTTGTGATGGAGAGTATAAAAAATGAAAAAAAGAAGACAAGGTAATAGTTATACACGTGGAGGACAAATTACCTTTCACAACTTAACCATGTTCTTTCAAATTAACAGCCGCCTCATCAAATGGATGATGTTTTTGATAGCTGCCCTCACTATAGGAATCACATATTTTTCTCTAGATCAATCTACTGTTATAGGAAGTATTTACTTTTTGAAATACAAGTTCATTTCAACAATACAAACCAGCGACCATATTGTTTATACTGTTTGGGATGGTGTGACATATCAAAGCACACTTGGCGTACAGTTGCAAAACCCAGTATTTAGTGAGGCATTTTCTAAATTAGTGTTCTCTATTCAATTTAATTTTGCCATCAGCCTAATTATAGGTATTATATTATTTCATTTTGCGATGAGATATTTTCAACGAAAAGGTGATGAACATACTGAAGAACAATTTATTCGAGGCATTCAGATAACCACACCTCAGGAACTTGAAAAAATACTAAAGAAATCAAAAAAACAATCTGACTTTGCCTTAGATAATTTGCATATACTTAAATTAAATTTTGAAGTTCAACATGTTTTGTTAGAGGGGACTACCGGCGCAGGGAAATCAGTTGCATTAAGAAAGCTTGTTAGGTGGATTCGTAAACGTGGAGATAAGGCTATCATCTATGATAAAGGATGCACTTTTGTTAGTAAATTCTACAATTCTGATACCGATGTTATATTAAATCCATTTGATGAACGCTGCGCTTATTGGGATACATGGTGTGATGCCCTAGAACCTTCAGATTTCGAAAATATGGCTTCGGCATTAATTCCTATGCATGGTGATGGCGATCCATTTTGGGTTCAATCGGCACGAACGATTTTCACCAGTACAGCCTATAAAATGGTTAGCGAGCCAAATCGTACAACAGAACGGTTATTAGAGCTTATGCTTACTTCTGAACTTGAGTCTCTAAGTGAGTTTCTTAAAGGAACTGAATCTGCGTCTCTGGTTTCGGATAAAATCCAAAAAACGGCAATTTCAATAAAATCTGTTCTTGCTGCATACGTTAAATCTTTACGCTTTTTGGAAGGGCTCGACCAAAAAGATGAATGTAATAATCTTGTACGTAAAAGATTTTCTATTCGGGACTGGGTTAGAGATGATGAAGAGAAAGGCTTTCTATTTCTTTCAAGCAATGCTCAACAGCATGCGTCGCTAAGACCCCTGATTTCAATGTGGCTTTCTATTGCTTCAACAGCCATTCTAGAACAATCTGAAGACCCCGATAGACGAATTTGGGTCATTATGGATGAAGCACCTAGTTTACATAAGCTTCCAGAGTTAGCAGAAACGATTGCTGAAGTACGAAAGTTTGGAGGTTGCTATGTAATTGGAATTCAATCATATGCTCAGTTAAAGAAAGTCTATGGAATAAATGCAGCACAAGAAATTTTTGATTTATTAAATACACGGTTTTTCTTTCGCTCTCCTTCGAATGAAATGGCTAAAATTTCATCACAAGATCTTGGTGAACAAGAAATTGATGTTTCACGCGAAAACTACAGCTACGGTGCTCACTCTATGCGTGATGGTATATCCCTAGGACATGAAACTAAAACACGTCCTGCTGTAACAGCTTCCGAAATTATGCAACTAGATGATTTGGAATGCTGGCTTAGAACACCAGGGAACTACCCTATTACAAAACTCAATCTTCAATTTGATAAAATGACATCTTTGTGTGCTCCTTTCATAAAGCGTGAGTTTTCGAATTCTGAACGTATGAAGGCAATTGAACAAATGCTTACATATTTTCAAATTAGCGCTATAAATCAATTAGATGAATCAGAACAGAAGAAATTACTTGGCTTACATCAAGCAATGTTTGAATCTGATGAAGAACGGGATGCAGAAGAATCAAGAATGAAAGGATCAATCACAGACCTTAATGATAAGATCAATTCTCAGCTTATAAAATCTGATGAGGATACGTCTACTTCGATGGATATTTCATCTCAAAATAGTGATTCAGCTAAGCAATCAAGCAATCAAAATGAAAACAAAAATAATACAAGTCACAATTTATCTGAAAGTGTTCTTAGAGAAGAAGAAAATTTAATTGATTTTGACATATACAATTAATACAAAGCCCTCAATGTTCAAATTGAGGGCTTTCTAAACTTTAGAATATAAATGGAAAATATATTATGCTATCTCTTAGTCCTATATCGCAAAGTGCAGGTGATGCAGCTGCATACTATTTGAACGAAGAAAAGCAACATAACCTGCCTGACGTATCTTTACAAGTAGAACCAAATAAGAGCAATAACTATTATTTAAAGGAACAGAGTAGTCAGCCAAATTCACAATGGTTTGGGAAAATTGCAGAACGCGAAGGGTTGTTAGGTAAACCCGTTGAGGAGAAACAATTAGAGGAAGTTCTTTCTGGTATCTTAAATCAACGTACTGTCCACGGAAAACGTGAAAATCATCGTAGTGGCTTTGATCTTACTTTCTCTGCACCTAAATCCGTCAGTACTCTCATCCTAGTAGGTGGTGATAAACGCTTGATGGATGCTCACATTGATGCTGTCAAAGAAACGCTTTCACAACTAGAAAAAGATGTTGCTCAACTTAAGAGCACCGGAAAAGACGGCCAAACTGAATTTGTTAATAGTGAAAAATTGTTGTTCGCTCTTATTGGTCATAAAACTAGTAGGAATGATGACCCACAAGTTCATACCCACTCTTTGATGGCAAACATGACCGAAGACGAAAATGGAACACTCAGAGCTTTAGCTTCCTGTATCAAACAAAAAGGTGGTGTCATCAACGGTACAAGTGAAAGAATATATAATCACCAAAAGTACTACACTGCGCTTTATCAAAGCTCCCTTTCTCGAAAATCAGTTAATTTAGGATATTCAATTGAGTCGATCGGTCATAATCAGTTCGAAATAGAAGGTGTTCCTAAGGACTATCTGGAAAGCCAATCAACACGCAGTAAACAAATCAATGAACACACTCACGAGTTGGGTATTAACTCTCAAGCAGCGCGTGATATTGCAGCAAAAGGTACTCGTAAAAGCAAGACATATACCAGTGAAAATGTACTAATCCAAAAATGGCAATCTGATGCACACGCACACAATTTTGATATCCAGGCGTTTGTTGCTTCAAGCTATAAGAATGCTCGATCTCTATCAGATAAACCTGAACTCAAAGCTGCAGCAATCGAATCATTACAGCGTGCCATTGAGCACCATAGCGAAACCAAAAACCAACTAAGTTATGAAAAGCTCATTGAGTCTGCAACATCAGAATTTACACGCGGTGAAAAACTTGATCTCATCGATATCAAGTTGGCTGCTGACCAGGCAATCAAAGATGGACAATTGCTCCCGGTTAATGAAAGCCGTTCAATGTTCACGACTCAAACCATGATTGACAACGAAAAGCTCCTCATCGCTAGTACCCAGGGGCAGGTTCGTAATTTAAAGACAATAGTGAATGACAAAAGTTTGGAACAGTTGGAACTTAGTAAGGATAACCAGGATAAAATTGTCAGCGTTTTTGAGAGCCGCAAGCAGACGAATGTCATTAATGTATTTGGAAATAGTCAGCAAATTGCTCGTTCTCTGCTGCACGTTGGTACTGATAGTGGTCTACGTGTTCATATCATTACGCCTGATAACTACTCTAAACAGCAGACTGCAGCAAATGTAACCAGGCAGGCTTTTACACCATTACAGTGGTTTAAAAACATTTTTCGTCCAGAGCATACTCACTCAATCAACAACCTGGTACGAGATGACACAACGCCTTACTCTCAACGTGATTTATTTGTAATTGAAGCTGCCAATAAACTTGGTGTGAAAGACACTCAAGCTCTTATCGAAAAAGCTCAATCCAGCAAAAGTAAACTAATTTTTCTAAACCATGCCAATAGCAAACAAGGAATGAAAGCTGGCAATGTTATGGAAACCCTGAAGAAAGGTAACGTGAACGAAATTAGTTGGGTTGATACAAAGCAAAAAACTGCGGAACTTTATATCTATGAGAAAAGCGATCTTGATAGAAACCAAGCGATAGCAGATACCTTATGCAACCTATCGGACAAATCAACTGCTCAAGTTCTAGCCGCGACTAATAAAGATGTTTCTGAACTCAATTCAACTATACGTCAAACACTCCAGAGAAATGGCGATGTTAGCCGTCAAGGTGTCACTATTAAAACACTCAACCCAGTTTTTCTTACTGATGCTCAACGTGAAACAGTAAATCACTACAAGAAGGGTATGGTACTGAGTGAATGGATTATAGAAAGTGGTCGAAATGTTAAACGAGACTTCATTGTAACTAATATCAACCGCAAAGATAACTTGCTGACAATATCAGATAGCCAAGGAAAAGAACAATTTATTAATCCTAATGAACGTGCTGTAAAACAACGTAATTTTTCAATCAATCAACCAGGATCAATTGAAATTTCCAAAGGTGATCAGCTTCGCATGAACAGCAATCACTTCAAAACAAAACTTCAACAAAATCAATCATTAAGTGTATCCAGCGCTACTTCTATGATGATTATCTTAAAAGACACTAAAGGGGAAAGGTATATAATTAATCCATCAAATCTCGAAAATGCCCCCTTAAGTTACGATTATGCCAGAATTTTTAGTAAGGCTGATAACACAAAAAACCACACTATCATCGGAATGAAGTCTTACGTTGCTTCAAAAGAGTTAATACATGATTTGAATCATAGTGATTCCAAACGTATTGATATTTTCACTGATAGCGGTGAAAAACTTGATAAACAATTAGAAAAAAGTGATATACGACCGAGCGCAATTCATCGCGTTATGCAGGCTACACAGAACACAGAAAAATTCATCAATCATCAAACCTATGATGCATTACTGAATGATGTCAACGTGACTCTATCAACTTTGAAAAATAACTCTTACGATAAGGGACTTATAGCAAGCGCTGTACAATATGCAATCAGTAAGGTTTCTGAAAAAGAAGCTGGATTTACTCAAAAGGATTTGATCACATCTGCCATCGAATTTGCTTTTGAGGAAAAGGGCCAGTCCATTACTAAAGATGAAATCATTAAACAGCTGAAACTATCTGAGAATAATGGTCAATCACTTTCAGCTGAATATCACGATGGCACGCGTTGGACGACTGCTACTGCTATTGAAACTGAAGAAAGGATCATTGACAGACTAAAGGCTGGAAAAAACACACAAGTCCCCCTTGCACTCCCTGAACATGCAACACAGTTTCTTGATACTCAAACCCAATTAACAGATGGCCAGAAGGATGCCATTCACTTAATCACTACAACTAAAGATAGATTTATAGGGATTCAAGGTTTTCCTGGCACCGGTAAATCAACCATGCTCTCAACAGCTATCGCTCTTACAGAGTTCAGCCAAGCAAACAATTTCAATACCAAGTTCATTGGTTTAGCCCCAACTCACACGGCTGTAAACGAGTTGAGGGAAAAAGGTGTGGAAAGCCAGACAGCACAATCTTTACTTAGCAATTATCAAAGCGGAAACCTTGATGCCGGCGCATTCAAAAATACAGTTTTTTTGCTCGATGAAAGCTCTATGACAAGTAATAAGCAAATGGATCAATTTACCGAATTGGTGGAAAAAACCGATGCGAGAGCCGTCAACATTGGTGATATCTATCAGCTATTGTCCCAAGAAGCTGGTAAGCCGTTCGAGTTGGCAATCCGTTACGGTCACATTGATAGTGTTGTAATGAAAGATATCCTTCGCCAAAAAAGTGCACCGACCCTACTAAGCGCTGTTCATAACGTGATCGATCGTCAAGCAGAAAGTGCTATCGAAAAAATTACCAATCAATCGGAGTTTAGAGAGTATCAATCTCTCGGTGAACCAAAAAATCAGCAACAAGCGCAACTTTTCAAGCAAGCAGAACATGACCAAACTTTCAATATTGTTTCAACACTCAAAGAAACGGGAAACCCCGCTCAAGACAAAGTGAATGCTGCTGAGTCACTATCTGAAGCTGTAGCCCTGGAATACCTGGCAAGGACTCCAGCTTCACGCGAAAACACACTTATCATTGCTTATACTAACCAAGAACGTGATCAAATTTCTTACAGAATTAGGCAAGGATTACAGCAACAAGGATGCCAAGGAACAGAAAATATCATGGTACCTCGATTACGAAGCATTGGGGTTGAAAAGACAAAAATGGCAACCATGATGCCATATAAGCCTGGATTAATCCTGAGAACTGATAAGAATAATTATGCATCAATATCGCATGTTGATAAAGATAATAAAATTGTAACAATAGCTGACCTCAGCACAGGTAAAGAACGCCCGTTCTACCCTCTGAATCATGACCATCGGTTTACTCAACTATGGACACGCACGGAACAACCTCTATCAAGCCAGGACAAAATCATGCTCCGGCAGACTGATAAGGACAGAGGTTGGGAAGGAAATAAAGAATACCAGGTTCAATCAATCGATACTCAGAAAGTAATACTGAGTGATAGCAACGGTAAGAGACTGAGCTTGTCAACTAATAATATTAAGGATTCACATTGGGACTACGCATACACCAGAACAGCGGACATGTCTCAGGGTGCGACGTATAACAATGTCATCACTTCTATCAAAGGAAAAGCAATATTGACAAATATTAGACGTGGTTTGATTGATATATCACGAGCAAGTAACCACGTAAAAATATTTACAGATAACCCCAAAAACTTAATTCGATCATGGATAAACAATGAAACCAACAAGCCATCAGCAATAGAAACAAGAGATAAAATTTATCCTGAGCATCAAATTTTCTTCAACGATAAGCCATCCGCTGCTGATAACCCAAAATACCAAGACATCAATGGTATCCTCAATCTACGTCAGATGGGACAGGTGATAAACAATGAACTTGCAGCTTATACTGAATCACTTTCTGTACAGCTTTTAGGACAGTATGATCAGACAAAATCAAACCGGGATATGCTCATTTTCCAAGGTGACAAAGGCAATGTTCAGGTAAATCTTACAGGACAATATAGAGGCCAATACAGAGACTGGGGAACTGGTGAGCACGGAAGCCTCGTTACTTTGATGATGAACAAAGAGAACTTAAGTTACAAAGAAGCACTTTTCAAGGCTGATAAAATCATTGCTGATCCAGAATTATTCAATTTACAAGCGAACCCAATCCACGATGATCTAAAAAATGTAACTCCATACAAACAAGGCCAGCTAGAAGCAAAAGCTATTCAATACTTTAATGCCGGAAGTAGTATCAAAGGAACTTTAGCAGAAACATACTTATCAGATGTTGTCACGGCTAAAACAATAGATGAGTCAAATCTAAGGTTTCATAATCACGTCTATTCATCTGAAACACGTAAAACCTATCCTGCTGTTCTGGCTCCTCTACTAAACAGTAACAATGAAATAAAAGGCATTGAGATAACATATCTCAATTCAGAAACAGGTGGCCTGGCAGAACTAGATATACAAAAACGTGTTCTTGGAACAAAATCTAGCAATCATATACCAATTTATGAAGGAACAAATGCTGATTATTCAGTAATTGCTGTTGGCATTGAAAATGCCCTGCAGGTGCAAGATGGCAACAAAGATCAAGTTGATATAATTTCTGTACCGACTAACAATGACTGTAGAACCATTGATACAGAATTATTACGTGAGAATGTTATCCTTATACTTAACCAGGAGAACACACCTATAAACGAAAATCTGATTGATCACATTACAAGCCGCATTGAAAGGGATGGTAAAACTCTAAGCATTATTGATAGTGGCGATTTAAATAATTCTCAACGTACTCTCAGTGAAGCCATAAAATCAACAATAGACAGTATGGCACATCAAGGTGAATTTAATTCACGATTCTATGACGCATTGAACGATGATATCCAAATAACCCATGGAATCAGCACAAACAACATAGGAAAAGGTTTGATTGATAGTGCCACTGACATTATTCATAACGACAAGACATTGATTCAGGATATGTCCTCAGTTACTTTTGATGACAAGAGCATTGAAAAGGACACCTTACACAATACACCGTCATATGATAGAGGTGAAAAAACAAGATAAATAACTGGGGCTTTATGCCCCACTTTTATTTCCTGATAAAAAATCCTCTACTTCATGTTCTGCTCGATCTTTCGCAATCTTTTTCCTTTCTATTGCTACTGGCTCAACACGCTTATAACTAAACTCATCAAATGTTTGAAAATATATATTATCTAGCATTTTTGAATTCAATGAGCTAACCCTCAAAATTTCCTCCATGAGCTCCCTGGTTGTAACACCTTCATTAGCCTCAGCATGATCAATCACACGCAAGGCAAACTCAATCAGTGCTCTGCCAGCCTCTGATCTCGACTTCAAATTCTCATCTTCTTTGTAGTTATCGATCCGTTTCAATAGCTTTGAATCTATCCCGCTAATCTGCAAAACATCTGGACGGCCCATAGCCATTCTCTCTCTTAAAAGATCTAACTAAAGACACACATTATACATGAAGCCTATCAAAACAGAAGTACACGCGTACTACATATAAAAAATTATTTATTAAAAATCAATGATTTAAATTTGTAGTACATAGCACGGGGAATGTACCCACATTACTTTAAACCATTGAAAAATATATAAATAGTACTTATTTAGTACAAAATTAGTACTCATGTAGTACGTTTTTAGATGAACAGAGTTACAAATTTATAAAATTTGAAAATTGAAATTTCACTACAGGAACAAATGAACTAATCCTTAAAAAACAATAGGTTAAGACGCACAAACATAAACCATCTCGGCTTGCCGAGATAGCGTGGGGTGTAATCAAAAGTAGTGGCAGAATCAGCCGCAGATCCAGGGGTTAATAATTTTGGGCTCTATGATGGCCATGAACCGGTAACTCATGTGAAGGCAGTTCGATTGCCGCATGAAATCGAACTCTACATAGTGCTGTGGCGTTCTGATTGTTATTTATGAATTACGCTCTGAAGGTGTTTGTACGGCAGAACCAGACCGTTATAGAACGGCTATTTTTCTAACATAAAAACTGCATCAAAAAGGATTTAAGTTTTACAAAAAATAAAAAAAGCCGCCTTAACATAAGGCGGCTTTTTAGATTATAAATTTTCATTCATTTTTTATTTACTGTTGATTATTTAAGTTACCCTTAAGACCGAGACCTATTTCTCTTTGATGAACCAATTAAACCTTTTGATTGTGGGAATAAATTGGACATAGCTTCGAATATCTCTTTACTCTCATTCCGTACTGAAAGAGAAATTTTATTTTTGTTCTGAATACACGAGTCAAATTTTATCCTTGAGCTCAGTCTTCGTTCATTTACCATTTTACATAGTAAAAACCACTATCTTTAACTTCAGATCCTTTTTGTCTACACAGAATTTTTTCAGGTAACATTTTAAATTTTCATTTTACCCATAACTTTTTTATGCTTGGCAAATAAATAATATGTGCTCATAAAATTGATAGATTTTCAAGTATGGAATTTGTTTTACATTCTTACACATCTTTGTATAGAAAACTCGAAAGGGACGGTTTGGCCGTCCCTATATAAAATTAAGCTATAAACCTTCCACACGAAAAACTTGTCGGCTTTTAATTTTTTGAGAACCATGTTTATCTCTTATTTCTGTCATATCCATTGACAATCGATTTCTTGATCTGTATTCCTCAGGTCGATAATACCATGCCTTTTTTTTACCTGAATAGAAAAGGCCGATTCCAGAATTTCTACCTAATTTGTCTTTATGTCTTTTTGTTTCACCTGTAACCCAAATCCAGTTTCCACATACTTCAATATTCAAACCATCCAATTTGATTAATTCATTCAAGATCTGATGGAATTCATTTCCGTAATCATACGCATGTGCATCACTCGCCATTGTAACAGTATCACCTAATGATTTTAGATGATCATAAGCTGCATTTATTACTACCATCATCTCAGCTCCAGCAAGATTTCGATCTGGGTGATACTTGATAGATGCAATTTTATAAGCCTTTTTTATCTCCGCTTGAGTTACGGTCCCTGATAAATTTAAGACATTCATGGCTTCTGTTACGTTCATTTTTCATCCTTTCGGGTCATGCCCAGATGGGCTTATAGTTTGAATTTGATATTGATAGAATGCATCAAAAATCTAGCTCAAGTATTTAATAGACAATCCAATGTCTCTATTTAATTTTGAGCTTGTATCTAACCGAACTAATGCATTAGCAACGGTTTTATTTCCTGATTCAATATCAGGGAGCACAAGAATTTATGTCACTATATTCATCATTAAATCTCTACAGGTTAAATCACCCATGTAAAAATGATTTTTTTTGCCCGTTAATCAGATATAGTTTGATAAACATAAATTTGAACTGAAGGATTGTTGAAACAAATAAAAATCCTATGATTTCGTTTAAGCACTCCCGATGGTGTATATTATACACCTTTTGGTTTTTTAGTACTAGTTTTTACAAACAACATTAACACTTATATATTCAATGAATATCTCAATAAAATTAGTTTTTCAATATTTGTTGTCGATGAGTAATTAACCTTATATTTGAAAAAATTCAAATATTTAGTGAAAAATATGCAAATGAAGTACGTTAATCATAACCTCTATTTTCTTCATCAACTAAAAAGTAAATGTTCGTATCGTTTGAACAAGGAGCAACGAGCGGTATGATTTATATAAATGCAAATGCCTTCTATGGCGAGCAGTGCGAGCCATAGAAGGCGGAGCGCAGCGACTGTGCGATTAAATTCAACTGGTCGCATATAGTAACGATACAAGATGATTTTGATGGTGTCCCCCCCCCATCCTGTTAAGCCAGCGCCGCAGGCATGCAATCTCTGCGTGTTGTCAGTAACATGACTGTCGAAGACAAAAGGAAGAATCAGCGAACTTGAATAAAGATTTATCATTCACCATACTGAATATGTATGCATAATGTTTTTTTTAACTGAAGACTATTATTTGGTTATTTACCAGGTACAGCTCAATCTTCACTTCGCTTTCTCATTCCTATTCACATAATCTTGAGTAGATACTCTCTAAATCGTAATTTAGAGAAATAGGCAAGCGATAGCCGAACGTAGTGAGGGAAGGACTGGCTGCCTGGAACCTAGAGCCACAGCGAGCTTGCTCGCTTAAAGTGGCTCAGGTTAGCGGCAGGAGGGGCGAAGCACCGAAAGGCCCGTAATCGCCCAGGTCAGCAATTGGGATTAACAATGGTAGTTTGAGTTCAGGACAAAACTTGGCTTCTGGCCGCATAAAATTAGCAGCCAGGACCAGGTAACATAGTTCACACTTCCAGCAATGATAGTATTACCAAAAGACTCTGAATTTAGCTTAAAGATCGACGCAATTTGAATTCTAGTTAGCCCAGTATGTGAATGTTTACCGATGAATGAACACAGTAACCATGGGGGCGGAACACTAAAATCTTTTGCTTCGCAGATGTATTTTTTAGGGACATCACTTAAGTCAGCATTGATAATATGACCGACAATCATTTTTTCATATGTCAGTAATACTAAAAACGCCCACACAGCATACGGAATGTTCGATTGCTTTTCTGTTGTCACTGTGTAGTGTTCTCGCCAGCGTTTAACAGACCTCTGATTCACACCAATTTTCTTACCAATGTCATCGTCGTGGATGCTGTGTCGATGTGCAAAGTCAGCTAAAATTTCAGCTACTTCTGAAACAGTTGGTCTTACCCATTCTCTTGCACGAGTAAAACACTCCTGACGAATTGCCATAAAGTTACCTAGAATGATTTATGATTCTTGCTGCGGCCATGTTCTGCCAAAGGCTTGCAAAACACGACTTTCGAGTAAATAAAATGCTAACCAACCTTTGCGCAATGTTGATTCTTCACTCCAATTTCCATTTTTATCTCGATAACCAACCTTGATTAAGCGCATCTTTTCTAGTTCCTTGCCGACTTTGCTAACGTTCGAGTTGTGACCTTTTAAAGAACATCCTTCAGCTAAAGTAAGCTCAGAGATCTCTGTTTTCAACAACCACGTATTTGCATGCTTCAGATCGGCATTATCCACCAAGGCCAGGATTATTTTTAATGCTAACTGTGGTCGAGGTGACTGTTCAAGTTGAGAGAATAAATCTAATAATTTCATTAGCTTAGTTATTTCCTATTTGACACCTGCTCGTTTAAAGCTTTTTTTAACCACATTTCTGTTTCACTTGTCTCATCAAATTGTGCCGGTAATAATGCTATGTACTTTTCAAAACTCAGATTCGGAAAAGTCCGAATATACAAATACGAAAAAACTGCCCACTCAATAGGATTTGAGGGCAGCCATCCTGATTCAATACAAAGACATAATGCAGATTTACAGGCCCACAAAGGGGCCGTGTTATTTTTGCACCAACCTGTCATAAGCTCCCCCTTAACGGGAGAGCGTGGTTTCACAATAGATTTTCGTATTGCATATTGAGTAAGTTCATAAGCCGCATTTGCTGGGCTCATTTCAGATAAGAATGACCATTTTTTTACAATCAATGAGCGATATGACGCAACCGTCTGAGAATACTCAAGATCCCGCATACTTAACTCCCATGACCTTACAATCTTCAATTGGCAGTTCAAGCACTCCATAAGTCATTTGTACTGATACTGTCTCGCCGTTCGGGTCAATTCTATCTGCTAAGAGGAAGCCAATATCCCCATCAATCGCGACTTCAATGCGCAACTCTAGTTTTTTTTCTATTTCACCAGGCTCATGCTCGTTATGAGTTTCAATCGCTTCATATTGATTTTGCTTGTTCTGAATCATTTCAGTACTGCTTCTACTCTCAACCTCTTTCCGCTGAGGAGTAGGCGCTTGATGTTGCTCTTGTTCTAAAGTTCGTGGCTCGTTTTCAGTTACAGGCTCGTTTTTGTTTTCCACCATTGGATCTTGATTCAGTGGTTTTGACTTAACGGGTGCTTTCAAGCTGACATGAAAAGAACGAGCATCACCCCGGCTAATACCATCTTTTGAAATGGATTGAATGAAATCAGTTGTTTTTGCCGCATTAACCTCATAGGCTTTTCGTAATGTGTTTAGTGTATCTGCATCATTGACAACTGCTCGCTCTGACAGCTGACGAACGCACTCTGGCAATTTCATCAGTCCCAAATGTTGGCTAATGTATGAAGAACTCTTATTCACAGCCTTCTGAAGTTCAGTCCGGTCTAACTTATATACCGTTTGTAAACAAAACAACGTTTCTGCGATTTCTAATGGTGTAAGAGGTGCGTTATGAATATTTTCACTCAACTGGCCAATAACTTCTCTTGCCTCATTGGAGGACGGTTCACGTACAACTATGTCAACATACAGATCACGCTTGGCAGCAGCACGCCAGCGGCGCTCACCTTTTTGAATGCAGTAACCTTTTTTATCCCGAGGTGATACGGTGATAGGGTGGTGTTGACCATCATCGACCATTGAAGCGCCGAGCTCATCAAGCGCTTCTTCGTTAAACTGTTTCCGTACCTGTACAACAGAGTACAACTCGCTATGATGAACCCGGATCACAGCTTTTGATTGCTGGTTCAAGATAGAGGCGACAGTACCTTGAGGCTCATTTTCAGCTAGCGTTTTTCTTAACGCTTGTAAACCAGGTTTCTTTGCCATTATTTAGTACCCTCAATCCGCTCCAGAAGTTCATCTGTCAGAGAATTGAATTGCTCAGCAGAGACTGAGTTTGGAGCGTACTCAAAGACAGCTTTTCGAGCATCTATCGATTCACCAATTACAGTGGATCGATTAATATATTTTTCAAACATTAGATTTCCAACAACGTCGAAAATCTTTTTATAATATTTAGCTTGTAATTTAGTAATTGGGTTTGCGCATTTATTTGCATATACACCTATAATTTTCAAGTTTGGGTTGTACATGTTCTGGATACGAGCAGCCTTATCCAGCTGTTTGCCTACACCATCAGCGCTGTAATCTTCAAGCTCTGTAGGAATCAGTAAATAATCAGCGACAACATGGGCTGCAGTTTGCAGGAGGGTAAACGAAGGCAAGCAATCGATCAGTATGAAATCATACTCAGGAGCTAATGCCCGAATTTTACCCTTGAACTCCATAACCGCATCAAAAGATTTCGTTTCGATTTCTGAAAGGTGGTCACTGGCAGCAAACATATGAAAATTTTCATTAATGATAAGTGGTTCAGAGCCCTTACCTTCCAAGTAAAGCTCATGAGTATTTGAGATCCCCGGAGTCATAGCCCCAGTTGAGCTGGCTTGAATGACAGATATTGGTTGCTGCTTCACATCACCTAAAATAGTTTTTGAGGCATTCGCTTGCGGATCATTGTCGATTAACAAAACCCGCTTCCCTCGATTTGACAAGATGTAAGCGAGGTTGATACTTGAAGTACTCTTACCGACGCCACCTTTTTGGTTGGCGATACTAATGATTGTAGACTTAGACATGCAGTGCTCCTTTGAGTATGGTCTTCATTAATTGTGCTTATCTTATCAACCTCACAATACATAGTCAATAATGACTATTTAATTTTTTATCCTTCGTCCCTTTTTATACTCGGGTAGTAAACTGCAGGTATTTTTGATTGTGTGAAAGATAGCCAGACAGAAGAAAGGGCCGTAAGGCTCTGTCCCCGAATAGGGTTAAGTGTCCGCCTAAATATAGAGCCCAAATTTAGCATGCTAAATTTATATTTCAGAAATCTCACAGCACTCATCAAGTCGGTTTTGTAGGGGGATGGATAACCATTAACCCGGATAGTGACCCGAATGGGCCGAACCCCAACCAGATGCGTAGCGACTGGTTGGGGTTCGGTTTCACTAAGCGATACAAGGGACGGGACGGCCCGCAGAGGAGCTAGTGAAATATAGCCGGATCGAAGAATGAGCCGTGAAGGGGCCTGGCCCCTGAGGGGGTCATAGTTCCTCCCAAAAAAGCAGCTGTACCAGGCACCTTCTTATCATTAATACATTTTGCTGATTTCAGTGACAGAACCGGCTTCACATTTTGTGCAAAACTATAGAGCTAAGATTTAGCATGCTAAATCTTATTTTTCCTGCACGTGAGGTCTTGTTGTTCGCTCTTAAGCGAACAAATAAATAAGCTGGCCCAAAGGGCCAGCTTTCTTATTGCTTTAACAGTAAGCGTAGGAGCTGAATCCAGGCGCTTACGCCAGCGAAAGAAACCGTGAAGATGAGTGCCTTTCGCTTAACTTTAATGAAGATAATTTCTTCCTTAATCTTAACAGTTTCAACCTCAATCTTCTGAATTTCTAGGCGAATTTTTTCGCATTCCAAATCCTCCTTATTCTGATTTTTCATAGGAATCCCCTTTGGGCATGCACTAGGCGGTATGCCATCGTTGCAATTCGTAAACAGTGGGAGCGGGAATGCCTGTCAAGGTATGCTTTACCGCCTTGACAGGCATTCATGATTCCACTACGAATTTTTTAGCAACGTTGGTATTCCGCCGCAGACACATGGGGAACTAAAAATAACAAGGAGGATTTGGAATGCGTCGCCTAGAAATAAGCTGAGGACGAAAGTGTGGCACATAGAAATTATCGTGCATTAGAAATTGGACAGCACTCATCTAAACGGTTCTGTAGCGAGAGGGATAGCCATTAACCCGGATAGTGACCCGAATGGGCCGAAACCCATCCAGACGCGCAGCGGATGGTTGGGGTTCGGTTTCACTAAGCGATACAAGGGACGGAACGGCCCGCAGGGGAGCTAGTGAAATATAGCCGGATCGAAGAATGAGCCGTGAAGGGGCCTGGCCCCTGAAGGGGTCATAGTTCCTCCCAAAAAAGCAGCTGCATAGGCAACTGCTTCTCATTAATTTACTAGGTCGATTTCTGTGACAGTACCCGCTTCACATCTTTGTTATAAATCCACAATGCATTTTCTGTCAGCTTACGTACCCACGGTTTACCATCGCGTTTTGGGCTCCAGAAAAAGCCTTTTGACTTGAGAAACTTTCGGGTCTCTTCATCAGGCTTATCTTGAAACTTAATCGCGATCCGGTTATCAACTATAGAAACCGAAATCCCATTTCCAAAATCATCATTAATTTTTCCATCATTTGAATCGGCCGCAGAAAGATTTTGTATTGTTGTAATGCGTTTTGACACACGCGCTATTTCACTTGAAAGATTGCTAAATGAGTAAGCACTAAACGGAATAATTTTACCTATGTGGTTTGGCGTGATTGTTTCGTGGCCTGCGTCGTGGGTCAATCCAGCACGTTCAACCAGCTCAGAGACACATGCATTTTTTTGATTTTCGGTCATGGTTTCCAAATTTGTGTTAGACGGAAAATGCGATCTCACAATTTTATTAATCAACTTCATCGTCTCGCGTGACTCTGTTAGTTGAGACAGCTTTGTCTGAAGTTTAAGTATCGCTTCCGGGTCATCAGATTGAATAGCTTTGCCATCACCATATGGTAGGATGCTTTTCATTAAGCTCTTAACTGAATTATCACAATATAACTGGATTTCATTATATCGTGCATGGGCGGTAACCTGATGTCGCTGATTCTTAGCCACAGGGAAATTCGCAGGGCCACAGATCGCGCTTGAAGCACAGCGAGATTCGGCTGACAAATAGCTCTCAAATTTCGCCTTGAGAGCTTCACGAAACATAACAAACCATTGTTCGATCCTATGCTCCCAGTTTTCAGTGACAGTTGCGCCTCGATGGCGAGCATCAGTGATCTTTTTCTTAATCGTATCCCGCTGACCGGTTAATCGGCTTGAATATTCAACTTGGATATTTAACGCAAAACGTTCAGGGCTAAAAACCTGATTGCTAAATGCATGGCAGGCTGTTTCAAAACTCAGATCCTCCAGGAACAACTCAAAATCTGGATTTTCTTTAATAATGTTTGCTTTCTGTTCTGCAATAGTCGTTTGCATTTTTCACTCCTATGAGTATGGCAAATTGCCTGCTTTTAAAAGTTCTGGCACCTGGAACATTACCAGGAACCGCTCAAAATCAATATTCTATGCGATCATGAATTGATATTGGGTATTGGCAGACTTCCCGCCGAAAATGGCTATCTGATGAATAAGCAAAGTTACCGCCAGGTTTTCCCTTAATAACTTCTCCGTCTACATCCAGTGGCGAGGCATAGACATATTCCTGTGAACGGTTCGACAGCCGTGTTAAAACCAAGATATTGCCGGGATCATGCTCAGACGCACTGAATGCCCCAAGGTTTGGGTTTTGAAGGTCTATAAGCAGAAACTGAGTCTTTCGACTTGAAATGCCGCCTTTACTAATGTCAAAGCTACGCTGCAGAGTATGCACTAATAACCCTTTGCATCGATTGATATTCATGACTCTCTCCTTTGAGAATGGCGTTTAGCCAACAGTCCTAAAACGGGTCTGCTTTAAGTGTCATCATTATCTCAAACCCACCATATGTGGTCAATATTGACTACATATGGTGGGTTTGACGGAGGTTGCGATAAAGCCTATTAATTTAGCATGCTAAATTTGGCC
>NZ_BAAHZP010000022.1:0-50487 GCF_054600795.1 Photobacterium sp. R1
TCGAACCTTCGAAGGCGGAGCCGTCAGATTTACAGTCTGATCCCTTTGGCCACTCGGGAATCCCTCCACGGGATTTTTGCGTATTGTCAGGCTTTTCAGCCTTCGAAATCCGTACGATGTACAGTTTTCGGAAAAGATGGTGGAGGGGGAAGGATTCGAACCTTCGAAGGCGGAGCCGTCAGATTTACAGTCTGATCCCTTTGGCCACTCGGGAACCCCTCCACAAGTGCGGAGCGGATAATAGCAAACAAACGGTCACTGTAAACCCTTTTTCTGTATATTCACAGTTGGCTGCTGGATTTTTCGTCATTTGCCACAATTTGTTGGGGAATCGGCCTTTTTTGTGATGGAAATTTGCCTGAGTTTACATTTCTTTACCCCGTTCCTGATATGCGTCAGATATGATTAGCCCATACCAAAAGACAGGGTGCGTAAGCATGAAAAAAGTTGTTTTGGCCGTATTGGTTGCGGCATCGCTGGCGGGGGGCGGATATGTGTACTTTCAGCAGCCTTCACATGCAGCGCAGGCGAATCAGCCAAAATCCAGCCGGCCCGTGCCTGTGGCAACAGGCGAAGTGGCTTCTCATGAAGTGGTGAGTTCTGTTTCTCTGGTCGGCAAACTGGCTGCCCAGCGCTCAGTCGTGATTGCGACAGAGGTGGCAGCCAAAGTTGATCGGATCGTTGTCGATACTGATCGCAAGGTGAAACAGGGGCAACTGCTGGTTCAGCTGGACAGTGCCAAACCGCAGGCTGTCTACGATGAAGCCAAAGCCTACTATGATGACGAAAAGCGTAAATTCACGGAATACGAGCGGCTGGTGAAGCGCGGGGCGCTGACGCAAACCGAGCTAAATGCACAGCTAGCCAGTGTCAGTATCGCCAAAGCCCGTCTGGATGCAGCCAAAGCCGAGCTGGATGATCATCAAATCCGGGCGCCGTTTTCGGGGACAGTTGGTCTGATTGATTTCAGTCCCGGTCATACTGTGACGGTCGGCAGTGAACTCTTTACCCTGGACGACCTGTCGCAAATGCGGCTCGATGTGCAGGTGCCGGAACAATATCTTTCCAAACTGGCCCCGGGAATGGCTGTGCAGGCGAAAAGTCAGGCCTGGCCGGGCGATATCTTTACCGGCACCATTCAGGCGATTGATTCCCGTGTTCAGGCCGAATCACTGAATATCCGGGTGCGTGTACTGTTTGATAATGACAGTGGTAAGCTCAAACCGGGTATGCTGATGGCCGCAGCACTGGATTTCACGCCACAACATGCAGCGATCATTCCGGTTCAGGCACTGGAATATTCAGGTACCAAGCGTTTTGTTTACCGTGTGGACGCACAAGGAATTGCCCATCGTACCGAAGTGGTGCTGGGTGCCCGGGTGAAGAATGAAGTGGTCATTGAGTCCGGGATTCAGATCGGGGATCGTATTGTGGTGCAGGGACTGGTGAATATGCGGGATGGTCTGGCCGTGATGGATGTCAGTCCGGACAGAAACGCAGACAGCCAGGCTGTGAGTGTCACCCGGACCGGAGACAATGCCTGATGTGGTTATCTGATGTTTCGGTGAAGCGTCCTGTTGTGGCGATTGTACTCAGCGTACTGCTGGTGGTGTTTGGTCTGGTGTCTTTCAGCAAACTGCCGGTACGTGAAATGCCGGATGTTGAAAATCCGGTGATCAGTATCGGGACGACTTACGAGGGGGCCTCGGCCACCATCATGGAAAGCCGGGTCACTACGGTGCTCGAAGATGAGCTCTCCGGAATCAGCGGGATTGAAAGTATTACTTCGACGACCCGGAACGGCAGTTCACGGATCAGCGTTGAGTTTGAAATGGGCTGGAACCTGACCGAAGGGGTAAGTGATGTCCGGGATGCCGTTTCCCGTGCCCGCCGTCGTCTCCCGAACGGGGCCGATGAGCCGATTGTGTCGAAAGACAATGGTTCAGGTGAAGCCGCGATTTACATCAATCTGACGTCCAGTGAAATGGATCGCGCTCAGCTGACTGATTATGCCGATCGGGTACTGACCGATCGCTTCAGCCTGATTAACGGGGTGAGTTCAGTGCAACTGACCGGTGCGCTTTACAAAGTTATGTATGTGCGTTTGTTGCCGGAGCAGATGGCCGGACGTGGCGTGACCACCAAGGACATCATTGATGCGCTGAACGATGAAAACGTTGAGCTGCCGGGTGGTGAGGTTCGAAATGATGCAACGACGATGTCGGTCCGTACCGCTCGGTTGTACCGAACGGCGGAAGACTTTGCGTATCTGGTCGTTCGTCAGACGTCTGATGGCTCTCCCATTTACCTGAAAGATGTGGCGGATGTGGCGATCGGCGCGCAAAACGAGGACGCGACATTTAAAAACAATGGTGTGTCCAGCCTGAGTCTGGGCATTGTCCCGATGTCTGATGCCAATCCGCTGCAAGTTGCTGAAGCCGTTCATAAAGAAGTGGAGCGTTTGCAGCGTTTTCTGCCGGACGGCACGCAACTGGAAGTGGATTACGATTCCACTGTCTTTATCGAACGTTCTATCAACGAGGTTTACAACACTTTACTGATCACCGGGGCACTGGTGGTTCTGGTGCTGTATATCTTTATTGGTCAGGCTCGGGCGACGCTGATACCGGCGGTGACTGTCCCGGTATCTCTGATCTCGGCTTTCATGGCTGCGTATTATCTTGGATTCTCGATCAACTTACTGACTTTGATGGCACTGATTCTGGCCATCGGGCTAGTGGTGGATGATGCCATTGTCGTGGTGGAAAACATTTACCATCATATTGAACGGGGTGAACCGCCTTTACTGGCAGCTTTTAAAGGAACTCGGGAAGTCGGCTTTGCGGTGATCGCGACAACCCTGGTGCTGGTGATGGTATTCCTGCCCATTGGTTTTATGGACGGTATGGTCGGGCCGTTATTTACTGAATTTTCAGTCTTGCTGGCGATGTCGGTAATTTTCTCTTCGCTGATTGCACTGACCTTGAGTCCGGTGCTCGGGAGTAAATTACTTAAGGCCAATGTGAAGCCGGGGCCGTTCAATCGTTTTGTGGACCGTCAGTTTGCGTCACTGGAAGCGGTTTACCGCAAAGCCGTGACTTTTGCAGTTCGTTGGCGCTGGGGAGCACCATTGTTCATCGTGGCGCTGATGGGAGCCAGTGTCTGGTTGTTTCAGCTGATCCCGAACCAGCTGGCTCCCTCGGAAGACCGAGGTGTGATCTTTGCTTTTGTCCGGGGGGCTGAAGCAACCAGCTACAACCGGATGGTGGGGAATATTGAGCAGGTGGAGCAGCGGTTGCTGCCTTTGGTCGGGCAGGGGTTGATCCGCTCGGTCAGTATCCAGACCCCGGCATTCGGTGGTCGTGCGGGGGAGCAGACCGGTTTTGTCATCATGCAGCTGGAAGACTGGGAAAGCCGGGATGTCAGTGCAACGCAGGCGCTGGGTGTGGTGCGCAAGGCGCTGCACGGAATCCCTGATATCCGGGTCTGGCCGTTTATGCCGGGTTTTCGGGGGGGATCATCTGAACCCGTGCAGTTCATTCTGAATGGTGCCGACTACAATGAATTGTTTGCCTGGGCAAACAAACTGAAAGATGTCGCACAGGGCAGCGGGATGATGGACGGCGTCGATATCGACTATGCAGAAACCACTCCGGAACTGGTAGTGACAGTCGATCGGCCACGCGCGGCTGAGCTGGGAATTCCACAATCGGATATTGCGGAAACGCTGGAAGTCATGCTGGGTGGCCGCAGTGAGACGACTTTTGTCGAGCGCGGTGAAGAATATGATGTTTATCTGCGTGGGGACGAAAACAGCTTCAATAACGCCATGGATCTGAGCCGGATTTATGTCCGGGCGAAGAACGGGGAACTGATATCGCTCAACAGTGTGGCAAAAGTGGAAGAGGTCGCTGCGGCCCGAAAACTGAGCCATAACCAGAAGCAAAAATCGATCAGCATCACTGCGAACCTGTTGCCGGGACATACGCTCGGCGAAGCACTGGACTATCTGGATGCACAGGCGCTGGAGATGCTGCCCAGTGACATCGTGATCGATTATGGCGGCGAGTCAAAAGACTTCCGGGAAAACCAGAGCAGTATGGCGATGATTTTCGGCCTGGCTTTGCTGGTTGCTTATCTGGTGCTGGCAGCGCAGTTTGAAAGTTTCATCAACCCGATGGTGGTCATGCTGACTGTACCGATGGGGATTTTCGGTGGCCTGATAGGGTTGTTGCTGATGGAGCAGAGCCTGAATATCTACAGTCAGATTGGAATGATCATGCTCATCGGCATGGTGACCAAGAACGGTATTCTGATTGTTGAGTTCGCGAATCAGTTGCGGGATAAAGGGATCGCCTTTGAGCAGGCAATTGTGGATGCATCGGCACGTCGATTGCGCCCGATTCTGATGACAGCGTTTACCACTCTTTTCGGAGCACTGCCGCTGCTGCTTTCGACCGGCGCAGGCTATGAAAGCCGGATTTCCGTCGGTACAGTCGTGTTCTTCGGCATGGCGTTTGCGACGCTGGTGACCCTGTTTGTGATCCCGGCCATGTACCGATTGGTGTGTGCCCGAACCCAGTCTCCGGGGCATGTGGCGGCACAGTTACAAAAGGCGCTGGAACGAGATTATGTCGGACGTCGCTCTCATGGCGAACTGCCGCTGGATCAGACGAAATCATGAATAGGAAAGGGGCTTCAGGCCCCTTTTTCATCACTGTCAGATGCAATTAAAAGCGGTAACCTAAGGTGAACTGCGCGCCATTGTAATCGTAGTTTTTGCTCAGATCGCCCAGTGAGTGATCGGTGACGTTTGTGATGTATTCGGCTCTCATAATCAGGCGGCGATTGATATCCCAGTGAAGGCCGATACCAGCATCAACCATCACACCCGTGCTGCTTTCATAGGTCATGTCCGGAATGTTCTGATAATCCGTTGTTCTTTTCACAAAAGAGACACTCATGCGACCGACCAGCTTCAAACTGGTATCTCCCAAATAATCCGTGGCCGGGACCAGGCTGACAGCAATCTGGGACAGAGACACATCGGCTTCCTGGCTGGTGAACAGGTTATTATAGGTGGTTGAACCGCTGCTATAGACTGCTTCCACCGCGATATGCGGATGGATTTCCCGCCCCAGGCCAACCGTATAGCTCGGGTTTGTTTCTTCAACTGCACCAGTGAGAGGTTGTTTCTTTTTCAGAGATACGGCACCAGCGCCGACATAGAAATAGTTATGCCCGTCTGTCGGTATTGAAGCCTGAGCGTTTGTGCTGCATATAACTGTGGCAGCAGCAAATACGAGTGTTTTTTTCATTTCTGTATCTCGTGAAAAGATTTTTATATCGATGGGTGCCCGACATTCATAGCAAAAACCTGTGATATGAATCAATATGAATTGAGCAGCCTGTCATCACAATGGAATGAAAGCTTGATAAGTGACATCAGGAGGCGGTTTTTTGTATCAAATGATGAAGTCCGCGAAGCACTTTGAGCTCAGATTTCTGTTTCTTGATGGAATTTTGAGGGGAACAGACGCAAGTCAGTGTGCTGTTCTGAAAAAGGCAAACCGAGGGGCATTATTACCCCTCAGATTCAAACCCATCGGTTCTCAGAACCGGTAACCCAGCGCCAGCTGTATCCCTTCATAAGTCATGCTGTTGTCGAAATCGAAATTTTCCAGAGAACTGTCTGCAAAATTTGTGATGTATTCACCGCGAATCATGAAGCGTTTGTTCATATTCCACTGAATCCCTACACCAGCGTCGAACATGAATCCTGAATCACTGTCTTTTATCGTATAGCCCTGAGTGATTTTCGTCTCGGTGATTACCATGGAAGCATTCAGGCGCGTATACAGCTTGATACCTGAATGACCAATTTCGCCGGTAGAAGGTACAATGCTGAAACCCAGTTGGCTTAATGACATTTCATACTTAGTGTTATCCAGTCGGTTCCACTCATTGGTGTAATCAGTCGCGCTGTAATTGATAAAAGTTTCTAAGGCAATGTAATCGTTGAATTCGTGACCGAATCCCAAAGTCAGATTGGGCGTTAGGTTTTCGGTGAGATGCTCGGGTTTCTCCTTCAGTTTCGGACCTAAGAGGCCGATCCCACCATAAATATAAGATGGCGCCGCCAGCGCTGGCGTACAGGCCAGCAGGCAGATTGCTGAAAGTGTTGTCATTGATTTCATGGATAGAACCTCAAAGGTGAAAATAATTGAACACTGTACAAAACGACAATTTAATAACAATGATTGGATATAAAATCAATGGTTTGTGTGTTTTGTTTCGTATTCTTGGGCGTGTGTGAAGACACTTCGTCTGTTAATTGAGCAATTTTGATGAGTTCAGAAAGTGCAATAGGTATGTCCACTCCGATTCAATTGAATAGAGAACGAAGCAGGTCTGGGTGAATGATGCTAAAGATAAAGTCTCTTGAAACCATGGCTTCTGAGCGATTTTCCAGTACAATTCCTGCTCCCATCCGCGTTGTGAAACGCACAGTGAAGAAGAGCATCATGTCAGAAAATAAACCACAGTCGCGTTCAGGCGCGTCATCTTCAGATTCAGGTCAGGTTCGTCTGAATAAGTTCATCAGTGATACGGGTTACTGTTCACGCCGAGAAGCCGATAAGCTGATAGAGCAAGGCCGGGTACTGATTAACGGGCAACTGCCTGAGATGGGGATGAAAGTGGGGCCTGATGATGAGGTGCAGGTGGACGATAAGCCGCTGCGCCGCAAAGAGCCGCCGATTTATATCGCGCTGAATAAACCAGCCGGGATTACCTGTACGACAGAGCGCCATGTGGAAGGCAATATTGTTGATTTTATTGGCCATCGTAAACGTATTTTCCCAATCGGACGTCTGGATAAAGCCTCGGATGGACTGATTTTCATGACGAACGATGGTGACATCGTGAATAAAATCCTGCGCGCCGGTAACTCGCATGAGAAAGAATATGTCGTGCGGGTGAATAAGCCTGTGACACAGGCGTTTCTGGATAAAATGGCCTCCGGTGTCGAGATTCTTGATACGGTGACTTTGCCTTGTCAGGTCAGCAAAGAAACCACTTATTCATTCCGGATTGTGTTGACCCAGGGACTGAACCGCCAGATTCGACGGATGTGTGAAGCGCTTGACTATGAAGTATATAAACTGCGTCGGGTGCGGATCATGAACATCACCATTGATGGCCTGCCAAATGGGAAGTGGCGCTATCTCACAGATGTTGAAATGGTTGAAATTTACCGTCTGCTGGCACAGTCGAGCAAGACAGAAGAAGCTTCCCGGATCAGCGGCCAGGGGGAGTCGATTGCGAAAGCAACCGATGCAAAATTGTATGATGCGCGTCAGCAGAGAAAAGACGAACCGGCTGTGAAATACAAAACTTATCACGGTAAAGGTGAAGTCGATCGTCGCCGTTCCGGCAGTCAACCGGGTAAAAGCCATGGGACTCGTTCGGATTCGCAGCAGCGCTCGCATGGTGCAAAACCAGGTGGTCAGTCCGCAAGAGGACCGCGCAGAAGCCGTCAGGACGATGCCAGCCAAAAACCTGCCTCTCCCGGTATTAAAAAGTGGAAGTCGAAAAAGGAACAGGACTAAGTCAGACTCGGTCAGAAGAAGTCTGTAGTGGTCTCAATCCGATTCTGCTTGCATTCCCCTGTACAACTTTGCACTATTCAGTGATTACATGATTCAAAACGGCTTTCATGCCGGAAAAGCAAAGATACAGGGGAAGTCATGGCAGGCAACACAATAGGACAAGTTTTTCGCGTTACGACCTTTGGTGAAAGTCATGGGGTGGCGTTGGGCTGCATCGTTGACGGATGTCCTCCGGGGCTGGCATTGACCGAAGCCGACATGCAGCATGATCTCGATCGCCGTCGTCCCGGCACCTCTAAGTACACGACTCAACGCCGTGAACCGGATGAAGTAAAGATCCTCGCCGGGGTATTTGAAGGCAAAACCACAGGGACCTCTATTGGTCTGATGATCGAAAATACTGATCAGCGCTCCAAAGATTACTCGAATATCAAAGATCTCTTCCGTCCTGGTCATGCAGACTACACCTACGAGCAAAAATACGGGATCCGTGATTACCGTGGCGGAGGCCGCTCTTCAGCCCGTGAAACTGCAATGCGTGTTGCCGCAGGCGCGATTGCCAAAAAGTACCTGAAACAAGTCCATGGCATTGAAGTTCGTGCTTATTTGTCTCAGATGGGTGACGTGAAGATTGAGAGCATCGACTGGACACAGGTGGAACAAAATGCTTTCTTCTGCCCGGATGCTTCGAAAGTAGAAGCGCTGGATGAACTGATTCGTCAGTTGAAGAAAGATGGTGATTCGATTGGCGCCAAACTGACTGTAGTCGCAGAGAATGTGCCAGTTGGCTTGGGCGAGCCGGTTTTCGATCGCCTTGATGCTGATATTGCCCATGCGCTGATGGGAATCAATGCTGTCAAAGGTGTTGAAATTGGTGATGGTTTTGACGTTGTTCAGCAACGTGGCAGTGAACACCGTGATGCAATGTCGCCAGAAGGTTTTCATTCGAATCATGCCGGCGGTATCCTGGGGGGCATTTCTTCCGGTCAGGACATCGTCGCCCATCTGGCTTTGAAACCAACCTCGAGTATCACGGTCCCGGGAGAAACTATCAATAAGCAGGGTGAAAGCGCTGAAGTTGTCACGCGAGGCCGTCACGACCCATGCGTGGGGATTCGAGCGGTACCAATTGCCGAAGCCATGGTTGCTATTGTGCTGATGGATCACTTAATGCGTCACCGGGCGCAAAATGCTGATGTCATCACAACAACGCCTCAGCTGAAAGAGATCAGGTAGCATTTGCTGCAGAGCACATGAAATGGAAGGAGGGCTTTGGGGAGCCCTCTTTTGATATGCACTTTCGTTTTAACGTCGCACACTTGATGCAAAATAGCTATAATCCCCAGCATTGCTGCTACGGGAGGGTGTTAAAACCTGACTGAGAATCACCTTTTATAAGCTAACTGAAGTAACGCGTTTGTCCATGTCTCACAATTATCACGACCTGATACACCTTTTTAATCATACTTTTTTGCGCCCTTACAACACTGAACTTCTTCTCGGTGGTGATGAGCCGGTTTATTTACCGGCAGATGAGCAGCATCCGCATCATCGGATTATCTTTGCGCGTGGTTATTTTGCCTCGGCACTTCATGAAATCGCCCATTGGTGCATTGCCGGCCAAGAACGCCGTTTACTAGAAGACTATGGCTATTGGTATTTACCTGACGGTCGGGATAAGGGCCAGCAAGCGGCTTTTGAACAGGTGGAAATTAAGCCTCAGGCCGTTGAATGGATTCTGGCGGCCAGTTGTGGTTTTCGTTTTCAGGTGAGTTGTGACAACCTGAGTGGTGATCATGAGCCCGATCGGGTAGGATTTACCCGCAAAGTTCGTGCGCAGGTATTGAGGTATCTGAGTGACAGAATGCCTGAGCGGGTCGGGCTACTTTCCGATGTGCTGCGCCAGCATTACGGGGTAGTACCATTACGGGCGGAAGATTTTCCTGAACCGGAAGTGGCTGTCTGAAAAACGTGGTGGCCAGAAAATTGGTCAGAATTTGATAGACAAATAAGAGTGACGAGATGATCCAGCAATACGAAGAAAAGTTGCTTACCCTGATTGATCAGATGGTAGAAACAGCATCTGATGACGAATTATTCGCCGGAGGATACCTGCGTGGCCATATCTCGTTATCTGCTGCGGTTTGTGAACGAGATGGTATGGCGACCACAGAAGCGATGAATCAGGCTGTCGGTGAGAGCCTGAAAGAGGCACAATCTGAACTGAATCCAGCAGACCAACAGCTTGTGAAATCATTGTGGCAACAGCTTCAGGAAAGTGCAGCTTAGTAGTTAGTTTTTTTGCTCAAACCAGAGCCAAAAAGGCCAGTACAATGTACTGGCCTTTTTGTTTCATGTCGTTTTCAAGCGTCAGTCATGGTTTCTGAAAGCAGTACGAATCAAGACAATTGCAATGCCTAACATGCCACCCAGCAGTGCTGCAATGATGACAATTAAAGCGCGTTTGGGCTTATCTTTTGTCACTGGCTTTTCAACGTTTTCTAGGAAACGATAGGTTTTAAAGTGAATATTTTTATTTAATTCCGTTCCCTGTATTAACGCCAAACGGGCTTCAACTTCCTGAATACGAGGTTCGACAACACTGAGATTCTTCACAGAATCCAGTGCATTGATTTTTGCAGCCAGTGCTTTGGCGCCCAAGTTGATGGCAAAGATTTCGTTATTACCAAGATTTTGCACAGGGTGCTCAACATCAGCCGCACGGGCAATTTTGAGTGCATATTCTGTCCGTTCTTTTTCGACTTTCAGGAGGCTGGTAGCTTGGCTTTCTAGTAATTTAAGCTGTTGGCTTAGTTCACTTTCCTTTGCCGAGATCAGTGCCTGAATATTATTCATAGTGTCTTTATAAACTTTCGCCGACACAAAATTGATATATTGATTCAGCATCTCAAAGCTATTGTTGCTGGCAGTCGCTTGAAGACTGATCAGGAAAATATCTTCTTCCTGTTTACTCGCTTGCTTGGCACTGATTTTTTCGAACCAGCTCTCGAGTGCACGATCGGTATCCTTATCACCTGTGATTTTATTGTCAATCAGGTATTGTTTAAAATCTGAATTCCCCAGCAGGTAGGCTTTTTTATTCGCAAGAGAGTTAAAGCTGTTGATAAAGTTTTTAAACAGAACTTCAGCATCAATGACATCGCTGAGTTGGTTTTTAACCTGAAGAGTGCCATCTTCAGTCTGTTGGAGACCTGATTCAAAGGTTGGCTGGAATGCACTGATTTCCCTCTGAAGTTGTGCGAAATCTGTGATCTGTGGTTGAATGACTTTCGCTTTTGCTGTCCACCACTCTTGTGCCGAGAGTGCGTAGGCAATCCCTGCGATAGAAAACAGTATCGTAAACAGGATAATCAACAGTTTTTCTTGCCAGAGTGTTCTGACCAATAGGATGAGATCGATTTCATCGGTATTGTCATGATTTTGCATAGATATTTTTGAAGAATGAACAAGTTTAGGGCCTGAAGGTGCGGCTGTGGTCTGTGTATCTGTCACTATGATACTTCCATTGATAACTACAATTTGTGATGCGATAAAGTAAAAAAGGACCGGTACTTTCTTTGTGATTTTATCAAAAAGTGTCGCACTGGGTATAATTCTCAGGTAAATGTTTACTCACATCGGAATTATAGGGGGGGCATCGAAGTGGAGGCAAGCAGACAAGCGCCTGTGTCCTAAATTTGTGGCGCAAGTTTGATTTAGCTGCCATTTTGTATCGGAAGTTGGGCAACAAGAAGGTCATTGATACGCACCATAGCATGCTCAGAAAAGCACGTTAATCCAGAGTATAAGGAAAACTGATGTACTTACGTCGGTAATTTGAAGATCCTGCAAAGAGTGTCAGCAGGATTGAAACGGCCAGTAATCCCAAGCTAAACACCAGGTTTTCCTGAACGACCAGTTGATAGCAGCAAGTGGCAAAAAAAGTGATTGCAAATAACAGGTTCATTTTATGTAGCAATGGATGCTTAACAGAAAAAACAGCATACTTTTTGAACATCTTACGACCTCACGAAAGCCAAGTGATTCATTCATCTAAACAGTGAAGGCGACAAAGAGATGAGAAGATTAATTTTCCACCATTGCAGTTGAAGGTTATCTGTTTTTTTGAGGAGCAGATCAATCGATAAGTCACTTGGGCTGTTTGTAGGGCTGATTGATTTGTAAGAAAACGTTCATTTTTCGCTCTCACAAAGCGAATCCACCGCATCAGCGGTGGATTTTGATAGGTAAATAGCATTATTGCTACTGAGCTATCTTGCGGCTGTACCAAGGCTCTCTGGCATCTGTAATGGTAAAAAGCTGATATTTCCGGTTCAGCATTTGGCCGCCATCCCGTGTCAGTGGTAACCAAGAAATCGTGGCACGGCTGCGGCTAGGTTTGACTGTCATCAAATCGTAAGGGATTGAAATATAAAAACCTTTATTGTAGCTGCCTTCACCGTATTCATCCGCTGACAAGTTGGTTAAGGTAACAAAGGCGCCGGCAATCACACCGCTGTCAAACTGCTTGGATAAATCAAAAGTCATCCCAATATCTTCGGTCAGGTAGCGGCCTGCACTGATTTTCATTAGTGTGTTTGGCAGGAAAGACCATCGTGGTTGATAGTAGAACGTTGCGTGACCAGTCAAAGCGCCTGTTTGGACTCTGTAATCTCGGCCTGTGATAGGGTCAGTATGGACCTCATCGCGAAACAATCCGAGCTGGGTATCCGGATCACGCTGGATCACATAGTTCAAATCCAAACCAATAGCCCAGTCAGTTTGCATCGGTCGATATAAAATTTCGCTGCCTGCGCCGGCAAACATCATTTCCAAATAGCCGCCATAGGCCTGGGCATACCAATTTTCCGCCAGCTGATCCATCCATGTGAGCTGCAAGTTATTGACTCGTATCGCATTACCATCAATGTACTGGCGAACCAAGGTACGTACACGTTTTAGGTCGGTGCCATCAGGCGGAACGTCATACTTAAATTTATCGTAGTTATCCAGCAGGTTCAGATATAGACTGCCTCCCAGCTCCCACTGATCATTCATCTGATAACTCGCGCCGGTATTGAGCCCAATGTTATACAGGTAAAAGCCTTCAGAGCCGCCAAAAGATTGTTGCAGATTCGGTGAGATACTGATATCCCATGGATTTTGGTTTTGAGCGATGAGTTGCCCTTGAGGTGCATCTGGTGCCTGAGTCGTGATCGCATCATCAATGGCTGCGTCGACATAGTTGTAGCGCGCAACATCATCAAATGCTTTCGTACGAACGATGGTTTCAGTGACTGGTAGATCATGGCCTGTTTCGATGAGCCGATATTCATCAAAAGCCGGAGCGCCAGTTGTTGGAGATGTCGGCAAATGATTACTTAGAATGATGGCCGCACGTTCATAGCCTTCTTTCCGGTTGCGGTATTTTTCTTGTGATGCCAGGACAGTCACCGTCTTTTCATCGGCGTAGATTGTCGGATTTTTGAATCCAGCATTAGCGTGTAAAGCCTCAGCGATGTTTTGCCAATCCTCAAGGTTTAAATCGTGTTTCTTAAGGTCTGGCGCATAGGTCGGCTTGGGCGTATCTCGCCAGGACGTTGCCAGGGTATTAAAATTAGTGTTTAAGTTAAAACCAAACGTCCAGGTGTTGCCTCGTTCATAACTCAGGCGGACATCTCCCCAGTTATCTAAACGATAAAGAATGCCCAAATTCCAAGGGCTGTCCTGAATTAAATTTATACCGGCAAAAGTGACGGGAAAATCACTGGAATAGTCGTTCCCGTCATATTCTAGTTTCAGGCGAATCGGCCGCCAGGGAGACTGGTACTCGATACCGCCGAAGACGGCAGTGCAACCAGAAAACCACCGTTCGAAATCCACAGTGCCGCCTTTGCCTTTAAATTCAGTATTTCGGTCACAGTCATTGCCCAGGTTTTTATCACCAGATATATTCGCACTGTTGCCAAGGTAGCCCCAGCCTAGTCCCAGTGTAAAATCAAATGGTCCCCAGTGCTTACTGGCAGCTAGGTATTCGCCATCGAATAAGCCTGTGCCACCAAAATCCCGAATGCCAATAGCAGTTTCCGGCAGCCAGTAGCTCTCTTCCAACAAGCGAAGTTTAAAATCGATCCCCTTATCTGTGTATTTCGTATCGCCGCTGAAACTTGGGTCTTCACTATAAAGTACATCCTGCACCAAGGTGTAGCGAATGGTTGTTTCCAACCACGGGAAGAGCTGGAGCGACACATTGTAATGCAAGTAATCGTTATTGTAGGTTGCACCAAATGTAAACTCCCCTTCGGGGGCGACACGTCCAGAAGGCATTTGTATCAACCCAACCCCACCGAAATCATTTTGAGAGGTTTGAAACGCTGGATAACTAAACTCATCTGCAATGGCTGACGGGATGGCACAACTCAGTGATAACCCGAATAGCAGGCTGAGGCGCAGAGCGTAAGGAGAAAAAGCAGAGGTAACCATCAATAAGGCCTTTGTTTGAGCAAGTCGACGATGTCGTCATTGAGTGATTCGTAGCCATCAGGCAGTGAGGTGAATGGCAGGTAGATGGTTGCACCGGGAGCAATATCTTTGTGGTTACGATTCCAGTAAGCAATATTATGTTGCTCGGCTTTGCCATCAGGCTGAATGACCCAGAGATAGTCAGGGTTGCTGATGGTGAGTGACGTGACTTGCTGTAAATAGTCAGTTGCGTTTTTTCGTTCCTGCCAGGAGAGTTTAATTTTACTATCTTCTACGTTGGGCTGTAAAAACGCACCAAAGACTTTGACCGTTTCTGGCCGGGTGATAACTTGCAGTCTGAATTGACCATTCAATCCAGGGTTCTTGTCAGGAGAAATTCTGACCGAATCTCGGTCTAATGACTGAATGATTCGTTGTCCGGGTAAAGGCGCAGACAAAGCATTGGCCAGTATTTGCAATGAATGGCTAGTTTCAGGTTTCTTGTTACGCACCTGTTGTGCCAGTTGCTGAAGTTGCAGAATGACAGCTGATTGCTGTTCTTTCATCACCTGCCTTGTGATGCTATCTGACCGCCAGAGCATCGAGCCAAACCAGTAAAGAGACTGTCCAGAAACTTTAGCTGGTAATTGATTTAAATTTGCCAAAGTATCTTGAAGAACTTGGTCTAATCGAACTGTTGTTGGGTAACGTAATTGCAGGGCTTGGTTCGATTGGTTGATTCTGACCTCGACTACAGTCGATGCTATGACTCTTGTATCCGGTTGGGAAAAAGCAGGTGTTGTCAGCATGCACCAAGCAAGAATACTTATGAGTAATACAATGATTTTATGGCGTTTGTGTCGGTAAGTTTGAAGCATGTGCATTCTTATCACCCGTCAGTTTCCAAAGGGTTTCAGGATTTGTGTTTCCAGAACGGGTAACCCCGGCGCAATGAGCTGGCGGCTCATTAAAACTTGGCCATTATCCGGATGAATCCAAAACTCATTTTCAAAAGAGAGTTTCAGGCTTGGTGCTTCAACCATTTCCACAAAAAAGCGGGTGGAATGGATTATTCCATTGATGGAAATTGTCTTTGGGCCCTGATCTTTGAAAGTTGAAATGAGTTGATAACCAAAATGATACCCAGGTTGCCAATCGATTCGGCGTTGCCAGTATTTTGGTGTGGAAGGTTTTTGTAAACCCAGAGCAACCGGGTCCGGTTTGTCTGCTTCGATATGAAGTAAATTGCCCTGAGGTAAGTTCAATGTTTTGACCAGGCGACCTTGTTCGGTGACTAACATGCCTTTGTCTGCGGCCAGCCATTTTAACTGTAGCGCTGAAGCTGATGGAGTTGTTTGGAAACTAGGGGAGCTTTCCGCCAATGCAAGAACCATGAAGGCCTGAGGGCCGTTGCCAATGCGGGCGTATATAGTTGCATAGGGTAACTGCTCAATCCATGATTGAGGTTTATGTGTGTCTGTTTCCCCTCTGACAGCCAATCTGAAGGTATCTGATACGCTCTGAAATTTCTGGCTGCAGCCAGAGATGACGAGGGAGGATAGGAGGATTGTGAGAATAAATCGATTCGGAACAAATGGGCGAAAGGGCAACATCCTATGTCCATCTTTAAAAAGTAATCTGAAAACATAAAAATAACCGCACTCAGTGCGGTTATTCAAACGCTAAGAAAGCAATCATACTTTCGTGATTAGCCCTGATTGACCGAAGTTGTAGTTGCTGTGTCGTTGCCATTTGCATCAACTATTGCAACAGCTGTAACTGCAACTGCAGCACCCACAGCTACGGTTGTGGCTGTAATACCACCAACAGCGGCCGCTGAAGCACCAGCAGTGCCTGCAGCAGTGCCTGCTGCTGCTGTTGAAGCTGTCGTCGCAGATGTTGTTGAGGTTGATGCAGCAACACTGCCAGTTCCGGTTGCTGCCAATGCTGAACTAGCCATCAAGAGGGCAGCCAGAGAAACGAATACCTTTTTCATCCTATTCCCTTATCTTATTGTGTTGAGTGATTGAATTGTATTAATGCGGCTCATTGTTAAGGCAAAGCGCTCTTCAATGATATTGGGATATATCACGGATGGCAATGTGTTGAATGTGAAGATTTATGTTTTTTCAATAGGGCAATCGCTGAGGTTGCCTAAAAAGACTATTAATAGAATTGTCTTGATTAGCCATATTGAGTGAGTAGTATTAGTTTATGCTAACTTATTGATAGCTATCAATATGTATTTTTACAAAGAGCTAACAAAGAACAATTGCTCTAAATAGATACTAGTTGCATTTAATGGTTTCTCAGTGAGGTTTGATTGTGTAGAATGCGGCAGCCAAAGTGACAGTCAGCTGCATAGGCTGTTGTTGTGGTTATTTGTTTTGAAGGATTTTGTTAAATTTTCGTCAAGCGCTGCTCTTATCACAATTTTTCAAAAAATATGATAGGTTGTAGTCGGTTGTCACTTTGAAACTGTAACCTGCGCATAAATCATGGATGTGATGAAGGCATTTAGGAGCTGTAACCTAAGGGCGGTAGCGTGCCTGAAATGCGAATTTTCAGCTCTAATGCCTAAGTTCAAAGACACATTTGCTGTTCTTGATATCAGATAATCCTATCACTCGCTCTAGCGCATTGTTTTGAAATTGGTAAGCTAAATTGAAGAGCAATTCAATACATTGCTGATACAACAATAATCATAGTGCGCAACTCTCTGCATTTTTGGCAATCTAAATTCACAATTAAGTCTTTGTTTTTAGATCAAAATTCAATTTTTTACTTATCAATGTTGATTGGATATGGATTTCTCAAAGAAGCTCATTTTATCTGCTGTGTTGCCACTGTTACTGGCAGGCTGTACAGTGGTACCCGGTTCTCATCTGTCAGTGCCTGACAATAAACAAGACAATGAAGCATTTCGAATGGCTGAACAGGTTCAAGTATACCCATTGACGCCTTCAGTTATCCGCCAGTCGAAAAGGCCCGAAATTTCTGCTAGAACAAATCCTGTGCTTGATGCGGAGCTTAATGGTTATGAATATTATATTGGTCCTGGGGATATCCTGAATATAACGATATGGGATCATCCCGAGCTAACCATTCCCGCTGGTTCTTACCGCAGCTCTAGTGAATCAGGGAATTGGGTTCATGCTGATGGCACTATTTTTTACCCTTATATCGGTACAGTTCAGGTTGGCGGCAAAACCGTGACTCAGGTACGTGACGAAATTTCCCGCCGTCTGGCGGCTTTCATTGAAAGTCCGCAGGTAGATGTCAATGTAGCTGCTTTCCGTTCTCAGAAAGCCTATATCACTGGTGAAGTGAATACACCGGGGCAACAGCCTATCACAAATGTCCCATTAACCTTGCTGGATGCTATCAATAGAGCAGGTGGCCTGGCAAAAGATGCTGATTGGCGCAATGTAACGCTCACACGGGAGGGGGGAGAACAGCCGATTTCACTGTATGCACTGATGCAACGCGGCGATCTGACCCAAAACCGTTTGCTGCGTCCTGGTGATATTATCCATGTGCCCCGAAACGATGCGCAAAAAGTTTTTGTGATGGGTGAAGTCAATAGTCCTCAGCTGTTAAAGATAGATCGTGCAGGGATGACTCTGACGGAAGCCTTAAGTAGTGTCGGTGGCATTAATGAACTTGAAGCTGATGCAACAGGAGTATTCGTGATCCGTAACGTTCACAGATCTCCGACTTATACGGTGAAGCATAGTGTTTTGGCTTCAAACTCAGGGGAAAGTTCAGATCAATCAAACTTGGTCACGGCAGATATTTATCAGTTGAATATTCAGGATGCTGCTGCACTGGTGCTGGGCACAGAATTTGAACTGGAACCCTATGATGTTGTGTATGTCACCGCCGCACCGATTTCACGATGGAACCGTGTCATTCGTCAGTTACTGCCGACCATCACTGGTTTTAACCAGTTGACAGAAGGTGCTGTACGGGTAAGGGATTGGTAAAGCATGTTTAATAAAATTCTTGTTGTCTGTGTGGGTAACATTTGCCGCTCACCATCCGGTGAGGCGCTTCTGAAGCGATTGCTTCCAGGAAAAAAAATCCGCTCAGCGGGACTCAATACTGATAAAAGTGGATTGAAAGGAAAACCTGCTGATCGCATGGCGACTGAAATTGCGGCTGAAAATGGTGTGTCTCTCGAAGGGCATCAAGCTCAACAATTGACCGCAGAGTTATGCCGGGAGTTTGATCTTATACTGGTGATGGAAAAAGTACATATAGATGCTGTGGTATCCGTTGCCCCTGAAGCCCGAGGCAAAACTATGTTGTTTGGACAATGGATTGGACAACATGATATTCCGGACCCTTTCCGAATGAGCAGGGAAGCTTATGAATATGCATATCATTTGATTGACAAAGCTGCCCTTGCTTGGGTGGAAAAGTTGTAATCACAAAAGTTGAGTACTCGACCTGCAGCCTGTCACTAAGAAGGAAGATGCGAGTGACAGACTCAGATACGAATAATTGCTAAGAAAAGTAGCCAGAGTAGAAATATACGATGACTGTTTCGCAACAAGTGTCGGTAAAACAATCCGACTCCGACGAGATTGATATGGGGAAGTTGTTTGGTATTTTACTGGACAGCCGCTGGACCATTATTGCCATCACATTTGCCTTTGCTGTTGTAGGCGTGGCCTATGCGATGCTGGCGACACCCATTTATAAAGCAGATGCACTGTTGCAGGTAGAAGAAAGGAATAATGGTTTATCTGCGTTAGGTGATATGGGAGAAATTTTCTCCAGTGAGTCTTCGTCTAATACAGAAATTGAAATTCTACGTTCGAGAATGATTCTAGGCAAAACTGTTGATAAGTTAAACTTGACTACTTTGGCGGGGCCCGCAGTTTTACCAATCATTGGCAACGGCCTTAATCGAATCAGCAATAATCAAGATAGCATCGAAATTAGCCGCTTTGAGATTTCGCAGGATGCAGAAAAATTAAATTTCTCTTTAGTTGTTGATGATCTTAAAAATAATACTTATATCCTGTTTGATCAGGATGGAGAAAAGGTGCTTTCGGGCAAAGTGGGTGAGTTGGCCATTGCGGGTGACTACAAAGTTTTCGTTTCTGAAATGTACGCGAATGCATCAGGAACTAAATTTTTGGTACAGAAACGTTCTCGTCTCGACAGCATCCAATGGCTTCAACATAATCTCAGTGTTGCAGAGCGCGGAAAGCAAACAGGGATTCTTCAGTTGTCATTTACTGGGCCGAATAGAGCACAAAATACAGCGATCCTGAATGATATTAGTCAAAATTATTTCCTCCAAAATGTTGCTCGTAACTCTGCTGAAGCCGAAAAGAGTTTGGAGTTTCTTCGCGGCCACTTGCCCGACGTAAAATTACAGTTAAATCAAGCAGAAGACGAACTAAATCAGTTCCGTCAGGCCAATGAATCCATCGACTTAGGGTTAGAGGCTAAATCCACTTTGGATGTGATGGTGAAACTGGAATCACAATTGAATGAATTGACCTTCAAAGAAAGCGAAATTTCACAACGATTTACCAAAGAGCATCCAGCTTATATTGCCCTGCTGGATAAGCGCAAAACATTGCTCAAAGAGCGTGAACGATTCAATCAGCAAGTTCAAAAGTTGCCAAAAACACAACGCGAAGTGCTACGGCTTACACGAGATGTTGAAGTAAATCAACAAATATACGTGCAATTGCTCAATAAAGTACAGGAATTGAATATCCTGAAAGCTAGCACGGTCGGTAATGTGCGCATTTTAGATGCAGCGCAGTCATACACAAAACCGATTAAACCAAAGAAAACTTTGATCGTAATACTGACAATACTCTTTGGCGGTATATTAGCTGTAGCTGTGGTTTTAGTCAGTGCAGCTTTCCATCGAGGTGTTGAAAATCCAGATGAGATTGAAGCTATTGGATTACCAGTTTATGCAAGTATTCCAATGTCAGATTGGCAAATGGATATGGAAAAGAAACACAAAACGAAGCATCATTTGACTGTAGAAGAAAGCTTACTGGCTGTGGCGAACCCTGCAGATCTATCAATTGAAGCTCTCAGGAGCCTGCGCACAAGTCTGCATTTTGCCATGATGGAAGCAAAAAATAATGTTTTAATGATTTCGGGCCCGAGTCCGAATATCGGTAAATCTTTTGTGTCCTCAAATATGGCCGCAGTTATTGCAAAAGCAGGGCAACGTGTTTTGTTGATTGATGCTGATATGCGAAAAGGCCGATTGGAAAAAAATATGGCAGTAACCCATACTCCTGGTCTTTCAAATTATTTGGTTGATACTGCAAGCATTGATGAAATAATTAAACAGCCTGGAGTCGAAAATTTAGCTTTCATTGGCCGTGGCGAAGTGCCACCTAACCCGTCTGAGTTGTTGATGCATCCTCGCTTCAAGAAATTATTAGAATGGGCGTCTGAAAAGTATGATATCGTCGTCGTGGATACGCCTCCAATTCTAGCTGTGACAGATCCTGCAATCGTTGGCGCCCATGTTGGGACAACTTTACTGGTTGGACGTTTCGGTCAGAATGCAGTGAAAGAAATTGAAGTGACTAAACAGCGTTTTGAGCAAAATGGTATTGAGGTAAAAGGTTTTATCCTGAATGCAGTATTGAGAACAGCCAGTTCACATTATAGTGGTGGTTATTACAATTATAATTACTCTGATGATAATAGAGTCTAATGAAAAAATATATTAAGTATTTTTCTTCTCTGTGGCTGAGTTCATTACTATCATCAGTATTAGCATTTCTGCTGCAAGCGGTATTAGCAAGAGTTTTAACACCCTCCGGGCTAGGTGAGTTTAATTCATTATTAACATATTTATTGATATTTGGTTCGATTGCAGGATTTGGTGTTGATAATGGCTTATTAAAGATATTCGGTAGAGGAAAAAGGGTTGGTAATCAATTTGGTGCAAATATAGTCCTCTATTCTCTTTTAACTACATCACTAAGCTTTCTTTTCGTTCTTACCACAAGTGTATTTATTTTTACTGATGTCAATCTTAGTAATTTACTTATATTGAGCCCGGTTTTAATTTCACTAGTCTCTTTTAATTTACGCTCTGCTGTATTACAAATTGAAGGGCGTTATCATGATTTGGCTATATGGCAAATCATTAATAATTTCAGTAAGTTATTTTTCATTTCTTTACTATATTTTGATCTCGTTGGTGTTAAATATATCTACCATTTATATTCATCATCATCAATTGTAATATTGGCTTTTTCAATATCTTCCTTCTTAAAAGTTTATAAGGGGAGAATTCTTCAGGTCGAAGTTGGTTTTAATAAAATCACTATAGATGGATTGAAAGAAATATGTAAAATTTCAATTCCATTTGGTAGCGCAGCTATTGCACATACGATTTACTTTCAAAGTGATATATTTTTACTTTCATACCTAGACTCGGCTGAATCAGCAGGATTTTATAGCATAGCATTTAGTATATTGACTGCGGTGTACTTATTTCCTGCAGTTATTTATCAAAAGGTGCTTCTTCCAAGAATACATGAATGGTCAAATCATAATAAAACTATGATGCTTGTTGTTTTTCAACAAGGAAATGGAATCATGCTGATCCTTGGTGTACTTGCTGCATTAATGGTATATTTTTTTGGTGGGACATTAATATTAATATTATTTGGTGATAAATATATCACATCAATAGAATATATATCACTACTTACTATTTGCATACCGATAAGGTTTTTAATATCTGGGCTTGGTGCTGTACTGTCAACAGGAGATTTAATAAAGCGAAAGTTAAATTGCATGATAATAGTTGCAATGTTTAATGCTTTTTTAAATCTATTGTTTATCCCCCACTATGGAGTTTATGCTGCAATTATCACTACGATACTTTCAGAGATTTTGTTAGCAGCATTATTTTTAAGCACTATATATTTTAAACTTTTTGGAAAAGATACTTTTAAATATTGGTTCAGGTTTGGAGGAGGAATTAATAATGCTTGATGGGTATAAATCGGTGGGTAGGTGTGCTCTTGCATTTTATGGTTTTTTTTACGATTGGATCAGATACATCAAGAATAATGGTTGGAAGAAAAATCTTAATGATAAGAATTTTAGAAATTATTTTATATCTAAAGTTTACCATACGCTTGAGAAAAGTATGAGTTACAAGGAGAGGCGAAAAGGTGCCGCGTATAGCAACGCTATGCTTTTGTTAGATACGCTTTATTACGTTAATGAAAAAGATCCGGGCTTTCATGATTTAATTGCAGCAGAAGTGTTAAGAAATTTTTGCGAATTAGATGGGAATATCGATGATCCCAAGTTCATTGATATTAAAAAAAAGATTCCAAAATTAAAAGCATCAAAATCAATATCTGGTGCAAAAGATGTTTCACTAGAAGAATTTTATCTGGGGAAGCTTAATGATCCAGAAGGTTTTTTTAAATCTAGATTTAGTTTAAGAGAATATGATGATCTACCAGTGCCTCAAGATGTGGTTTTTCGTGCATTAGAATTAGCCCAGAAAACACCCTCATCATGTAATATGCAGGGTTGGCATACATATTTATTATCCAAAGATTCACTAGTAAAAAAAGCTTTAGAAATACAATCTGGAAATAAAGGATTTGGGCATAAAGTCAAAGGTGTATTAATTATCACTTGTGATCAGACGCCATTTATATCTTCTTCGGAGAGATATCAACATTGGATCGACGGTGGGTTATACGCGATGTCAGTGGTCTATGCATTACACTCACTTGGCGTTGCGAGTTGTTGTTTGAATTGGAGTGAAGATCCAAAAAGAGATTTACTGTTAAGAAAAGAAATTGGTATTAGTGATGAGCAATCTGTTATTATGATGATTTCATATGGATATCCTAGCAAAAATAATAAAGTTTGTGTTTCTCCAAGACGTCCATTAAATGAGAATGTTACGGTATTATAATAGTGAAAAATAAGAAAATTGGATTAATAACCATACATCGAGCAAATAATTACGGTGCTTTTTTACAAGCCTTTGCAACACAAGAATCATTGAAGAAGTATGGTGATGTTGAAGTAATTGATTATAGGAACGAGAAATTAGAAAGCAGTTTTCATTTGATTCGATTTAATATAACGTCTATTAAGTCAGGTCTAGGTGCAGTTAAAGATTTATTAAGAATAATTCCAAGATGGAGAGTGATAAGAAAGTTCAAATTGGACATAGTTAATAAGTTCAACTTAACGCCAAGGTTAAATTCAAGTGAAGTAGACAATTATGCAAATGAAAAATTTGATGTTTTAGTATCTGGTAGTGATCAAATTTGGAATCCTGTATGTGTCAGTAGCAATGAAAATTTGGATACAAATTATTTACTAAATTTTGGCAGAAATGACTCAAAGAGGATTTCTTATGCATCATCAATGGGGGCATTTGAAATTGACACTAAGAATATAAATACATTAAAAAAATCTTTAACTTCTTATGATCATATCTCTGTCAGAGAGATAGAAAGAAAGACTGAAATCCAAGAATTAGTCGGTAAAGACGTCACACATGTATTAGATCCTACTTTACTTTTAAGCCGGGATGAGTGGCTGTTCCGATTTCCAGAAGAAACAAAGCGTGTAAAACAAATATCAAATAATAAGTACATATTGTTTTACTCTGTACCTAAAGTAAAGAAAACAAGAATTGTAGTGGAGTATTTTTCAAAATTAACAGGACTTGACGTGGTTTCTATCGATCAAGATATATATCCTTATTATCGAGCAAAAACAAAAATTAGAGATGCAAGTGTGGGTGAGTTTTTGCATTTATTCAAAAATGCAGAGTTTATAATTACAGATTCTTTCCATGGTGTATGTTTTTCTCTAATTTTTCGGAAAAATTTCTTTGCAGTGTCTCCTGGAAAGCTATCAAATAGAATAGTAAGTTTGTTAGATGTAGTTGGCCTATCCGATAGGCTGATTTATGGGAAAGAAAATATAAACTCACACAGTGATTTCTCTATAGATTATGTGGCAAATAATGTATCAGATAAAATTGAATCTGAAAGAGTAAAGTCGAAAGAATTTTTAGATTTATCGTTGAGATAATTATGTCTGATACTTTTTTCTTTATTTGGGTTATATTTCAACTCTTATTGATTTTGTATGTGAATCATAAGAGAAAAAGTATAATAAATGCTTATACCCTTGCGACATTGGTTTATTTTGGCAGTTATGCTTACCCTTATTTATATGTGTTGGGCTATACTGATACATTATTCAATGAGTCAATATTTTACTCTGATTATGCATCATCGGCAATTTGGTCTTATTTTTTGTTCAAATGCACATTTGATGTTGTATATATCTTGCAGTTAAATTTATGGAGGAAAAATAGATCTCAAACGTTGAATAATCATTTGATTTTGAAAAACGAAAAGATTGTTAAATTTTATAGACGGTTTAATAGCACTCATATTTGTGTACTGTATGTAATATCACTTTTCCTTTTCATAGTCGGAGCTGGTGGTCTTGAAGAGTTTATTTTCCCTAAAACTAGATTTGAATTTGATAATGAAAAAATAGTAAATTTAGCATATATAATATCATTGCTAACATTATTTTATTCTTTATTAAGACACTATAATTATCAACAAAACCACATACTAATTTTTTGTGGTCTATGCTATGTATTAGTATATCCTATGTCATTGTCGGGAAGAGCGGTAGTATTACCATTTGTGATGATAGTAATAGCTTCATATTTTTCAGAAAGAGGTCTTAGTAAGTTAAAGTTGCTACTTTTAACTTTTTTTATATCTGCTTTTTATATTAATGCGCTTTATGTTAGAAATAACGGAATAGGTATAGATAACTTCATTTTAGGTTTTGGGAAGACATATAGTGATATACCGTTAATATTTGATTTCTTTTTTGCAACAGTTTCTGGTTTTGCAACTACAACGTTAACCCATGCGGGATTAGCTGATGGAACAATTAATATAAAACCTGATCCTTTGCTATTTTTACTATATATATCACCAATACCATCATTTATTTTGCCTACTGAGCTTTTTGTCCCATATCAATCGTTGACACCTCATTTTGGATTTAGCATTGGGATAAATTCTGACATTGTAAGTGAATCTATTTTATGGTTCGGATCGTATGGAATGTTACTTGTGGGTGGTATTATAGGATGGATCGCGAATTTTGTTGATGTCAGAGCTCTTTCTAAGGATATCATTGCAAAGTTGCTATTCTTTTCATTCACTTATTTGACATTAATGTCAAACATTGCATCAATGAGAGCATCCTCAAGATTCATTATTATATTTATGACACTTATTTTTCTTAAATGGATGCTAGTTAAGCTGACAAAGTCAACGAAAGGTTTGTGATGAAAATAGCCATAAGTGCGGTGAATGTTAATACAGGAGGAGCTTTAGTCTTGCTTAATGAGCTTTTATCTGAATTAACTAAAAAACACATTATAGTGGACTTGTATATTCATGAGAAATTAGATTTAAATAAAATATATTTGAGCAACAATGTAATGGTAAAAAAAAGAAGAAACCTTTTTTTTTCGTTACTGATTTATCAAAAATATGAAAGAGTTCTGTTTTTTGGTAATCTCCCACCTCTAAATAAAGTTAAAAACTCAATCTTGTATATACATAATGCATATCTAGTAAAAAAAAGAACTTGTTATAAACATCTTAATTTCAAACAGCAAGTAAAGATATCATTATTAAAATTATATATTCGGTTTTTTATTCATAATGTTTCTCATGTGGCTTGTCAGACAGAGTCTATGAAAAAAGAGATTATATCCTATTATAATAAAGAATCTCTTATATTACCATTTTATAAGGAATTGGAATTCAAGAAAGTTGAGAAACTATATGATTTCTGCTTCATTGGTCTACCTAGTATACATAAAAAACATGATTTTTTATTTGATTGCCTTTCTCGTTTATCTACATTGAAGATACCTTGCAAAGTAATAGTAACCGTTCCAAATGAAGAACGCTATGAGAACATTTTGAATGAAATAAATGTAATAAACAAAAGAAGAATTGTTTCTATTGAAAATCTGGGATTATTACCATTTGAAAAAATCGTTGATGTATATCGAGCTTCTTCTGCTTTAATATTTCCATCAATTCTAGAAAGCTTTGGATTACCATTAATTGAAGCAGCAATGCTTAAATTACCTATTTTTGCTCCAAATCTTAACTTTGTTAATGATGTAATTGGGGACTGTAATTATATAGATATAGCTAATGTCGAAGATACAGTAATGAAAATGAAAGATTACTTATTTGACTCTAGTGCTTACAAACCAGCTTATATCAAGGCGAATAATGTTTTTGTTGATATGTTTATAAACGGAATAAAATATGATTAGCTTTCTTATAATAACTTATAATGAATCATTACATATTGAAAGGTGCATTCAATCAATTTTAAACGTTTCTGATGATATCGTTGTAGTTGATTCTTTTTCTCAGGATCAAACTGAAGTTCTAGTAAAAAATAATAGAGCGAGATTCTACCAAAATAAATGGGTGAATCATTCTCATCAAATCAATTGGGCGCTTCAAAATATTGAATTCAAGAATGAATTTATATTCAGAATTGATGCGGATGAATATTTATCTCCAGAGTTGATTCTTGAATTAAAAGAGTTATTTTCTAGGGGTGTTCCTAATGATATTAATGGGTTTAATATCAAAAGGCGTACATATTTTATGGGACGCTGGATGAGACATGGCGGTTATTATCCAACAGTATTGATGAGACTATGGAGGAAGGGTAAAGCTATATGTGAAAATCGTGAGATGGATGAACATATGGTTCTACTTTCTGGTAAGACTGATTTTTTAAGAAATGATTTTATTGATGATAACTTATCATCGCTATCTTTTTGGATAGATAAACATAATAAATACTCAGAAAAAGAAGTGAACGAGTATTATAAGATGTTATCGAAAGAAGATGAAACGTCTAATTTAGGTGCAGCAAAAAAAACCAGAAAACTGAAAGAGAAGTATTACAGAGCTCCTATGTTTTTAAGAGCTTTCCTTATGTTTATTTATAGGTATATTTTTAAAGTAGGGTTTCTTGATGGAAGGCAGGGATTAATTTTTTATTTCTTGCAAACTTTTTGGTATAGATTTCTGGTAGACTCTAAAATATTTGAGAGAGAAAAATAAGAATGTTTAAAGATAAAGTTTTATTAATTACTGGTGGTACAGGGTCTTTTGGAAATGCTGTTCTAAATAGATTTCTACATACTGATATTAAAGAAATACGTGTTTTTTCTCGTGATGAAAAAAAACAAGATGACATGAGGAAGAAATATAATAATCCTAAGCTGAAGTTTTATATTGGTGATGTGAGAGATTACAATAGTATTTTGACTGCAACCCGAGGTGTTGATTTTATTTATCATGCCGCCGCATTGAAACAAGTACCTTCCTGTGAATTTCACCCGATGGAGGCAGTTAAAACTAATGTGCTCGGAACTGAAAATGTATTAGAAGCAGCAATAGCTAACAAAGTTAAACGTGTAGTTTGTTTAAGTACTGATAAAGCAGTATACCCTATTAATGCAATGGGGATATCAAAAGCTATGATGGAAAAAGTCATGGTGGCAAAGTCTCGAAATGTTGATGAGTCTAAAACGGTTATTTGTGGCACTCGTTATGGAAATGTGATGGCATCAAGGGGTTCCGTAATTCCGTTGTTTGTTGACTTAATTAAAGCAAAGAAACCTTTGACCATTACTGACCCAAATATGACCCGGTTTATGATGACATTGGAAGATGCGGTTGATCTGGTTTTATATGCATTCGAGCATGGTAATAGTGGTGATATTTTTGTTCAGAAAGCACCTGCAGCTACTATTGAAACTCTTGCGAAAGCACTACGGGAAATGCTCGATGTTAATGAACACCCGATAAATATCATTGGTACACGTCATGGAGAAAAACTCTATGAAGCTCTTTTAAGTCGTGAGGAAATGGTTGCCGCAACCGATATGGGCGATTATTATCGTGTTCCACCTGACTTACGTGATCTTAATTATGGAAAATTTGTGGAAGATGGTGATACAAGAATTTCAGAGTTTGAAGACTATAATTCACATAATACTGAACGACTAGATGTTGCTGGAATGAAAGCACTCTTATTAAAGCTTCCTTTTATCCGAGCTATGTGTGCAGGTGAACAGTACGAATTGGATGCTTAATATGAAAATTGTAGTTACAGGTGCCTACGGATTTATTGGCAAAAACCTCTGTCTAAGATTAAATGAAAGTGGATATACTAACCTTGTTCTGCTTGGCTCTTCTTCAACTTCAGATGATTTAGTCTCCGCATTAGCAGATGCCGATTTTGTTTTTCATTTAGCTGGAGTGAATCGAACTGAATATGAATCTGAATTCTTAAAGTGTAATACAGATTTAACTGAGTTTATTGTCAAAGAGTTAATTAAAAATGGGAGTAAAACACCATTAATGGTTAGCTCATCAATGCAAGCAACAAATGATACGCCTTATGGTTTAAGTAAAAAAATTGCCGAAGAAAAAGTTGAGCTTTACGGGAAAAGTACTGGGGCTGATTATTTCATATACCGTTTTCCTAATGTGTTTGGAAAATGGTGTAAACCCAATTACAACTCATTTATTGCAACTTTTTGTCATAATATTGCTAACGATATTGATATCAACATTCATGATCCCAGTGCATCTGTCAATCTGATTTATATTGATGATGTTTGTAATGAGCTAATTTCTCTACTTAGTAGGGATAAGCAGCCTGGTTTCAAAACAGTACACCCAGAATATCAGACAACTGTTGGTAGTGTCGCCGAGACGATTCGATTGTTTAAGTCAAGCCGAAATTCTCTAATTACAGAGCATGTAGGGCAGGGGCTGGTCAGAGCGTTGTATTCGACTTATATAAGTTATTTTTCACCAAAACAATTTACTTATACTGTGCCAAGTTATGCTGATGAACGTGGTATTTTCTGTGAAATGCTAAAGACAAAAGAGTCAGGTCAATTCTCTTTTTTTACAGCACACCCTGGTATTACACGTGGTGGGCATTACCATCATTCTAAAAACGAAAAGTTTTTAGTTTTAAAGGGAATGGCTAAATTTAGATTTGAACATGTTATCACTGGTGAAACTTACGAAATAACCACATCATCAGAGAAGACTGAAATCGTCGAAACTGTTCCTGGCTGGAGTCATGATATTACTAATGTTGGTGGGGATGAGTTAGTAGTCATGCTTTGGGCGAATGAAGTTTTTGATAGAGATGTACCGGATACTATTGCGAGACCATTGAAGTGAAAAAATTAAAAGTCGTATCTGTCGTAGGTACAAGGCCAGAAATTATTCGGCTGTCAAGAGTTTTAGCTAAATTAGATGAGCATTGTGAACATATTTTAGTTCACACTGGTCAGAACTATGATTTTGAATTGAATCAGGTTTTTTTTGATGATTTGGGTGTTAAGAAGCCTGATTATTTTTTAAGTGCTGCGGGAAAAAATGCGGCAGAGACCATTGGTCAGGTTATTATTAAGGTCGATGAAGTTTTAGAAGCAATCAGCCCTGATGCAATGCTTGTTTTAGGGGATACAAACTCTTGTATTTCTGCGTTGCCTGCTAAACGTAGAAAAATACCAATTTTTCATATGGAAGCGGGTAATCGCTGTTTTGATCAGCGCGTTCCAGAAGAAACAAACAGACGTATTGTTGATCACACTGCAGATATCAATTTAACGTACAGTACTATTGCCAGAGATTATTTACTAGCAGAAGGTATTCCTGCTGATAGGGTGATTAAGACTGGTAGTCCGATGTTCGAAGTTTTGAATTTTTATAAATCTAGGATTGAGGCATCAGATGTTTTAGAGCGATTAAACTTAAAACCAGGCGAGTTTTTCCTTGTTAGTACACATCGCGAAGAGAATGTGGATTCACCTAAACAGCTTAAAAAACTGGCTGAGACTTTGAATACAGTTGCAAGTTGCTATGGGTTGCCTGTAATCGTTTCAACGCATCCTAGAACTCGCAATCGTATTGAAGCTCAAGGAATTGATTTCCATCAGAATATCCACTTACTTAAGCCTTTAGGTTTTCATGACTATAACCATTTACAAATGAAAGCTAAGGCTGTTTTGTCTGATAGCGGTACAATTAACGAAGAATCATCAATATTAAACTTCCCAGCATTGAACTTACGTGAAGCTCATGAACGTCCAGAAGGTATGGAAGAAGCATCCGTAATGATGGTTGGTCTCGGTGTTGAGAGGGTAATGCAGGCATTGAAAATTTTGGAAACCCAACCATCAGGTTCAGAACGATTATTACGTCAAGTATCAGATTATTCAATGCCTAATGTTTCGGATAAAGTTGTAAGAATTATCCATTCTTACACAGATTACGTTAGGCGTGTTGTCTGGAAAGAGTATTAATGAAATTAGCTTTATTGATTGATGATTACTTACCTGATAGTACACGTGTTGGGGCAAAGATGTTTCATGAGCTGGCTCAGCAGCTTATGAGAGAAGGTCATTACGTAACAGTAATAACACCAGGCTTTAATCAAAAAGAAAAGTTACTGATGGAGTGTTATGAAGGTGTTACCGTTTGGCGCTATAAGAGCTCACCGATTAAGGATGTTGGAAAAATTAAGCGTGCAATTAATGAATCACGTTTATCATATAGTGCTTGGTCCTCGATTAAAGGAAAAGTTTATTCAGATAGTTTTGATGGAGTGATTTACTACTCACCTTCAATATTTTTGGGTGCACTTGTTAAAAGAATAAAAAATATTTGTCTGTGTCCATCTTATTTGATATTGAGAGATCTCTTTCCGCGTTGGGTTATTGATGCAGGAATGATACGCGAAGGATCGCTTATAGAAAAATATTTTAGATTATTTGAGAGGCACTCTTATAATCAGGCCAATTTTATTGGCTTAATGTCTGAGAGGAACATTGAGGTTTTTCGACAGGATTATAATCATTACAATTGTCATGTTCTGAGAAATTGGGCAAGTTTGATTCCAGTTATTAATTATCCGGATGGTTATGTATCAATTCGTGAACGCTTGAGATTAAAAGATAAAGTTATCTTTTTTTATGGCGGTAATATTGGTCATGCACAAGATATGGCCAATTTGGTTCGGTTGGCACGGAGAATGATGATATATCCAAAGGCTCATTTCTTATTTGTTGGTCAGGGTGATGAAGTCGAACTTATTTTAAAGCTATCTCAAGAGTGGAAGTTAAATAATTTTACTTATATTCCTTCTGTTAGTCAGGAAGAATTTAAACTAATACTCTCCGAAGTTGATGTTGGGTTATTCTCTTTATCATCAGCCCACACAGCACATAATTTTCCGGGGAAATTGTTGGGTTATATGGTAGAAGCATTACCCATTCTAGGAAGTGTTAATTCAGGTAATGATCTTAAAGAACTCGTAAATGAGTTTAAAGCTGGGCATGTTCATGTAAATGGGGAAAATGAATTATTGTTTGAATCTGCTCAAAAATTATATCAATGTAATCAATACAGAAATAAGCTTGGATCAAATGCAAGAAATTTACTTGAGAAAGAGTTTGCAGTTTCATCAATAGCTAAAGACATAATCAATTCCCTGAATAAAAAATCATGAAGAAGAGATTTATGAATAAAATAAATGACAATGAAATTGATGCTTTGTTCAGTTCAGCTGAATCCTCTTCAAGAAAACGAGCTCATTTACTATTACATAAATCGCATGAGGATAAAGTTCAACGACTACTAATAGCAATGGTTAAAGGTAGTTTTGTTGAACCACATTATCATGAATTATCGCATCAATGGGAACTGTTTACAGTGATAAAAGGTAAGGTTGTTCTTGTTTTTTATAATAGTTCAGGTATTGTTGTTGATAGGATTTTTATTAGTTCAGATGATGTGATTCCAATGATTGAGCTTAAGCCTGGACTTATTCATAGTGTCGAATGTTTGTCAGAGAGGGCATTAATGCTGGAAGTGAAAGAGGGACCTTTTGATGAAGTGCATGCAAAAGTATTCCCTTCTTTTGATAATAATTAAATCATGCTGGTTCTAAAATTAATTTATTAGATCATATCAGTTAAGTTAATTATAGTGTTTCTATAATTTCGCATGGATAGTTTTTTATCTATATCCGTAAGAGAATATGCCATGACCTCTGCATTCCTATTTGCCTTCTTAATGTCCTTTTGCAGCTTGTTTATCTGCAGGAAAATTGCAAAACGTATCGGACTAGTAGATGCACCCAATGAACGAAAACACCATCAAGGTGTTGTTCCGTTGGTCGGTGGTGTATCTATATTTATGACACTTGCAATTGCTTTCTGCTTGTTTGATTTATTTCCACAAAACCCTTGGTTGTATCTGGGGTGTGCTTCTGTGTTGGTCGTGATAGGTGTTGTTGATGATCGATACGACATCAGCTTTAAACTTCGACTTTTGGTACAGGCTGGTGTCTCTCTGGTGATGATTTTCATAGGTGAGAAAAGTCTGCATGATTTAGGTTATATGCTTGGCAATTTCCCTCTCGATTTGCCAGTCGTACTAAGTTCGACATTAACTATCTTGGCAGTTATTGGTGCGATCAACGCATTTAACATGGTGGATGGCATCGATGGCTTGCTTGGTGGTCTGGCATCAGTCAGCTTTGCGGCACTTGGCTATGTGTTTTATGTATCCGGAGATACTGAACTGTTTACCATTTGTACCCTGATTGTGACGGCAATGGTTCCCTATATCATGTTGAATCTGGGTTTTCCGCTAGGGCGTCGTTTTAAGGTCTTCATGGGGGATGCTGGCAGTATCTTTATTGGATTCACGGTAATTTGGTTATTACTGGAAGCGACGCAAGCTGGTGCACAAAGTGCGATGCGACCTGTGACTGCACTTTGGTTAATTGCGCTGCCGTTGATGGATATGGCGACGATTATGATCCGCCGGATTCGTAAAGGACAGTCACCGTTCAAACCAGACCGGGAACACCTGCATCATATCTGCCAGCGGATTGGGTTATCACCATTCATGACTTTGATTGTGATTTGCAGTTTGGCAGCGACGATGGCGATGATTGGGATATGGTCAGATTTGGCGCAAATTAACGAAACGGTCATGCTGATTGGTTTCTTGTTAATGTTTGGTGTGTACTTTGCAGTCATAAGCCATATCTGGCGTATTACGACTTGGATTCATCGTCTGACAGGACGAGCACAGCCAAAAGCTCCGGAACAAGTTCCTTCTGAGCAATAAAGTCAGGACATTCGAGAGAGTCGTCGGATGTGATCTTATGAATGCTCATCGCATTAACCCAGGCCTCGGTCTGGGTTTTTTCTTTCTTACTGCAGGCTATCTGATCTGTCTTCTCTGCGAAGCTGCTTCGCTTCTTTATCAAATTTATCCAGCTGAGCAAGCTGGTAAATCACATCCCAAAGCAATAAAAATCCAATTTCCAGAACAAACGCGAAAATCTGTTGCCAGTAGTCTTTAAAGCGAAGGATGTGATCGTTAGTCGTCATGATTCCTGCCATTGAAAGATTGTTTGTATGCTAATCCATACTATGGCGTCATGAATTGTAGATAGATTGAATTAAACTGAGACTTACTTATTATTATGCGGTTTAAGATCAGTTTGTGTGAAAAAAGGTGTTTTTAACGCCCTTCAATCAGCTCTCACAGGAATTAGTGAATGTGGTTGCACGGTAGATTAAGCATTCACAGCTGTGTTTCTTTTTTCTGCTTTCGATAACAGAATGAAGTAGACGACAAAGCCGACAATAAAAAGCCAGAACATCACATACTCTGGTACATTAGCGATTTCACCATAGATACCCACGCCGCTCAGTAAAGTTGCAATAGTACAGATAGCAATCAGTGTTTGAGTGGAATTCAATCCCAGGCGCTGGAAGATATGATGCAGATGCTCCCGGTCAGGTTTGAAAGGAGAGTCTCCGCGCTTAATACGACGGATCATGATGGCTGCCATGTCCATCAGGGGGACGGCAATCAACCATAGCGCGGTCACAGGCCGCAGAGGCGGGCGGCTGCCATTCTGACTGGCAAGCAACAAAAACCAGATTACGGTAAAGCCAATGAGCATACTACCAGCATCTCCCATAAAGACTTTGCGTCTTCGTCCAAATGCGCCCAGATTCAGCAGGATATAAGGGATGATGGTGATGATAATAATGGCACAGAGATAGGCCAGTGAAAGCTGCCCGTCGTGGAACAGCATGATGCCGAGTCCGCCGAAAGTCACGATAGATAATCCGCCTAGCAGTCCATCGATACCGTCCACCATATTGAAGGCATTGATTGCACCTATGACTGCCAGTACGGTGACCAGATACCCGAACATGCCCAAATCAATTTTACCGAATCCTACCATATTTCCCAGGGTGTGTAGTTCCAGTCCGGCAAAGTACATCATACAGACCGAAAGGGTTGCCTGGATTAATAACCGGATCTTGAAACTGACATCAAATTTGTCATCTAAAGCGCCAACGACAGTCAGGATGACAATACAGAGGGTATACAGTCCGGCATCATCGAGGATGCTGGGAGAATAATACAGGAACTGAGCCAGCGTGATACAGATAGCCAAGCCGCCGACAAGGGGCACGGCTCCGTCATGAAGCTTTCTTGCGTTGGGCTGATCAACCAAACCCACACGTTTTGCGACCTTCCGGAGTAAAAAAAGTGCAGCGAACGAGGAAAAAAATACAAAGAAAAAATCTGCAAACATGCTCAATTCCGAAAGCTGTCAAAACGTCGAAAGACTACCAAGATTTCGCAAGTCTAGGAAGAGGAGAAAAGATGTCCGGTTAGTAAATTATTACTTCTGTTCAATTCTTTTAGAAATTTAAGGCTCTCTCGCAGTATTTGAAGTCATGCTTTTCATCATTCCTACAGGCGCTGGCTTGTCTATACTTGTTTTCGTAAGACGTTCCCGGAACAAAAAACTCAATTCATAAAGTCCGGTTGAGGCTGAACAAGTTGCAGAAAGGGAGGTGATATGCAGATTTTGCCAGTCGTTATGGCGGGGGGCACAGGCAGTCGGTTGTGGCCGTTATCCCGGGAGCAATACCCGAAACAATTCTTGTCACTTATTGCGTCATCAGAAAAGCAATTGTCCTCTGCTGCTCCTGATCAACTTTTCACGCTTTTGCAACAGACCATTCAGCGCCTTGACGGGCTGGACCATCAGCCACCATTAGTCATTTGCCAGGGAAGTCACCGCTTTATTGCTGCTGAACAATTACGGCATTGTGGTATCGGTAAGCATCGCTTTCTTCTTGAGCCTGAAGGCAGAAATACCGCACCGGCGATAGCTTTGGCTGCGTTGCTGACGAGTGAGTGCCCGTCTGCGGTTTCACTCGAAGAAACAGATCCCCTCCTTTTGGTTCTTGCAGCTGATCATTGTATTCAAAACCATGAAGCTTTTGTGGCGGCTGTTGAGCAAGCCATACCACTTGCTGAATCCGGGAAACTAGTTGCTTTTGGTATTCCGCCGCAATCTCCTGAAACCGGCTATGGCTACATTAAGCGCGGTGAGCCATCAGGAGCTGGTTACGAAGTCGCTCAGTTTGTTGAAAAACCGGATCTGAATGCGGCGAAAGAGTATTTAGTCAGCGCCCACTATTACTGGAACAGTGGCATGTTCTTATTCAGAGCGTCGGCCTATCTTCAGGAACTGGGGAAATATCGCCCGGATATTTTGTCTGCTTGCCAGCATGCGGTCCAGTCCCCTGAGGTGGATAAAGATTTTATCCGTGTCGATCGTCAGGCATTTGCAGCCTGCCCGTCTGATTCCATTGATTATGCGGTGATGGAAAAAACGGACTCAGCGGTTATGGTGCCGATGGACGCCGGATGGAGTGATGTAGGCGCCTGGTCTGCCTTATGGGAGTTAGGCAAGAAAGATGAGTTATACAATGTCGTTCAAGGTAATGTCCTGACGACAGGGACCCGGCATAGTTATATTCGGGCTGACAGCCGGTTGGTCGCCACCATCGGACTGGAGCATGTGGTGGTCATTGAAACCAAGGATGCAGTTTTAGTTGCAGCAAAGGACAAAGTGCAGGAAGTCAAAGCCATCGTTGCGCAGCTCAGGGAGACGCATCGTCCGGAACTTGAGTTTCACCGGGAAGTGTATCGTCCCTGGGGTAAATATGAACAGGTCGACCATGGCCTTCGCCACCAGGTGAAACATATTACGGTCAATCCGGGTGAAAAGCTGTCTCTGCAGATGCATCATCACCGCTCTGAACACTGGGTGGTTGTTTCCGGAACAGCGAAAGTCACTCAGGGTGATAAGACCTGGCTCCTGACTGAAAACGAATCGACTTATATTCCGATTGGCGTAATTCATGCTCTGGAAAATCCTGGAAAAATCCCGCTTGAAATGATTGAAGTACAATCAGGCAGTTATCTCGGTGAGGATGATATTGTCCGGTTTGAAGACCGATATGGCAGGAAATGACTGCATCCTGATTAGTGATTGCCAAGGAGACGCAATGGAATCTCTTACATGTTTCAAAGCCTACGATATCCGCGGTGAAGTGGGTTTTGAGATGAATGAAGATATCGCCTACCGGATCGGCAGGGCTTATGGACAGTATTTCCGGCCCAAACGTGTTGCCGTTGGTGGTGATGCCCGACTGACTACGGCTGCACTGAAAAGAGCCTTGGGAAAGGGGCTGATGGATGCTGGCGCCGATGTACTTGATCTGGGTCTGACAGGAACGGAAGAAGTGTATTTTGCAGCCCAGACGTTGGACGTGGATGGCGGGATAGAAGTCACGGCTAGCCATAATCCTGGCAATTATAACGGGATGAAGCTGGTTCGTAAGGAGGCAGTGCCAATCAGTTATGACAGTGGGTTGGCGGAAATCCGACAACTGGCCGAGAGCAATCAGTTTGCTCTTTCTGACCGGCAGGGAATGCTGAGTCAGACATCCATTTTGGATGCTTACATTGAACATCTCATATCCTATATCTCTCCCAATAAAATCAGGCCATTGAAGCTGGTGGTTAATGCCGGAAATGGTGCTGCAGGTCATGTAATCGATGCACTGGAAGCCCGCTTTTGCCAGTTACAGCTCCCGATTCAGTTTGTGAAAATCTACCACCACCCAGATGGCAACTTCCCGAATGGGATCCCGAATCCGATGTTGCCTGAATGTCGTATGGCAACATCAGAAGCTGTGATCACACATCAGGCAGATATGGGTATTGCCTGGGATGGTGATTTTGACCGTTGTTTTCTGTTCGATGAATACGGAGAGTTTATTGAAGGCTATTACATCGTGGGTTTACTGGCGGAGGCTTTTTTGCAGCAGTCTGAAGGGGAGGCAATCAAAATTATTCATGATCCCAGGCTGATCTGGAACACGATGGAGATTGTCGATCATTTTGGTGGGCAGGCGATTCAGTCAAAAACGGGTCATGTTTTCATCAAAGAACGTATGAGGCAGGAGGATGCTGTCTACGGCGGTGAGATGAGTGCGCACCATTATTTTCGTGATTTTGCTTATTGTGACAGCGGAATGATTCCCTGGTTGCTGGTGACTCAGTTGCTCTCAGTGAAAGAACAGCCTCTGTCCGAAATTGTGGCTGCCAGAATTCAGGCTTATCCGGTATCGGGAGAGATTAACCTGACAGTAGCCGATACAGAAACTGCGATTCAAAAAGTATGTGCTGTTTTTGCACCTGATGCTTTAGATGTGGATACCACGGATGGTATTAGCCTGAGTTTTGCGAAATGGCGTTTGAATTTGCGTGCCTCTAATACGGAGCCTTTACTTCGCCTGAATGTCGAATCCAGAGGGGATATCACGTTGATGGAAGAGAAAACGGCTGAAATATTATCAATACTTCAGTCGTAGGAAATGATGATATTGAATGCGATAACTGAAGAAAATTAGATGAATGAACGGGTGTGAAATCAGGGAATACAATATTGAGTGAGTTTTGGTTGATAAACGTGACTTTTCCATGACATTTACTTTCATATTTATGCGAGTCTGTTTGCTTGAGGTGTTTTATTTTAGGTTGGATTTCCCCATAACATTTCACTCGACATTTCATTTTTATGTGATTTGAATCAATGGCTTGTGGTTTTCTGGGTGTTGAAATAAAAAGCCTTCATGTATGCAATTAACAATTACACTGAACTCATGGTTACTTATTCGCCTATTCACTATTGATGGGAGTGTTGTTAGTGATGGTGCTAATGACTAAATTGTCGGAATTTTGGCATTAATTCGTGTTTACTGATGAAGTTTTTCGTGAATTCAGTCGCGCAATTTTGCTATTAACGTTCCACCTATTAGTAACTTTGTCATGCTGGAGTGAGTAATTTAACAACGAATAAAACACCAGGGGAATCAGGTGAAGATTTTACACCATGGTGCCAGGGACGGAGTGACCGGTTCCTGTCACGAACTACAGTTAGGAAAATACAGTCTGTTAATTGATTGCGGCGCATTTCAGGGGGAGGAGGCCAGAGTCGGCAACGATATTACTTTTCCTGTTGAGCCAATCAAGGCACTTATTCTTACACATTGCCATATTGATCATGTGGGCAGAATTCCCTGGTTACTTGCAGCCGGTTTTCGTGGGCCGATTTATGCGACGGAGGCTACCGCATCGCTGTTGCCCCTCATGCTTGAAGATGGCCTGAAACTGCAACTAGGGCTGAGTGATGAAAAATGCGAAGCCTTTATTCGTCTGGTTCGTTCACAACTTAAACCTGTTCCTTTTGACTGTCGGGCTCAAATTATGCTGCCGGACGGGCAGGATGTGAGCCTGTTCTTTCGGCAGGCAGGGCACATTTTAGGTTCTGCATATGTTGAGTTAACTCTGCCTGAACATCAGAAAGTCGTGTTTTCCGGTGACCTGGGACCCAGCAATACACCGCTCTTAGTGGATCCTGTACCGCCGTCGCATGCCGATGTCTTAGTGCTGGAGAGTACGTATGGCGATAAACGACATCCCGGAGTGGAGAACCGTGAACAGGCGTTGAAAAAAATTGTCGAGCAATCGTTGCAGGATGGTGGTGCGATTCTCATTCCGGCCTTCAGTCTTGGACGGACGCAGGAGCTGCTGTTTGATTTGGAAAATATAGTGACGGGGGAAAGCCAGAATGCCCGATTGAACAGTCCTTGGTTGTCGTTACCCATTGTTCTGGATTCGCCATTGGCTATGAGAATTACTCTGGCCTATCAGGGATTTAAGCGATTGTGGGCGAAAGAGGCCAAAGCCAGATTAGACAGTGGCCGTCACCCGCTTGATTTTGACCAATGTACACAGATAGATGAACACAGCGACCACATTGGACTGGTTAATCGCCTGAAAGCAAGTGGTGAACCAGCTGTCATTGTGGCCGCCAGTGGTATGTGTACGGGAGGACGGATCATGAGTTATCTGGAAGCATTATTGCCTGATCCCAGAACAGACTTGCTGCTGATTGGCTATCAGGCCCGGGGAACACTGGGTCGTGAACTTCAGAATGGGGCAAAGACCGTGATGATTCACAACAGCAGAATTGAAGTGAAAGCCAGAGTGCATACGATGACCGGGTATTCTGCGCATGCGGATCAGAATGATCTGGTTCGTTTCGTCAGAGGGATTGAACAGGGGCCTAATGAAATTCGTCTGGTACATGGCGACAGACCGGCGCAAGAAGCGCTGGCAAAGCGTCTCAGGAAGATTAAACCGGATGCGAAGGTGATTGTTTGCGCAAACCTGACCCCGGATTAAGTCATTGCTTGCATCAGGGGAGTCTTTCGATATTCTAGTCTCTGAAAAAATACCGTGATAGCTTGAACGCATGATTTCATGGCTGAACATGCCCGGGGTGGACTCCATTAGCAAAGCCATTACTAAAGATTGAGACAAAGTTATCATTGGTGTTATATCGACCAAGTTTGAGGAAGGATAATGAAAATAACAGTAGCGGGAACAGGCTATGTGGGTTTGTCAAATGCTGTATTGCTGGCCCAGCATCATCAGGTTATTGCGCTGGATATTGTCGAAGAGAAAGTTGTACTTCTCAATCAAAGAAAGTCTCCAATCGTTGATAAAGAAATCAGCGAGTACCTCGAACATCGTGAATTGAATCTGACGGCAACAACAGATAAAACGCTTGCATACAGCAATGCTGATTTTGTCATTATTGCTACCCCGACGGATTACGATCCGGTGACGAATTACTTCAATACTTCATCGGTGGAGTCTGTCATCCGAGATGTGATGGCAATCAATCCTGATGCGGTCATGGTAATTAAGTCCACGATTCCTGTGGGATATACCCAGCGCATTCAGGAGGAAATGGGGACTGAGAACATCTTGTTCTCGCCTGAGTTTTTACGTGAAGGGCGAGCACTTTACGACAACCTGTATCCTTCCCGAATCATTGTTGGCGAGCAATCAGAGCGTGCAAAAGTCTTTGCTGATCTGCTGATTGAAGGGGCTGAAAAGGAAGAGATTCCGGTGCTGTTTACCGATTCGACAGAAGCGGAAGCGGTGAAGCTTTTCTCGAATACTTACCTGGCGATGCGGGTAGCTTATTTCAATGAACTGGACAGTTATGCTGCTGCGCACGGACTGGACAGCCGCCAGATCATTGAGGGGGTCGGATTGGATCCGCGTATTGGTAATCACTATAACAACCCGTCTTTTGGTTATGGCGGATATTGCTTGCCAAAAGACACCAAGCAGTTGCTGGCAAACTACCAGAACGTGCCGAATAATATTATCCGCGCTATCGTCGATGCAAACTCGACACGCAAAGACTTTATTGCTGAAGCCATTTTGAGCAAGAAGCCGAAGGTGGTTGGTGTTTACCGTCTGATCATGAAGAGTGGTTCAGATAATTTCCGTGCTTCTTCGATTCAGGGGATCATGAAACGCATCAAAGCCAAAGGGGTTGAGGTGGTCGTTTATGAGCCGGTACTGAAAGAAGACGAGTTCTTTAACTCCAGAGTGATTCATGATTTGGAGGAGTTTAAGGCAATGTCGGATGTGATTGTTTCGAACCGAATGTCCGATGAACTACATGAAGTAGCGGACAAAGTCTACACACGTGATTTATTTGGCTCTGATTAATCAATCAGATGCCGCAACTTAGGGCAGGATGCGTGCTTTTCTTGCCCTAAAACCTCTATGAAGATCACAGATTTCTCCCATCCCTGACTATACTGAAAATACCTACTTTTTTTGTTGGTCAGGGGCAGCAATGAGAACTCTTGTGATTGCGCTTACAGTTGCCGGGTTGATGAATGCGGGGGCACTTGCAGCGCAAACCGCAGCAGAAGCATCGGCAACATCCTCATCATCGGTAACTTCTTCTTCCTCGACGGTCGCTTCATCAACGGCGGCTTCCAAAGGCTCCGCAGCGGGTATTACAACAGCCTCGGCAGCATCTGCCGGAGGTTTAACGGCAACGGTTGTTGCTGTCGGTGTGGCAGCTGTCGTGATTGGCGTGGCGCTTTCTGATACTGGTGGCGGCGGTGATAGCACTTCACCACCGGTGACGACTCAGGAATAGCTGCGACACAGGACCCGTGCGCCGGGAAGTATTTTCTGTGTGATGACTTCATGAGACATCAATCCGCAGAGGGGATGTCTCATGCTGTTCTTTCATCGGTGTTCTGTCATCAGGAAGCGCTGTCGACCGCTTTTCCTTTCAACAGCTTTCGTACCCACATCCGGCCTGGATGCAGTGCATCCAGTACGCTGATTGGCAATGGCAGCGGATCGCCGCAAAGCTGTGATGCGAGGACTTCCCCGAGCAGCGGTGCAGAACTGAGTCCTCGTGAGCCCAATCCGATCATTGCATAAAGCCCAGGATAAACAGGGACCTCTTCCGCACTCTCTTGCTGTTCCCGCAAGGTCGCATACTGGCTGAGTACATCATCAAACCGGCAGATGTCACCGACAAAAGGTAAATGGTCCCGGCTGGCGCATCGGACGCCAACCCGGGCATCCTGTGCAGAAAAATCAATGGCTTCTGGCCAGGCTGCATCGGGCAGGCAGTCCATCAGACGGGTTCGATTATCTGTATGTTCTTCTTCAGAAAATGTCAGGTCGATACTGTTTCTGCGGTAACTGGCTCCGATGCAGTGGGTGCGGGTCGACGGATTGACCGGTGTCAGGTAACCGTCGTAACACAGTACCGTTTTCAGAGCAGCCAGCTCACCTTCACTCGGAACATGGCTGACCTGACCGCGGACAGCGTAGGCTGGGATCTGTTTTGTCTGCTCAAAATCTTCAAACCGATGGCCGTTGGCGACGATGACGGTCTTATGGACGAACTGGCGACCATCTTTGCTTGAAAGCGTCCATTGTTTGTTGCCATTTCTCTCAAGGCTGCAGATGTCTGTTTCCGGATGGAGTGTCAGCAGGCCGGAAGCCTGTGCCTGTTGAATCAGAGCTCGGGTGAGTTCTTGCGGACACAGCCAGCCGCCCAACGGGTAATGCACACTGCGGTGGCCGCTGTGTATCCCTGTTACGGCTTCAGTTTGCGCGATATCCAGCGCATGGACGACTTCCGGCGGGAAGCCGCCGTTCAGCATTTTGTCGAGTTTTTCAGCGGATTTTTCACTCCAAGCCAGTTGGGTCACACCGCACCAGTCGTGGCTGAATTCGCTGAACCGGGCAGCTTGTTCCACAAACTGGCGGGCATAGAGATAGGCCGGGGCAAAGAAACGGCTGAGCGCATCATTTGAGCCGTTGAGCAGCGGATAAACCGCTCCTTGCCGGTTGCCGGATGCTCCTTCTGCAGGCATCGAATCTGCACAGTACAGGCTGACGCTGACACCTCTGCGGGTCAGGGCCAGTGCGGTGGTGGCTGATCCAATCCCGCCACCAATGATGGCGATATCCGATAAGTCAGCCGCCTGATGACGGGCGTACCAGGGGGCAAAGTTGGCGCCCTGACGACGTTCTGCGTAGGTGCCGGCCAGCATGTCACGTTTGTGGCCAAAGCCTTTGACTTTCTTCATGTCGAACCCGGCCTCAATTAACCCGCGACGAACAAAACCGGCAGCAGTAAAGGTCGCCGTGGTGCATCCCTGGCGTGCCAGAGATGCCATGCCGTCGAATAAGTTCTGATTCCACATCTCCGGATTTTTGCTGGGTGCAAAACCATCCAGGAACCAGGCGTCGACCAAGCCTTCCTGATGGGTCCATACTTGAGGGAGAGAGGTTTTGATGTCGCCGAACCAGAGGTCCAGAGTAATCATGCCGTCTTCCAGTACAAGACGGTGGCAGTCGGCAACCGCTGGCGGGTAATGGGCATGTAGCTGATCGGCAAGTTCAGCCAGTTCCGGCCAGGATGCATGGGCCTTGATCAGATCGTCCCGGGTGACCGGAAATTTTTCGAAACTGATGAAATGCAGTTCTTTGACACAAGCATCCGGGTTGCTCTGACGAAAGTTTTTGAACCATTGCCATACGGCCAGAAAATTCAGGCCGGTGCCAAAACCGGTTTCGGCAACGACAAACCGGCGACGGTCAAAGGTTTCCCAGCGTGCCGGGAGTCCGTTTTGCTGCAAAAACACATAGCGTGTTTCTTCCAGTCCGTTCGCATTGGAAAAGTACACGTCATCGAAATCGTTCGAAACCGGTGTACCTGCATCATTCCAGTCAAGCACGGCATTTTCTATCTGTTTTGGCGACAAATGGGACAAAAGGAAAACCTCTCCAATTTAGATATTCTGATGATTTTTTGTCTTTGACCTTGGTTAACCGCGTGTAACTTTGGTAAAAGATCATCAATTGACCACGATAAGCAGCGGATTGTAACCGATCACGGGGAAAGCTGACCACTTTAGCTTGTCAAACCCGTTATTATCATCCGCGTTAAATGACAGTAGGAATTCATCATGAAACGAGCCGTAATTACAGGCATGGGTATCGTCTCCAGTATCGGTAACAATGTGAAAGAGGTACTGGAATCTCTGAAAGCAGGCAAATCAGGCATTAACTTCTCTCAGCAGTTTGCAGACGCGAAACTGCGCAGCAATGTCTGGGGTGATCTGAAAATGAACCCGGCTGATCATATCGATCGTAAAAAAATGCGTTTCATGGGCGATGCCGCAGCCTTCGCGTATTTGTCTATGGAGCAGGCAATTGAAGATGCAGGGCTGACTGAAGATCAGGTTTCGAATGAACGAACCGGTCTGGTTGCCGGTTCTGGCGGTGCATCCTCTTATAACCAGGTTGCAGCCGTGGATACACTGCGTGAGAAAGGTGTAAAGCGTGTTGGTCCTTATATGGTCCCGCGTACTATGTCTTCTACAGTGTCAGCCTGTCTGGCTACTCCATTCAAAATTCGTGGCGTGAACTACACCATGAGTTCTGCCTGTGCGACTTCTGCACACTGTATCGGCCATGCACTGGAGCTGATTCAGCTTGGCAAACAAGATGTTGTTTTCGCCGGTGGCGGTGAAGAACTGGACTGGTCCCTGACCATGATGTTTGACGCGATGGGCGCTCTGTCGACCAAATACAATGATGATCCGACTAAAGCTTCACGGACTTATGATGCAGACCGTGACGGTTTCGTGATCTCTGGTGGCGGCGGTATGGTTGTCGTTGAAGAGCTGGAGCACGCTCTGGCTCGTGGTGCCAAAATCTACGGTGAAATCGTGGGTTATGGTGCGACTTCAGATGGTTACGACATGGTAGCTCCGTCTGGTGAAGGTGCGGTTCGCTGTATGAAGATGGCAATGCAGGATCTGGATGCACCCATCGACTACATCAACACGCACGGGACTTCTACGCCAGTGGGTGACGTGAAAGAGCTGGGTGCGATTCAGGAGCTGTTCGGTCAGAACAGCCCGGCGATATCTGCAACCAAAGCGATGACAGGCCACGCCCTGGGTGCTGCGGGTGTACACGAAGCCATTTACTCAACGCTGATGCTGGACAACGGCTTTATCGCACCAAGCATCAATATTGAGAATCTGGATCCGGCTGCGGAAGGTCTGGACATTGTTCGCGAGACCCGTGAAGCAGAACTGAAGACTGTGATGTCGAACTCTTTCGGCTTCGGCGGCACCAATGCCACGCTGGTGATTAAAAAATACGAAGGCTAAGAGCCTCATCAGGCTGCGCTGAGCGGAGCCTGAGTGGTCAGATTTCCAGGCCGGCATGAAACAGGCACGGTCTGATTCATGCCAGTATTCAGACGCGACATATTGCCGTGCGGATTTTGGTTTACAGAGCGGAAGTCGGCACGCGCAAGTGTTTTTACCATCCTGGATTTTAACCCGGTCAATCTGACCGGGTTTTTTTATACCGGTTGCCGGAGATCACTTCAGTGCTTTCTTGACATCAGCCGAAATTTTCCCAAGCTAGTTCGCAATGCTATTCCTGGCACATGTGGAGCCCGAATGAAAATCCTTGTAGATGAAAATATGCCCTATGCGGTTGAGCTGTTTGGCCGCCTGGGGGAAGTGATCGCAAAGCCCGGCCGTACACTGACCGCGGATGATCTGGTTGATATTGACGGACTGATGATCCGTTCAGTCACCAAAGTAAATGTCAACTTACTGGCAAAAGCAGACAAGCTGCGTTTTATTGGTACAGCGACTGCCGGTCAGGACCATATTGATCAGGCGGCGGTTGAAGCCAGAGGGATTGCTTATACGGCTGCACCCGGTTGTAACAAAGTGGGAGTGGCCGAATATGTACTGAGCAGCCTGATGGTCCTGGGGCAGCAGCAAGGCTTTTCTGTATTCGATAAAACGGTGGGTATCGTCGGCGCGGGTAATGTCGGGACCTATCTGGCCGGGTGTCTGGATGCGTTGGGTATCCGGTATTTCCTGAATGACCCGTTGAAAGAAGCCGAAGGCGATCCCCGTCAGTTTGATACGCTGGACACATTGCTTCAGGAATGTGATGTCCTGACATTCCACACGCCACTGACGAGCGATGGTGATTACCCGACCCGACACCTCGTCAATGCATCTTTTCTGGAGCGCATGAAACCGGACGTGATTCTGATTAACGCAGCCCGGGGACCTGTGGTTGATAATCAGGCCCTGAAGCTGGCGCTGCAGCGAGCGCAGTCGGGGGAAGGGAAAGCACTGACTGCCGTGCTGGACGTTTTTGAGCAGGAACCTTTGGTGGATCGCGAATTATTGCCATTACTGGCCTTTGCAACGCCGCACGTCGCCGGGTACGGCCTGGAAGGTAAAGCGCGCGGAACGACCATGATCTTCAACAGCTTCTGCGAATTTCTGGAGCTGGATGATCGGGTCGAAGCTGCGGAGTTGCTGCCGGTTGCGCCGGTTTCTTTTGTCCGCCTGAGTCAGGCATGGGATGAAAGCACTTTATTTAGTCTGATCCAACTGATCTATGATGTCAGAAAGGATGACGGGGTGTTCCGCCGCAAGATGAATGCCGTGGATGATGCGGGCATGGCGGCTGAATTCGACCGGATGCGTAAAAATTACTGGGATCGCCGCGAATACAGTGCTGTGACGGTAGCAGGTCAGGGGCGTTTTGAGTTAGAGTCGCTGGCTAAATTAGGTTTTACAGTTGAGGAAACACCATGAGTCAGGAATTTGATATTGCCATTCTCGGCGCGACCGGCGCGGTTGGAGAAGCCATGGTCGAGGTGCTTGAGGCACGTAACTTTCCTGTCCGTAATCTGTATCTGCTGGCTTCAGAGCGGAGTGCAGGCAAGAGACTGCAATTTAAGGGCAAGAGTGTCCGGGTCACCAATGTCGATGATTTCGACTGGACGCTGGTTCAGTTAGCGCTGTTTTCGGCCGGTTCAGAAGCATCTGAATATTGGGCACCGATTGCAGCGGATGCAGGCGTTGTGGTGATCGACAACACGTCATGCTTCCGGTATGACCCGGAAATCCCGCTGGTGGTGCCTGAAGTGAACCCGGAAGCACTGGCTGACTTCCGTAACCGCAATATTGTGGCTAATCCGAACTGTTCCACCATCCAGATGCTGGTGGCGCTGAAACCGATTCAGGATGCATACGGTATTGACCGGATTAATGTTGCGACTTATCAGTCGGTATCCGGTTCCGGTAAGAGCGGTATTGATGAACTGGCGGGGCAGACGGCCAAGCTGCTGAATGGGTTGCCGGTTGAAAACAAAGCTTATCCGAAGCAGATCGCTTTCAACTGTTTGCCGCAGATCGATGTGTTTATGGATAACGGCTACACCAAAGAAGAAATGAAAATGGTGTGGGAAACCCAGAAGATTCTCGGTGATGCCAATATTCGCGTGAATCCGACCTGTGTGCGTGTCCCTGTATTCTACGGACATGCTGAAGCAGTCCATGTTGAAACCTGCCAGCCAGTGATCATTGAAGAAGCGATTAGCCTGCTGGAAAACGCGGAAGGCGTCGAAGTATTCCACGGAACTGAGTTCCCGACTCAGGTTGAGGATGCCAATGGCAAAGACCATGTGATGGTCGGCCGAATCCGTGAAGACATCAGTCATCCTTGTGGTCTGAACATGTGGGTGGTTGCAGACAACGTCCGGAAAGGGGCCGCTACGAACAGTGTCCAGATTGCTGAAAAACTGATTCAGGAATACCTGTAACTCACAGGTCCTGATCGGGTTTTCCGGTCACGGGGCGCTGTGGCAGAAATTGGCTGCTGCAGCGCCCCGAAGTCAAAGAAAAAGCGGAAGGGAAAGCGTTCACTTGATACCTGTCGCCAATTTCTTGATCTTCACAGTAAAAGCAGGGCGTGATGATTGACATCATGTCGTTGCACGCAACAATCACAGTATTTATTCATCAAGCCTGTGGTTATACATCCTATGTTCAAGTTTTCTGGCAACAGGCCGAAGCATTCCAGACAGACTGGTCCTGCCTTTAGCTCAGTTTTTGCAGCCCGGTCAACAGACCATCGTTTTTTATCTCTGCCAGAGAGGACAGCAGGCAGTGTCTGACTCATCTAATAAAATCAAACGTGTGATCCTACCGGTTGTTATCGCCTCAGCGGCATTGCAAATACCGGTAGCAGTACAAGCCAATACGATCCGGATTATGGGGCCTGTGGATGAAGTAGCCGAACCGGCTCAGACACAGACTCAATCAAAGGTTAAGACCCAGACTCAGAGCCAGCCCCAGACGCTTCCGGCATCTCAGCCACGTCAGGTGAGTGCTGCCCCGGCCAGCAGACAGCGTGTCGCTGCGCCGGCGATTCCGGTAAGCACGCCGGTCCGGACATCCGCACCTGCGGCTACCCGTTCGGTCGGTATTTACGGACCAACCGGGGAAAATGAAACGCTGTGGTCAATTGCATCCCGGTATAAACCGAACGACAGTGTTTCGATTTATCAGGTTCTGGGCGCCATTTTCCGGGCGAACCCGAACGCTTTTACCGACAACAATATTCACGGCCTGATCCCGGGCAGTCGTCTGACCATGCCAACCATGGCGCAAATCCGGGCAGAGAATACCGATCAATTCCGTCAGCGTGTCGAGGATGATCTGAAACGCCGTGAGCTGTCGCGTGCCACCCGTTCTTCGCGGACGGCAACCACTGCTTCAGGGGCGGGTCCATCCGCAAAACAAGCGTCATCAACTGCGGCGCCTGCTGCAAAATCTACACCGGCAGCAAAACCTGCGCCTGTACCGAAAACAGCTGCCGCTGAACTGAAAAGTTCGGCCGGGCAAAGTGCCGCAGGAAAAACGCCGGCTGCAAAATCAACGGCACAGACTGCGCCGGTGAGTACGCCTGTCAGTTCATCGAAAACAGTGGGTGAATCTTCTGCGTCTGTTGCCTCAGCTGGTGCGGGGAGCACCGTTGCGGCAGTTGCACTGCAGGATCAACTCAATGTCTCTGATGAAGAGCTGGCCCAACTGCGTGAAAGTAACCATCTGTTAAAGCTGCGTCTTGCAGAGATGCAGCATGAAATTGGTGCGCTGAAAGAGCAACTGGCGGGGGATGATGAGCTGCGCAGTGAAATTCAGTCTTTCATCTCTCAGCAGAAAACAACCCAGACGGAACCGGTACCAGCGGTTGCAGTGCCGACTGAAAACTGGCTCGATAAGCTGGCTTCGAGTCCACTGGCACTGGCTGGCGCTGCGCTGATTCCCGGAACTCTGATTGCCGGCCTGCTGGCATTCTTCCTTGGCCGTCGCCGGAAGGAAGAAGAAACGGCTGCTGCACCGGAAGCGCCGGTGAAAGAGACGTTGCCATCCGCGGTTTCTTACGATGATGACGATGAGCCTCAACTGGGACTGGATGTTGAAGACAGCAGTCTGGATGCGCTGTTTGACGACAAAGATCACACGGATGAGCCTGTATTTTCCGATGACCTGTTCGATGAAAACGACGTAGATCTTGACGAGCTGGATCTGACCGATGGTCTGGATGACGCTTTTGACACTGAATTGCCGAAAAGTGATATCTCGGTCAAGAACAATGATCAGGCCATTGGCCTGCAGGACATGGAGCGGGCGCTCGATCAAATCGACCAGCCTACTGCGCGGGAAGCTGATGATGGCCTGAGTGGACTTTGGGATAAGCCACTGAGCACCCAGGAGGAAGAGGAAACCGACTTTGACCTCGCTGTTGGCCTGATGGAAGAAGAGAAAATCCAGCCTGAGCCACCGGCGCCTCAGTACCAGTCTACGGCTTCTCTTGATGAGCTGCTTGATGGTGTCAATGGTCAACAGACCGACAACATTGAGCTTGGCATGCTGGATCAGGACATCCTGAATGAGCTGATGGAAGATTTTGAACGCGAGAGCAGCGTTCAGGAAGAACCTCTGCTGGCAGAAATCGCCGCATCACCTGCCCCTGTTTCTGAGTCGGCTGAAGGAGACACAGACTGGACGCTGGATGACCTTTCAGATGACTTTAATCTTGATGCGAACAGCACCGAATTGCTTGATGAACTGATCGAGGAAGATGATGCGGACGCAGAAGCAGAAGCCAAGATTGAGCTGGAGGAAAACAGCACAGTTTTGCTTGATGAGCTGATTGAAGAAGAACCTGAGCAGAATGCCATTGAGCTGGAAGAAAACAGTACCGTATTACTGGATGAGTTGCTGGATGAAGGCGAACCGGAGCAGCCGATTGATCCGGAACTGGACAATGACGAAGACAGTTCGGATGTTTTTGATGAGCTGCTGTCCCTGGATAAAGAGTCTTCAGAAGTTAAAGAGCCATGGGCGAGTGAGATAGCGGATTTTGACGAAGCGACGTCATTTGACACCCTGGACCTGACTGAAAAAAAAACCGTCGATGAACACCTGAATGAGTTGGATCTGGCTGAAGCTGAAGCTCAAACTGCAGAGCCAGAGCCAGAGCCAGAGCCAGAGCCAGAGCCAGAGCCAGAGCCAGAGCCAGAGCCAGAGCCAGAGCCAGAG
>NZ_BAAHZP010000023.1:0-48524 GCF_054600795.1 Photobacterium sp. R1
AGGGGTGTAGCTCCAATTGGCAGAGCAGCGGATTCCAAATCCGCGTGTTGGGAGTTCGAATCTCTCCACCCCTGCCACCTTCGAAAGCCTCAGCAGTTATGCTGAGGCTTTTTTGTATTTGCTGTTTGGCTGGCTAGCAAAGCAACACGCCACAGATCCGCGCTTCGTAAATTGTGCTGCTGATGACTGAGTTCTGAAAGGTAGGCGCTCATCGTGAATTCAAATTTTCAGCCTTCTTTGCTCCAAGATCTTCGGAGGAAACAGAGCCTCAGGGAGTTAATCCGTACATCTCATGGTGATAAGATGCGCAGATGATTGTGCAGGAGAAAACGCAGCGCTGTCTTTATGAGCCATTCTTGTGAAAAGAATCTTTTTCAGGTGAAACAGAGGCTGCGACGGAATCCTGTAAGCTGGATCTAGGAATAAAGAAAGGAAGAGTGAATGCTCAGACGCTTGATATTGTTGATGGGAATTGCAGCTATTTTGTCCGGAGGCGGAGCCTACTTTTCATTTCATGTGCCGCCGCAGCCGGAGTTAACTGTTGGTTCTGACATTGACCGTGCAGAGGTTCGCTGTTACGAAGCTGAGCCTGAAGCGTTCATCGATCGACAGGGTCAGTTGCAAGTGACTGTCTGGAATATTTATAAAGAGCAGCGGGAGAACTGGCGAACGGCATTAGATGCTTTCAGTGATGGAAGTGATATTGTGCTGTTGCAGGAGTCGAGTCTGACAGCTGATTTTCACCAATACCTCAGAGAGGCTCAGTGGCAGGTCGTCATGGCGAACGCCTTCTCATTCTTGGATACACAAGCCGGCGTAATGAATTTATCACGGAACCCGGCAAAAACGACGTGTGCTTATTTGGCGATGGAGCCCTGGCTGCGTTTGCCAAAATCGGCTTTACTGGCAACCTTTCCTCTTTCTGACGGGACAACTTTGACGGTCGTGAACCTGCATGGAATTAACTTTGCCTGGGGAATTGAGGAATATGAGGCGCAATTTGAAGCCTTAGCGGATGAACTGGAAAAAGCGAAGGGGCCAGTGCTGTTGGCTGGAGATTTCAATACCTGGCGACAGGAAAGAATGGATGTGCTCGCCCGGTTTGTTGAACTGCTGGGATTGCACGAAGTAACGTTAGAGCAGGATCTGAGGGTCAGAGTGTTAGGATGGCCGTTGGATCACTTATTTTATCGCGGTATGCGGCTGGAAAAAGCAGAGGCGCCTGTCACGGACGCCTCAGATCATCATCCAATCATTGCCCGCTTCAGGTTGTCAGAATAAGCAGTGGCCAGACAACCAGCACTAACAGCCAGGGCAGTGCAGCGATGACAATAGCCTTGGCGCGATCAATCCCGCACCACAAGCTGACCACAATATAGGTCAGGGCAATATACCAGGGAGCCAGCAGCGGAATACTGGATGCTAATGCAGCCCAGGGGTTATCCATGGGCAATTTCAGGAATGCATTCAGGCTGTTCAGGTCGGCCGTGTTCGGCAAAGCCTGGGTCGGGTTGAACAGGATGTTCAGATAGCTCGCGAGATCGCCAATCAGTCCGGGAAGCATGATAAAACAGCTTGCCGCCAGCCATTTCCCAAAGGTCTGAGGGGCGCTGCTGTTTTTGGTCGCCAGGTTCAGCCATAATGCCAGCAGGAGCAGGTTGGCAGTGCGGCCGAAAATGTCACTGAAAATCTCACCGGCCAGTAAGACTTCTTTCGTTAACCATTGCAGCTGACTCTCGTCAGCCAACACTGAAAGCTGGCTGCGAAGGGTTTCCTGCAACCATGCCATATCAACCTGGTTAAAATAGCTGCCCCAGAGGCCGAAAGGCGCCATGATGAGCAGTAAGTAGGGCATCAGCGCCCATTTGGGGCGCTGATGAACGGCTGTGAAACAGTCTACCGGTGAACGGAAGACATCCAGCATGGCAATGAATGGGTTTGCTGAGGGTGTCATACACTTACCTTGGTCACGTCAACAAACAGTTTGAGTTTCTGACCCGGCTGCAGATACTTTTTGTCACCGAGCTGGTTCCATTTGATCACATCGGCCAGTTTCACTTTGAACTTATCTGCAATGACGCTGAGGTTATCGCCTGAACGGACTTCGTAATACACAGTCCGGATGACGCCCCCATTTTTACTGGTTTTCCAGATATTCAGCTTCTGACCAATTTGTAGCGTAGACTTTTTGCTCAGCCCATTCCACTTCATGATCTCTTTAATACTGACTTTTTGTTTCTTCGCGATGGTCCACAGATTATCACCGGATTCAACTTTGTAAATTGTGCGATAGCCGCCCCCATGACTGACCTGAGAGCGAACTTCGCTGGTCAGGCTCGGGAATGCATTTTCGCCGTTCATCGCCACTGGGATCAGGATATATTTACCGGCACGAATACTTGAACCATCGATTTTGTTTGCCCGTTGAATCAGATCAACTGAAGTATGGTGGGTTTTCGCCAGCACACTCAGGCTGTCTCCTGATTTGATCTGATAACGGATCACTTTCATGCCCTGACGGCCGCTTTTTTCAAAAGCCTGATTGAATGTATCGACTTTATCCGCTGGTAGCAGCAGGTGGGTCTGATCATCAGGTGACGTTGCCCACTGGTTATAGGCCGGGTTCAGCGCTTTCAGCTCAGACAGAGAAATCTCTGCGTATTTCGCTGCCATTGCCAGATCCATCTGGGTCTTGGGATCGACAGTTTCAACGGCAGGTTCATTGGCAATGAAAGGAACGTCGACACCATATTTTTCCTGGTTCTTAATGATGTCAGCTACTGCCAGTAATTTCGGCACATAGCCACTGGTTTCCTGAGGTAAATCCAGTGCCCAGAAGTCAGTCGGCTTTCCGGCTTTTTTATTTTCACGAATCGCCCGGAAAACACGCCCCTCACCAGAGTTATAAGCAGCTAGTGCATGAAGCCAGTTTCCGTCGAAACGGCGATTGAGGTATGCCAGCAAATCTAATGCGGCCTCGGTAGACTGCACGACATCACGACGGCCGTCATACCACCAGTTTTGCTTCAGGCCAAACTGTCGGCCCGTTCCCGGGATAATTTGCCACAGTCCGGCCGCGCGGCCATGGGAGTATGCGAACTGGTCGAAAGAGCTTTCTACAATTGGCAGCAGGGCCAGCTCAAGGGGCATATCACGTTTTTCGACAGCTTCAGTGATGTAGTAAAGGAAAGGCTCAGCACGGGAAGAAACAATGGAGAAATGACCTGGATGTTTCAGGTACCAGTTTCGATAATAATTCACCTGCTTATTATCTGGTACATCAATACGCAACTGCATTGCAACACGCTGCCAGACGTCATCCTGTTCCTGCGGGGTGACCACGGGCACAGGTTCTTCTGCTGCGACTTGGGGTTGTGTCGATGTGACAAGCGGAGAGGCACCATCGGTGTCATTCTGTGTGATAGTCGAATGACTGTCATCTTGCGCAGTGGCTGCACTTTCTTGATTGGTTGCCACAGATTCTTGTTGTGAATTTTCTGTGATCTGACAACCCGCCAACAGCAGCGCACTTGCTAAAAAAAATCGGGATTTCATGTAACCTGCCTTTAGCCAAAATCGCAGGTGATAATACTTGGCGGAAGGTACAGGTTACAAGTGACAGTCCTTCAAAAATTGTCCTTCCATCGGCGCAGAGCGGCGAAGGTCTCGAGGTCGCTGTCATTAACCGCCTTATCTGCAACTGCTTTTTTGATACTCGGCTGGTCACAGCGCAGGAACGGATTCACTCGTTTTTCCAGCCCCATGCTGGATGGAATGGTACTGATTCCGCGCGCACGGCGCAGACTGACGTCTTCCCGGTAACGCTGCAGGTGAGGATTGTCCTGCTCGGCAACTAAGGCAAAGGCCAGATTGCTGCTGGTGTATTCGTGTGCACAAAAAACTTCAGTTTCATCGGGCAGGGCTGCTAATTTTTGTAACGAATTGTACATTTGAGCAGGCGTACCCTCAAAAAGGCGACCACACCCGGCGGAAAATAAAGTATCGCCGCAGAAAAGCTTTTCATCACCCACATATGCAATATGGCCGGCTGTATGGCCCGGGACACTTAACACCATAAAGCGCTCTCCGAATATGTCGATCTGGTCGCCATCTTCAACAGATTGCGTTAAGCCGGGGATCGCTTCGCTGCCAGGGCCTACAATATTGCAAGAAGGGAAAGCGCGTTTGAGCTCGCTGATTCCGCCGACATGATCATGATGATGGTGGGTGATCAGAATGGCCTCCAGAGTCAGTGACTCTTCGTGAAGTCGGGCCAGGACTGGCGTGGCATCCCCGGGGTCAACGACAACACAGCGGTTATCCGGCCCTTGGATCAGCCAGATGTAATTGTCGTGAAATGCAGGTATGCTCTTCATCGTTAACATAAAATTGTCTCCAGTCCTTGATGTGGTGAATCATCATTTATGAAGCCAGCCCGCACGATAAAATACATCGACACACCCTATTCCTGGTCTCAGCTGGTACAGGGAGAATGGGCGGCACAACTGCTGCAGGCCCAGCTGGACGAGTGGTGGCCGAGATTGTTTGGCTACCATTTGCTGAAACTGGGCGGCCTGAGCTGCGAACTCGTCAGTGGCCATTGTAACATCCGGCATCAGGTTTGTATTGATCGCGATAATCCGCTTCGGAATCTGGAGGCGGATCCGATGGCATTGCCGTTTCTGGAAAAATCTTTTGATGCCTGTGTCTTAGCGCATCAGCTGGATTTTTGCCGGGATCCGCACAACCTGCTGCGGGAAGTCGACCGGGTGCTGGTCGATGACGGTTACCTGTTGATCAGCGGTTATAATCCGCTCAGTCTGCATGGTTTACGGGGGCTGTTTCCCTGGAACCGGAAGCGGGCGCCATGGTCTGGCCGGATGTTCATGCCGATGCGGGTGAAAGACTGGCTGGGCGTACTGAACTATGAAGTGGTCTTTCATGAAAATCTGGCGATACTGCCGCCGACCCGGTCTCCGGCATTTTCCGCCTGGGCGGAAAGCATGCTTTCCGGCACCTTATCCGGCATCGGCGGAATGTACCTGATTGTGGCCAGAAAACGTACTTTTCCGCTCAAGCCCATTAAACCGAGCTGGAAACTGAGACGGCAGTTGACACCAATCAGTGTGAACTGCCGTACCCGGGCCAGTGAAAAGCAGTCAGGTTAAACCGAAACGAATTATCCGGCTTCCTGATAACCATGGTCATCTTTGACCGGGGATTCTGCAGCCTGTCGTGCCAGCTCGTCACAACGTTCATTCTCAGGGTGACCAGCATGGCCTTTTACCCAATGCCAGCGGACCTGGTGGCGCTGCGTTTCTTTATCCAGCTGCTGCCAGAGATCCGCATTTTTGACCGGCTTTTTGTCGGCAGTTTTCCAGCCGCGTTTTTTCCAGTTATGAATCCACTGGGTGATGCCCTGACGGACGTACTGACTGTCCGTTGTCAAATCAACGCTGCATGACTCTTTCAAACTCGCCAGTCCGACAATGGCTGCCAGCAGCTCCATCCGGTTGTTGGTTGTCATGAAAAAGCCGTCGCTCAGTTCTTTGACATGGCCTTTATACCGCAAAATTGTGCCATAACCACCCGGGCCCGGGTTGCCGAGGCAAGAACCGTCGGTGAAAATTTCTACCTGCTTGGTCATCTTTGGTAGTATTCGTCTTAAGATAAAAAACTTAGTCTGACATAACCAATACTATGAATGCCACCAATGAACGCATAATTGTATTCGATACCGAAACAACCGGTATGAATATGACCGGCCCTCACTACGAAGGGCATCGCATTGTGGAAATCGGTGCGGTGGAAATTATCAATCGTAAATTCACCGGCCGGACCTTCCATGTGTATATCAAACCCGATCGGCCGATTGATGCCGAAGCGGTTGCGGTCCACGGGATTACGGATGAATTCCTGCGTGATAAGCCAACTTACGCGGAAATTCATCACGAGTTCATGGACTTTATCCGCGGGGCGGAGCTGGTTGCTCATAACGCGCCCTTCGATATCGGGTTTATGGACTATGAATTCCGCAAGCTTGACCCGTCGATAGGGAAGACCACGGATTACTGTTCCGTAACCGATACCCTGGAAATGGCGAAAAAGATTTTCCCGGGGAAACGGAACAACCTGGACGTGCTTTGTTCGCGTTACGGGATTGATAACTCGCACCGAACGCTCCACGGGGCCTTGCTCGATGCCGAAATTCTGGCCGATGTTTATCTGATGATGACCGGCGGCCAGACGTCGCTGGCACTGCATGCAACCGGAGAAGATAGTGACAGTGGTGCAGAAAGTGGCATACGACGTCTGACCAGCGGACGGAAAACATTAAAGGTTATCCGGGCTTCTGCCGATGAACTAGAAGCGCACGAAGCGCGTTTAGATATCATTGAGAAAAAAGGCGACGTCACACTCTGGCGTCAATAGGAGAACTATGCGAAGGCTAGCGTTACTGTCTACATTGATTCCGGCGCTGCTTGGCACGCAAAGTGTTCAGGCTGCGTCTTGGCTGGATAACCGCTTCAGGGTTGATCCAACCGTCAAACAGGTGGCCTTCGTGGTGGAACGGGAAACCAAGAACCAGAATGTGGTTCTGGTGAGGCCTGACGGGGTGAAATATTACCCATGGCGGCATCCGGACAATGTGGCCTGGCACGAAGAGTCAGGTATGGACATTATTACCATTGAAAATCCAATGCCCGGCCCGTGGCAGGCTGTCGGCAGGGTCAGTCAGCACAATCAGGTTAAAGTTCTTTCAAACCTGAAACTGGATGTGGCCCCTTTGCCTGAGCGGCTTTATCAGAACGAAAGCTACAAATTCACAGCGCGGCTGACCCAGGATGGTGAGCTGCTGAAGGAACGTGATTTTCTTGACCGGGTCAAAATGTCGGTTAATTTCTACGAATATGTGGATCAGCCGGAAACGCTGGCTGAGGATTCGCTGCCGACGCCTCTGTCGCTGGGGGAGTTTGCGGATGACGGACTGGGGCTGGATGAAGCTCCGGGTGACGGGGTCTTTACCGTAGCGCTCCCGGTGGATATTCAGCCCGGCCGATATCGGGTGAAAATCACTTCCGGCAATGGCATTTTCCTGCGCACTTACGAGCAGGAGGTTCTGGTGTATCCGCCGCCGTTGTTATCTGCGTTTATTCAGGCCAGAACCGCGGAAGAATCTCATCAGCTGGTGGTGACCTCTGATGAAGGTATGATCGTACCGGGCTCGCTGTCGGCGCATGTTGAACAGGAAGCCCCGGATGGCAGTGTGACGGTCAGTCAGGATCAGGCAGAGCCAGAAGCGACAAGCCTGGAAATTACAGTGCCAAATCTGCAAAAGCCCGGGAGCTATGCCTGGTCGGGCTGGCTGTATGCCACCGATACATTCCAGCAGCGTCCGCTGGTCTTTCCGTTACAGAAGAGCCATTTTGCGATTACATCCGTCCTGCAGCTGGATAAAAATCTCGAAGAGTTTAAGGCTCGTCAGGAAGAGAAAGCGCGGCTAGAGGAAGAAAAGCGCCGGTTGGAAGAACAGATAGCGGCCAGAAGCCAGGTGTGGAAGCTGATTCTGGGCGGAAATGGTGTGATTGTACTGATTGCTGCGGTCTGGGTTCTGCTCAGAAGAAGAAGGAACAAGCCTGCTGTGCCTGAATCTGATTCAACGAAGCTGGAAATTCCACCGGACATGAAAGTGTAAGCGGGAACATTGAAGGCTTTTGGGTCACAGCAAATAAAAAGGGAAGCATTGCGCTTCCCTTTTTTGTTGATATCGTTGTTTTCATTGTGGTGTCAGCAGATTACGCTGCGTCCTCAATGTCTTTTTGCATGTCGGAAACACCGGCGATTAGACGCTGGGGATCAAAGTCATCAACGTTGATAGTGCGCAGGCGGCCTGCCTCAGCGCGGCGCAGCAGTGCGGCTTCATCTTCATTAATGGCTTTCAGTTCCAGCCCGGTTTCAGCAACCAAGTCCAGTTGCATGAACGGCAGTTTCTTGCCTGCTGCCTGACAGACACGGTCATACAGGGGTTCTGCAGCCAGAATGTCTTTCAGTGCAGCTTCCATCATACCCACCGGATTGCTCTCAATCGCTTCCAGGAACTGACCACGACCCAGACGGTCACGGGTTTCACATGGCGTTTGCAGCATCATGGCCAGCTTGTGATCCAGTTTGTCGCTTGGCTGAACGCGGGACAGGCCAAGTGGCAGGATCATGACACGTAACAGACCTGCAACGATACGGCTCGGGAAGTTACGCAGGAACTGGTCGATTGCCTGCTCAGACTGATACAGCGCGTCCTGTAAACCCCAGTGAACCAGCGGCAGATCTTCCTGCTTGCAGCCATCATCGGCATAGCGCTTCAGGGTAGCTGACGCCAGATACAGTTGGCTCAGGATGTCACCCAGACGAGCGGACAGGCGCTCTCTGCGTTTGAGTGAGCCGCCCAGCACAGCCATCGACATGTCAGACAGCAGGGCCATGTTGGCACTGTAGCGGTTCAGTTGCTGGTAGTAGCGTTTGGTTGCATCTTTGCGTGGTGCAGATGAGCCGCGACCGTCGGTCAGACCCAGCCAGAAAGAACGGACCAGATTACTGATGACAAAGCCCACGTGGCCAAACAACGCACCGTCGAAGTCGGTCAGTGCCTGACGCTGATCTTCGTTGTATGCAGCGTTCATTTCAGCCAGGACGTACGGATGGCAGCGGATCGCACCCTGACCATAGATGATCATAGAACGGGTCAGAATGTTGGCACCCTCAACCGTGATAGCAATCGGCGCGCCCTGATAACCACGAGCCAGGAAGTTGTTCGGACCCAGACAGATCCCTTTACCGCCAATGATATCCATAGCATCGATGATGCCGCGCTGGCTGCGATGGGTACAGTGATACTTCACAATCGCGGAGATCACAGATGGTTTCTCACCCAGGTCAATCCCGGAGACGGTCAGCGCACTGGCTGCATCCAGAACATAGGCGTTACCCGCAATGCGAGCCAGTGGCTCTTCAATCCCTTCCATCTTGCCGATTGGCAGTTTGAACTGACGGCGGATACGAGCGTAAGCACCTGTTGCCAGGGCGGTGGTTTTCAGGCCGCCTGTGGTGTTTGACGGCAACGTAATGCCGCGGCCAACCGACAGACATTCAACCAGCATACGCCAGCCCTGACCGGCCATGTCCTGACCACCAATGATGAAGCTCAGTGGCACGAAAATCTTGTCACCTTGTGTCGGACCATTCTGGAACGGTACGTTCAGCGGGAAGTGGCGACGGCCGATTTTCACGCCTTCCAGATCGGTTGGAATTAGTGCACAGGTGATGCCCAGCTCTTCTTCGTCACCCAGCAGATGCTCAGGGTCGTACAGTTTAAAGGCCAGACCCAGCACGGTGGCGACAGGAGCAAGCGTGATATAACGCTTGTTCCAGGTCAGTTCCATTCCCAGAACTTCTTCGCCCTGCCACTGGCCTTTTTTCACGATACCAAAGTCAGGAATTGAGCCTGCGTCAGAGCCGGCTTCAGGACTGGTCAGTGCAAAACAAGGAATTTCCTTACCGGCAGCCAGACGCGGCAGGTAATGGTTTTTCTGATCTTCAGTACCATAGTGTTGCAGCAGTTCGCCCGGACCTAAAGAGTTCGGTACACCTACGGTAGAAGACAGCACCATTGAGACACTGGACAGTTTTTGCAGGACCAGTGACTGGGCATACGCTGAAAACTCCAGACCACCATATTCTTTTTTGATGATCATGGCGAAGAATTTGTTGTCTTTCAGGTATTGCCAGATCTCAGGTGGCAGGTCAGCCAGATCATGGGTGATTTCGAAGTCGTCGACCATGCGGCAGACTTCGTTGACCGGACCGTCCAGAAACGCTTTTTCTTCAGCACTCAGGCGAGGAGCCGGAATGTCATGTAGTTTGTTCCAGTCTGGCGCACCACGGAACAGATCGGCTTCCCACCAGACTGTACCGGCATCAATCGCTTCTTTTTCAGTGCGCGACATTTCAGGCATCACACCTTTGAAGGCTTTGAGTGCTGGTTTACTCAGCAGTTTCTGACGAAGCGCCTGCAGGTTCAGCGGTAAGGCAATGATCAGGAAAGCCAGCCAGCTGTATTCGCCTGTGATATCCAGCAGTGTGCCGGCTGCCAGAGCGGCCGCAAAAACCAGGGTAAAGGTTCGCAGACCGGCCCGGTGATAAGCGAGCAGTCCGGTTATCCCCAGTAACCCCAGCAAGTACACGAGTGTAGCCATTCTATCTTCTCCTTAATCAGGAATATTCTCTTAGGGTATTTAATGTTTTATTGAATGAATAGGTAAGAGGTCATACCACTTGGTTTAAGTGTAAGATGAAGTTTGCCGAAATGTAAAAACTTTTTTTGTGATTTGAGGAGTAAGTTCGCATTGCGGTTTGATGAATAAGGCGACAAAAGGGATGAAAAAAAGGCGGGAAAACGGTTTCCTTACTGGCTTAGCAACTGATATTGGGCGTAAATCACTGGTTTTGCCGTACAGCGAGTCGACACTTCCTAGGGTTTGTAGGTAAACTGCCAGCCAGGGCATATCCTTGCATCATCAATCATTCACAGAGAAAAGCCTATGTACCAAGATCTCATTCGTTCCGAGCTGACTGAAGCGGCTGATGTACTGAATCGATTTATCAGCGATGAAAAGAATCTGGCAGATATTGAAGCGGCAGCCAAGCTGCTGGCCGAATCATTCAAGCAGGGTGGTAAAGTACTGTCATGCGGGAATGGGGGTTCACACTGTGATGCCATGCATTTTGCTGAAGAGCTGACTGGCCGTTATCGCGATAACCGTCCGGGCTATCCTGGGATTGCGATTTCAGATCCGAGTCATCTGTCTTGTGTCAGTAATGATTTTGGTTATGAATATGTCTTTTCACGTTATCTGGAAGCGGTCGGCGCAAAAGGCGACGTGTTGTTCGGTCTGTCGACCTCGGGGAATTCCGGCAATATTCTCAAAGCGATTGAAGCGGCTAAAGCGAAAGGCATGAAAGTGATTGCGCTGACGGGGAAAGACGGCGGCAAAATGGCCGGACTGGCCGATGTGGAAATTCGTGTGCCGCATTTCGGCTATGCTGATCGTATTCAGGAAGTACACATCAAGATCATTCACATTCTGATTATGCTGGTTGAAAAGGAAATGGCGGGTGCTGAGTAAATCAGCATTGTACTGAGGAAGACGGTAACATGTGTGAATTGCTTGGCATGAGTGCCAACGTGCCAACGGACATTTGCTTCAGCTTTACTGGCCTGATGCAGCGGGGTGGCCGGACCGGTCCGCATGCAGATGGCTGGGGGATCACTTTCTATGAAGGAAAGGGATTTCGTACTTTCAAAGATCCGAAGCCCAGCTGTCATTCGAAGATTGCAGAGCTGGTTCAACAGTATCCGATTAAAAGCTGCGCAGTGATCAGCCATATCCGCCAAGCCAACCGGGGCGGGGTGTGCCTGGAAAATACACATCCGTTTACTCGCGAGTTGTGGGGGCGTTACTGGACTTTTGCCCATAATGGCCAGTTGTCTGGGTATGAATCGCTGGAAACCGGTCGTTATCAGCCTGTGGGGGATACCGACAGTGAAATCGCTTTTTGCTGGTTGTTGAACCAGATTGATTCACACTTTCCTCAGCCGCCGGAAGACTGGAGCCAGATATTTCAGTTGATAGCTGAGCGCTGTGACGACCTGCGAAAGCTCGGTGTATACAACATGCTGTTGAGCGACGGAGAGTTCGTCCTGACATACTGTTCCAATAATCTTCACTGGATCACCCGAAGGGCGCCTTTCGGGAAAGCATCGCTGATTGATGAAGATGTGACGATAGATTTTCAGCAGGAAACCACACCCAATGATGTGGTGACGGTCATTGCGACCCAGCCGCTGACCAATGATGAGCGTTGGCACAAAATGGCAACCGGAGAATTTGCCGTTTTCCATTATGGGGAGCTGATCTTCAATCGGAAACTGGCAGTGCCGGAAGCGCCACCGCCATTCCCCGGCCAGAGTTAATCTGTTTTGAAACCATAAAAAAAGCGGCTGTGAAAGCCGCTTTTTTGTATCTCTTGTAACTACATCTTATGGGGCAATTATTCGTCAGCAGCGTAACCATGCTGTGCCAGACGAGCGCCATCCAGATAAGCTGCGTCATCCTGCATGACCGCCCGGCCTTCCAGGAACCACTGACAGACCAGCGGGTAAATGCGGTGTTCCTGCTGCTGTACTCGGGCCATCACTTCGTCGGCAGTATCGCCCTCGAAGATTGGGACTTTGGCTTGCAGGATGACAGGTCCGCCGTCCAGTTCTTCAGTAACGAAATGGACACTGGTACCGTGCTCGGTATCACCGGCATCCAGCGCTCGCTGGTGGGTATGCAGGCCGGTATATTTCGGCAGCAGAGACGGGTGGATGTTCAGCATCCGGCCTTCATAGTGACGGACGAATTCGCTGCTCAGGATCCGCATATAACCGGCCAAAACGACCAGATCCGGCTGATATCCGTCGATGATTTCAGCCAGTGCCCGATCGAAAGTGTCACGATCAGCATAATCTTTCGCGGCCAGATGGGCTGTTGCAATGCCGGCATTACGGGCTCGTTCCAGACCATAAGCATCAGCTTTGTTCGAAACCACGGCAGCTATGCGGCCGTGTGTGATGACATCACTTTCACAGGCATCAATAATAGCCTGCAAGTTCGAGCCGCTGCCGGAAATCAGGACAACAATGTTTTTCATTGTTTAGTTGATCTCCACCTGGGCTTCACCCTCGGCAGCCTGTGCAATGGTACCTAGCAGCCAGGCGTTTTCGCCCTCAGCGTTGAGCAGTTCGACCGCTTGTGCTGCCTGAGCCTGAGGCAGAGCAATGACCAGACCAACGCCGCAGTTGAATGTGCGGTACATTTCATGGGTTTCTACGTTACCAGCCTGCTGCAGCCAGTTGAACACTGCTGGCCATTCCCAGCTTTTACCGTCGATGACCGCTTTGGTGCCTTCTGGCAGGACGCGTGGAATGTTTTCCCAGAAACCGCCGCCGGTAATGTGCGAAATTGCGTGCAGTTCGCAGCTTTCCATCAGTTTCAGAACTGATTTGACATAAATACGGGTGGGCTCCAGCAGGTGTTCTGCCAGAGATTTGCCTTCGAGGTCTTTGCTCAAATCGGCCTGAGAGACTTCGATGATTTTACGGATCAGTGAATAACCGTTGGAGTGAGGGCCGCTGGAAGCAACAGCAATCAGGGCATCACCTGCCTGAACTTTGGTGCCGTCGATAATTTCAGACTTTTCAACCACGCCCACACAGAATCCTGCGACATCGTAATCTTCGCCGTGGTACATGCCCGGCATTTCAGCAGTCTCGCCGCCAATCAGAGCACAACCGGCCTGTACGCAACCTTCACCAATCCCGCTGACAACACTGGCTGCGGTATCGACATCCAGTTTGCCGGTGGCGTAGTAGTCGAGGAAAAACAGCGGTTCACCACCCTGTACAATCAGGTCATTGACACACATCGCGACCAGATCGATTCCAATGGTGTCATGTTTCTTCAGATCCATCGCCAGACGCAGCTTTGTACCGACACCGTCAGTCCCGGAGACCAGCACTGGCTCTTTGTATTTGGTCGGTAGTGAGCACAAGGCACCAAAACCACCCAGACCGCCCATCACTTCAGGACGTGTCGTGCGTTTGACCACCCCTTTGATTCGATCAACCAGGGCATTCCCTGCATCAATATCGACACCTGCATCTTTGTAACTTAGAGAAGAATGATTACCGCTCACAACAGATCCTCACCGGTTAAATCGTAAAATCCGCAGTATGATAACAGTAGTCAGGACGGAAAGGAAAACGTTTGCGTCAAATATTCCTGGTGACGGAAACCTGACCAGACAAGTCGCTATTTCCTACCTGTATGAGGATGGTCTAGTGTATAATGGATCGATTTTTTTGAAACTTTGTTGTGTAGGAGTCCAAGATGAAAGTCGTTGAGGTAAAACACCCGCTGGTGAAGCATAAAATTGGTCTGATGCGTGAAGGTGACATCAGCACCAAGCGTTTCCGCGAGCTGGCGACGGAAGTGGGTAGCCTGCTGACTTATGAAGCGACGTCTGACTTCGAAACAGAAACCATCACGATTGAAGGCTGGAACGGCCCGGTTCAGGTAGAACAGATCAAAGGGAAGAAAGTGACTGTTGTACCGATTCTGCGTGCAGGTCTGGGCATGATGGATGGTGTGCTGGAGCACATGCCAAGCGCCCGTATCAGTACGGTCGGTATCTATCGTGATGAAGAAACACTGGAGCCTGTCCCTTATTTCCATAAGCTGGCTTCCAACATTGATGAGCGTATGGCGCTGGTGGTTGACCCGATGCTGGCAACCGGTGGTTCTATGATTGCGACGATCGATCTGCTGAAAGAGCACGGTTGCAGCTCCATTAAGGTGCTGGTTCTGGTCGCTGCTCCTGAAGGTATCGCTGCACTGGAGAAAGCACATCCGGATGTTGAGCTGTACACCGCAGCAATTGACGAGAAGCTGAATGACAAGGGCTACATCGTTCCGGGTCTGGGTGATGCAGGTGACAAGATCTTCGGCACCAAATAATTCATCAGATGAACAAAAAAACCGGCATTGCGCCGGTTTTTTTGTTTCTGAAGCAAGAAAGTTTATGTGTCAGATGATTCTATTTGGGCGTTGTCGACAACCTTACTTTCACCCAGATCTTTTGGCAGGACCAGGTTCAGGACAATCGCAACGATACCGCACAGGCTGACGCCCTGCAGACTGAACTCGCCAATCCCGAAGGCCATGCCGCCAATCCCGAACACCAGCGTGACAGCAACAATGACCAGGTTACGGGATTTATGCAGGTCAACCTGATTTTTGATCAGGGTATTCAGGCCGACAGTCGCAATTGAGCCGAACAGCAGGATCATGATCCCGCCCATGACAGGGACAGGGATGGTCTGCAGTGTGGCACCCAGTTTACCGACAAAGGCCAGCACAATTGCGGTAACTGCACTCCAGGTCATGATGGCCGGATTGAAGGCTTTCGTCAGCATGACCGCACCAGTTACTTCAGAATATGTCGTATTCGGTGGCGCACCGACCAGAGAGGCCGCAATGGTTGCTACGCCGTCGCCGGCCATGGTGCGATGCAGGCCCGGTTTTTTCAGGTAGTCTTTACCGGTGACATTGGAAATCGCCAGCATGTCGCCGACGTGCTCAACAGCTGGTGCAATCGCAACCGGAATCATGAACAGCACGGCATTGATGTTGAATTCAGGCATGGTGAAGTTCGGCATGGCGAACCAGCTGGCTTCCTGTACCGCCGTGAAATCGACGACGCCAAAGAACAAACTGGTTCCGTAACCAGCCAGGATGCCCGCGATGATAGGGACCAGTCTGAAAATCCCATTTGCGAACACGCTGACCAGAATGGTGACCAGCAGAGAGATGCAGGCAATCCACAGCGCGGCATCACCGTTGACGATCTGGATTGAACCGTCACCGCTTTTTCCCAGGGCCATATTCACTGCGGCTGGCGCCAGGCCAAGACCAATCACCATGATGACCGGACCAACCACGACTGGAGGCAACAACTTATGGATGATGCCAACACCGCGAACTTTGATGATTGTGGCCATCAGCAGGTAAACCACACCGGCCATCATCAGACCACCGAGCGTTGCGGGAATACCCCAGGCTTGCACACCGTAAAGAATGGGAGCGATAAAAGCAAAAGAGGAGGCAAGGAAGATAGGAACGCTGCGTTTCGTGATGACTTGAAAAAGAAGAGTACCAATACCGGCACCAAAGAGGGCAACATTGGGGTCCAGACCGGTTAACAGCGGGACCAGAACCAGAGCGCCAAATGCTACAAACAGCATTTGTACCCCTTGTAATATCTGCATCATTGTCACAATTCTCCCTTGGTATAAAAAAAATCGCGCAATGCTAGCACAAGAGCAAACGTTTCCCCAGTGTTCCGGCACATTAATTTATGATCTTGTCATTGATGGCGCAGGGCGTGTGAATTCACCCGAACAAGCTGCGATTTTCTGCTGTGTTTCAGGAGATAAAATTGCGGTTTGGTTTGAAGCGGCTGTTGGCAGACATGCCGTTTTTTGTTCAGAACGCCAACGTCTGCCCGTTTTTGGTATTTTTTTATGGCAAATAACGTTATTTGTCTGAGCCTGAGGTATAGTTAGGCCTGTCAGCGAGTCTGGCCATGGAATGGCAGGCTGCGATGGATAAAAACGAATTACGGGATGTCTGACATCCTTGGCTAACACTGAAATTCTACGAGTGATTTATGTGGCGTTTTGCTTTTTTCTTTGGAGCGCTGATGGCGTTGCCGCTTCAGGCTGCAACGGTTGAAACTTTATATCAGGCGCAGGTTTCCCTGCCGGATACAGACAGCCAGACGGCTCAGACTGCAAGAGCAACAGCTTTGCAGCAGGTGTTGGTGAAGGTCTCAGGCCAGAGCAATATTGCCGACAATGAAGTGATTCAGAAAGCACTGGAAAATAACAGCGCTTACGTCAGTCAATTGGGCCGCGGCAGCGTGAATGGCCAGCCGATGCTGGATGTCAGCTTCGATCGCGAGAAAATCCGTACGCTGCTGACTCAGGCGAATGCGACCTTCTGGTCAGAACAGCGTCCGACCATTCTGGTCTGGCTGATTGAGGACAAGAGCCGTGATCGCACAATTGTGTTCGATCAGTCCGGGAATGCACTGCAAAGTCCCCTGAATCAGGCGGCTGCACTGCGGGGCTTGCCACTATTGCTGCCGATTGGAGATTTTGAAGATGTGACGGCAATCAGTGTACCGGATCTCTGGGGCGGATTTGCACAGCCAATTGCGAAGGCGAGTTCCCGTTACCAGCCTGATGCTGTGATGGTTGTTCGCGTGAAGGGTAGTGGTGAGAAAACACAGCTCAACTGGCAGCTGTTCCCGGATTCTCCGGCAGCGATGCTGGACGGGAAAGCAGAGCCGGTTGAGGGGCGTATCAGCGGCCCGGCGGCAATCCAGGAGATGATGAATACGGTGGCCGATAATCTGGCTGCGCGGTATGCCATTCAGCTGGGTGGGGCAACTGAGGGTGGATTTGCGATTGAAGTGGCAAATATCCGTCATGTCGAAGATTTCTTCCAGCTGGAATCGTTGCTGAAAACGATGAGCTCAGTGGCTGAAGTGAACGCGACCCATCTGCAGGGCGACCGGGTTCGTTTTTCAATCCGGTTGCTGAGTAACGAGCAGGCGTTTGCCCGTGAGCTGAGTATGGAACCTCGTCTTCAGTCGCAGCCGGTGACTTCTTTGGTGCGTGAGCTGCCAGCAGAGGGTTCATCAGCCGGTGCAGCACCCGAAGGTATCATTGTTCCGACATCCCGTGAGGGTTCGGCCTCTGAGCCGCTGCCTCAGCTCGATGTGTCTGCCACCCGCAGTTCAGTGGCATCCGGAATCGGCCAGTATTACTGGAATCCCAATGCCTGAACGCAGACAGCAGTTAAATGATTGAAAAAAGAACCCCGGCCAGACAGCCGGGGTTCTTTTTTACTTAACGACAATTATTTATCGCCGTGAGCTTCGCGCTCTTCACGTTCGACCTGAGACAGTTTCTTCAGCTTGTTGCCGAGTTCCCGTCCGCGTGCCCGGGCAAACAGAATGTTGCCGAAGAAAGCAGCAATGGTCAGTCCCAGTTCGACCAGAGCCAGCCAGCGCTCACCGCCATCGACCCACAACAGAGTCAGGGCATGAAGGAAGTAAAACATCAGGATGAAGTTGGCCCAGGCGTGCGTGTAAGGTTTCCCCTCCAGAATCCCTTTCATCGGCAACAGCAAGGGCAGTATCCACATCCCAGCAACAACATAGTTGTTCAGGTGCGGGTGCGGGGAAATCACGCTTTGCCAGAGTGCAACCCATAGCAGCAGTGACAGGTTCGCGGTCAGCGCAAAGTAGCGCAGATTCTGGGTCGAGGGGCTCATTGGTTTCATGATCAAATCCTTTCGCTGCGATTTCACGCAGGACGTCACTTATTGCAACTTAAGGGCTGTCTGTGCCAGCCTTTTTCCTAATGCCTGTGCCAGAGCGGCTTCATCTTCAGTCAGACCGCCCTGCTGATTCAGGTGAGATGCCCCGTAAGGGGTACCTCCGGATTGTGTCGTATGCAGGAGCGGCTCAGAGTAGGGCAGACCCAGCACCAGCATGCCATGATGCAGCAGTGGCAGTAACATTGACTGTAACGTTGTTTCCTGCCCGCCATGCATGGAAGATGACGCTGTAAACACACAGGCTGGTTTGCCAATCAGGCTGCCGGACAGCCATTGTGCACTGGTGCTGTCGATAAAGTGCTTCAGTGGTGCAGCCATGTTGCCAAAGCGCACCGGACTCCCTAAAGCCAGCCCCTGACAGGTATCGAGATCGGCCTGAGTGACAAAAGGGTCACCGTCAGAGACAGCTTCCTGCTCACCGCTTGCCCGGATATCCGGCACGGTGCGCAGGATGGCTTCACAGCCAGCGACTTGTCCGATCCCCCGGGCGATCTGGCGTGCCAGCTGCCGGGTGCTGCCGTGCCTGCTGTAGTACAGCACCAGAACAGGCAGCATTACAGAATATCCAGCACTTGTTCCGGCGGACGGCCCAGCGCGGCTTTGTCACCATTGACGACAATCGGGCGTTCAATCAGTTTCGGGTTGGCTGCCATAGCGTCCAGCAGAGCCTGCTCCGACACGGACGCATCGCCAAGGTTCAGGGACTGATAAATATCTTCTTTTGTCCGCATCATCTGACGGGCAGAGTCAAAGCCAAGTTTACGTTGCAGTTCTGCGAGTTGGGTTGCAGACGGGGTTTCTTCCAGATACTTGATGATTTCCGGTTCAATCCCTTTACTTTCCAGCAGGTTCAGCGTTTCACGGCTCTTGGAGCAGCGTGGATTGTGATAAATCGTGATAGACATAGTTTCTCCTGAGAGCATCAGAATGGTCATGCCCGCCGGATTCGGCGGGCTAAATGACTGATATTGTAGTGGACTGTCCGGCAACAGGAAAAGAGAATCCCCTGAGTCTGTTAGCCGGATCTGCTTTGTGAGGGTCGGACGGGGCTACAAATCGGCAAATCGGGCCCGCGCCAGGCGTAACTGGTCGATACGGGCATCGTATCGGGCCTGATCCAGTGAGCCGACTTCCACGATCTGGCTGGCCTGAATGTAGTTCTGGATTGCTTTTTCCCAGTCGCCGCGGAGGGCCATCACTTCGGCCCGCGCAGCCAGCTCACCATCCCGGCGGCCGGTTCCGGCATAGGCTTCGGCCAGCATGTTCCAGCCGTTGATATCATCAGGGTTGTCGTAGGTAAATCGGCTGAGTAATGTCAGACAATCTTTTGCCCGCCCGGCTTTCAGAAGCGTATGCGCCAGATTCAGCCTCAGCACTGCATTGGCTGGGTTGGATTTCAGTGCCTGTTGCAGTCGGTTGATGGCATTGTCGTAGCGTTTCAGGAACAGATCCAGGTCGGTTGCTGAATCGATGAAGAAACGGTTGCCGGGTTCTGCTTTGAGCAAAGGCATCAGCAATGCTTCTGCTTCTTTGTATTTGCCGCTGTCCATCAGTACCAGCGCTTTTCCGTAGTCGACGGCCATTTTTTCGGCCCCATGGGCTTTTTTGTCTTTGCGTTCAAACCAGTCCAGCGCATTCCGGCTGTCGAGGTTGGCATAGCGTGCAATCACTCTGGCCTGTGCCAGCAGATAGTTTTCGGAAATCTGAACCCGGTGCGGCGGATATTGCGCAGCACGGTTGCGGGTATCTGCGATACGGGATTCCGGCAGCGGGTGAGTCAGCAGCATGGCAGGCGGGGTGCTGGCATAGCGGTACTGATCGGCCAGACGACCAAAAAAGGTTGGCATAGCCTGAACGTCGAAACCCGATTTTGCCAGAGTCGCGATACCAATCCGGTCAGCTTCCATTTCATTGCTGCGGGTATAGTTGATCTGCCCCTGCACCGAAGCCGCGGTGGTGGCCTGGATGGCTGCAATACCGGCCTCCGGTGAGGCAATGGCTAACATCAGGGAACCAATCAGTGCGGCCATCGTCGCCGGTGATTTCTTCGCCTGATCTTCCATGCTCCGTGCCAGATGGCGCTGGGTGATGTGGGCGATTTCGTGTGCCATGACTGAGGCCAGTTCACTCTCACTCTGGGCATGAAGGAAAAGACCGGAGTGCAGCGCGACGTGGCCGCCAAAGAAAGCAAAGGCGTTCACTTCGCGGTTCTGGATCAGGAAAAACTCAAAGGGGGTGCGTACATCCTGTGCATTGGCAACCAACTTATGCCCCAGATCCTGCACGTATTCAGAGAGCAGCGGGTCATTGATAATCGGCTTGCTGGCCCGCAGCATGCGCATGTAGGCATCGCCGTATTCCAGTTCTTTTTCGATGGTCAGTGTTGAGGCCGCAGTGGTTCCGATCTCAGGAAGATCTTCCGGAGACGCTTCTGCCTGAGTTATTGTCGGGGCTGAACTCAGCAGTGCACAGAGCAGCAGGCAAACTGGCTTTTTGGTCAATCGAAGCATAGAAATGATGGTCGCCTTCATTACAGGTTGTTGTTATTTCGATTATGAAGCCGATAGCAGTCAAATAATCGATGTATTAACTGATATGACAACAAAATATCCAGGCTGTTTCTTTCTTGTCGCCATCATGTTATTTACAATAACCTGTTGGATAATAACCGCCAGTGCACAAGAATGGAAATACCCAAGCTGGATTTAACTGATGCCCGCTGTCCGCTGGCGTTACTGATTGCGAAACGGGCCTGCCATGGACTGGATGTCGGATACTCCCTGGACATTCATGTTTGTGACACGGGCGCCCGGCAGGATATACCCCGCTATCTGCGGCATCAGGGCTTTGACGTCCGGGTGCAGTCAGATGACCCACAATTACTTGTGATTACCGTTACTAAAAGGTTGTGACGCTTTTATGCTGGAAATGATAAGTCGCTGGTATCAGCGCAGGTTTTCTGACCCTCACGCGGTCAGTCTGGTGGCGATTCTCTTGGTGGGCTTCATCACCATTTATTTTTTCGGCAACCTGATCGCGCCTTTACTGGTCGCTATCGTACTGGCTTATTTACTTGAGTGGCCGGTCATGTATCTGACCCGGCTCCGGGTTCCCCGTACCTTAGCGGTTACGCTGGTCCTGTTGCTGTTTACCAGTCTGATGGTGATGGCGGTCTTTGGCCTGATCCCGATGATCTGGCATCAGATCAGCAATCTGCTTTCAGATGTTCCCAGCATGTTTAATGATCTGCAGCGTTATGTCTCCAGCCTGCCAGAACGATATCCTGAACTGGTTCAGCCGGAGCAGATCACCACAGTGATGAACAGTATGCGAACCAAAGTGCTGGGGATGGGGGAAACCGCTCTGAAAGGTTCGGTGGCCTCGTTGCTGAGCCTGGCGACGCTGGCAGTCTATTTGATTTTGGTGCCGCTGCTGGTCTTCTTCCTGCTGAAAGATAAAGATGAAATGCTCAGTACACTGGGCCGGCTGTTACCGAGAAACCGTCGTCTCGCCAGTAAAGTCGGCGAGGAGATGAACGAGCAAATCTCAAACTATATTCGCGGTAAAGTTACGGAAATCATTATCGTCGGTGTTGCCAGCTATATTACGTTTGCTCTGCTTGACCTGCGTTACTCTCTGCTGCTGGCGGTATTGGTGGGGCTTTCCGTTCTGATCCCTTATATCGGTGCTGCGGCCGTGACGGTGCCTGTTGCCATGGTTGGTTTGTTTCAGTGGGGGCTGACACCGGATTTCTGGTGGCTGCTGGTGGCGTACGGCATTATTCAGGCACTGGACGGGAATGTCCTGGTTCCGGTGCTGTTTTCAGAAGCGGTGAACCTCCATCCGGTCGCGATTATTGTATCGGTGCTGGTTTTTGGTGGCTTATGGGGTTTCTGGGGTGTCTTTTTCGCGATCCCATTGGCTACACTGGTAAAAGCGGTCTGGCATGCTCTGCCAGCCACTGACCATGCTGAAGATACGCCATAACTGACGATTAAATCACGGGAGGGGAGCATGCCGATACCTTTCAGAGTATTGATGTTCACCTCCCTGGCCATGCTTGCTTTTGCGGCCAACTCTCTTCTCAACAGAATTGCTCTGTCTGAAACTGACATCGATCCCGCGAGTTTTACCCTGATCCGGTTAGCATCGGGTGCGGTTTTGCTGTGGTTGCTTCATGCGCTGAAAACACCGGCACATACACTCAGCGCCAGACCGGCAGGCAGCTGGATCTCTGCTTTTTCTCTGTTTATCTATGCAGCCGGTTTCTCTTTTGCCTATCTGAGCCTGACGGCGGCAACCGGTGCATTGCTGTTATTTGCCGCAGTTCAGATCACCATGATGGCCGTCGCGTTATGGCGCGGAGAAAGAATGACAATCTGGCAATTGGCGGGCTTTGTGCTGGCACTGGCTGGTCTGGTCGTCCTTTTGCTCCCCGGCGTATCTGCGCCTTCCTGGCAGGGGGCAATCCTCATGCTGACGGCCGGAGGCGCATGGGGAATCTATACCCTCAGAGGAAAAGGGGCGAAAGACCCCCTGCAAATTACGGCTGGAAATTTTCTGCGGGCGGTGCCGATGGCTGTAGTTTGTTGTCTGATTGCCGGGGGGACGCATCTTGATCGGCTTGGCGTGATATATGCCATCCTGTCTGGTGGAATTGCATCCGGTGTCGGATATGCCGTCTGGTACAGTGTTCTGCCTCTGCTGACAGCAATGAGTGCGGCAACCGTTCAGCTCAGTGTGCCTGTGCTGGCTGCAATGGGCGGGGTTATTTTTCTGTCGGAGTCAGTGAGCTCCCGGCTGTTGATTGCCTCAGCAGCAATATTAGGCGGTATTGCGGTGGTGTTGTGGTTTAAGCCTGTCCCGCAACCCGAACAAAACCGGGGCAGGCAATGAAAAAGACCGCATCATGCGGCCTTGTGACAGACAGAAATCAAATGGAATTGTTTTCTTTCAGGTAGTTCAGCACGACTTCGTGGTGATCTTTGGTCTTAAACTTATTGAAGACATGTTCAATCACACCGTCTTCGTTGATCAGGAAGCTGATGCGATGGAGGCCATCGTAGATTTTCCCCATGAATTTCTTCTCGCCCCAGACACCGAATTGCTCAGCAACAGCATGGTCTTCGTCTGACAGCAGGGTAAAATTCAGCTTGTCGCGCTCGATAAATTTCGGCAGACGTTTCACCGGATCAATGCTGATTCCCAGAACCACCACATTATGCGCATCAAGCTCGGTTTTGCTGTCGCGTAATCCGCAAGCCTGGACGGTGCAGCCCGGTGTCATGGCTTTGGGATAGAAATAAGCGAGAACCTTTTTCCCTTTGAAATCGTTCAGGCTGACAGGTGCACCATTCTGATCCAGAAGCGTGAATTCAGGTGCGGGAGTTCCTGCAGTCAGGGTTTGCATGTGTTGTTCCTTATTTTTCTTTCGGATTATGGCCGGTAAATGTCACTGTGCCCGTGACTTGTACGGTCTGGCACAAATCTTCAAATTCTTCCTGTAAAGACATCAGGTTGCAACCTTCCGGCAGGTTGGTACTCAGTTGCAGGGTCAGTTGGTCTTCCCCGCTGTTGTCATCTTCTTCCTGAGAATGGGCACTGAGCGCCGAGATGTCTATCTGGCGTGTGGCACAGAAATGGGTGAACTTCTCAATGAGTCCCGGGGCATCGTTTCCCTCGACATGGAATTCAGCCGTATAAGGGTAAAAACGGTGTTCGTGCCGGGTTGTCCGCTTCATCATGGTCAGCAAATCGAGTTGCTGGGCCCGCATTGGGAGCGTTGCCTCGACCCGCGAAATAGACGCGGCCGTACCTGACAAAAGCAGGATAAAAGTGAATTCGCTGCCGAAAATCGCCAGCCTGCTGTCTTCAATATTGCAACCGCTCAGGGAGATATGCCGGGTGATTTCATCGGTAATGCCCGGCCGGTCAGTGCCAATCGCGGTAATAACGAGGTAGTGTTCCATACAGTTTCACATTGATGACATTCATGCTTGCATGGTAGCACAGCAAACTTATCTCCTGCCATGAAGTTACAGGGACAAATGATGATATGGTGAGGAAAGATATATTTTGTTGCGTAATGCGCTGCAACTGGCGTAACTCACTGGTTTAATCGACTTTTGACAGGGGATCACAGGCTGGGCAATGAAGGATACATTCTGGCCATCTATGACAGCTATTTTACATTCTGCTCGCTTGTGTTTACTGTCACTGAAAAGTACCATGAGAAATCAATAAAAAAGGGAGATCGACATGTTTACTGGTAGCATGGTAGCGCTAGTTACGCCCTTGGATGAAGTCGGTGAAGTAGATTACGCCAGCCTGAAATCCTTGGTTGAATATCATATTGCAGCAGGCACAGATGCTCTGGTTGCTGTAGGAACCACAGGCGAGTCCGCCACGCTGACTGTGGAAGAGCACGTGAAAGTGGTGCTGAAGACAGTCGATTTTGCTCAGGGCCGTATCCCTGTCATTGCCGGTACAGGCGCCAATGCCACCCATGAAGCCATCACTTTCAGTAAACTTTTCTCCGGTACGGGTGTTGCCGCTTGCCTGACAGTGACTCCTTACTATAACAAACCGACGCAGGAAGGCTTGTATCAGCACTTCAAGGCGATTTCTGAAGCCACAGACCTGCCGCAAATTCTGTACAACGTACCGGGTCGTACTTCTGTCGATATGCTGCCGGAAACTGTGGCACGCCTGTCTAAGCTGGATAACATCATCGGAATTAAAGATGCGACCGGCGATTTGTCCCGTGTAGCAAAAACTCGGGAACTTTGCGGCGAAGATTTCCTCCAATTCAGCGGTGATGATGCAACAGGTCTGGAATTTGTCGCGCTTGGCGGACATGGCGTCATTTCAGTGACGGCAAATATTGCTGCTCAGGATATGGCAACGATGTTCCGACTGGCACTGAATGGCGAGATTGAAGCTGCGAAAGCCATTGACGCGAAATTAATGCCATTGCACAAGAACCTGTTTGTTGAGTCCAATCCCATTCCGGTGAAATGGGCAGCACACAAAATGGGGCTGATCCAGCACGGTACATTACGTCTGCCGTTGACGCCGCTGAGCAAAGAGGCTGAACCTGTTGTGTTGCAAGCGTTGAAAGATGCGAAACTGCTGCCTTCACTGGCCACCGCATAGGAACGTAAGAGCTCTACATGAATGTGAATTACAGGCTGGCAGTTACGGCTGTCATGGTCGCTATACTGGCTGGCTGTTCGGGTGGTGCTGAGCGCCGCCGTCAGGCAAATCAGGACTTTAATTATCTGGAAACTGTACCGCTCAGCAGCTGGAACAGCCCGAGCAGCGGTGCGGCGACGGTGTCTGGCGAGTATGCCATTCCGGCTGCCGGCTATTCTGGCGCCATTGGTAAAGCGGTCGATATCCGTCCACCGCAACAGGTACTCGCGCTCATTCCGGGCGCCAGAACTGTCCATAATTCCGATGGTACAGTGAGCCTGCAACTGGTTAAAGCTGAAGAATTGAATGAACTCTGGACCCTGACCAAACGTCTCGGGAAAGAGCGGAATATTCCATTTGATGTTGATACCGCGCAGACCCTGGAAACCAGTTGGGTTCAGTGGAACAATGAGGATGAAGACACTGAAATCAGCAGCCGGTACCGGATTACCCGTTCCAGCGAGAATGGCCAGAACCTGTATACCATTAAACTGCTGGACTGGCGTGAAGCGGGTGTCGACAAGACGGTGAGTCTCGGGAATCAGGAACGTTACAGTATTCTGATGACGAATCTGGTCATGGCGAAGTACGACGCATATGAGCGTGAGAAAGCCCGTGTGCGGGCGCAGGAACTGGTCAAGCAAATCCCAATCAGTATGGGCCGTGATCGCAGCGATTTACCTGTGATTATTGCGCGTGCGCCTTACAATGTTTTCTGGGAACGCTTGCCAAGCCTCCTGCAGGCGCTGGGTTTCACCGTTGATGGCAGAAACCGTTCTCAGGGAACAGTTGACGTTTCTTTCCGTTCACCGGGTGATGATTTCTGGACCGAACTCGGTATTCAGCCGCTTCAGCTGTCGAATCGTGATTATGATTTGCAGCTGGGTGATCTGGGGAACCGGACCTCAATTACCGTCACAGATGAAGATGGTAAGCCGATCACTGAGGAAGCGCTGGAAAGTTTAGCGCTGGTACTGGCAGCTGTGATTGATAAAGAGAATCAGCGCTGACAGTGCAGCGAACAGTACAGTTACAGAACTGAGTTCAAAAATAAAAACGCTTCGGTATGTCACAGACTCCGAAGCGTTTTTTTATGGGATCCAACTGGGGACGAAGCACGGGAATCAGAGGCGTCATGTCACCATACGATTCCCGACTTGTGTGATTATTTCACTTCTTCGCCTTTTGCCTGCAGGTCGGCATGGTAAGACGAGCGGACAAATGGACCACAGGCCGCATGGGTAAAGCCCAGCTCCAGTGCGATTTCTTTGAGCTCATCAAACTCTGATGGCGGCACATAACGTTCAACAGGCAAGTGGTGGCGGCTTGGAGCAAGGTACTGACCTAAGGTCAGCATCGTCACGCCGTGTGCACGCAGATCCTTGAGGACTTCAATGATCTCTTCTTTGGTTTCACCCAGACCCATCATCAGGCCGGATTTTGTCGGAACGTTCGGATGCATTTCACCGAATTTCTTCAGCAGATCCAGCGACCACTGGTAGTTCGCACCCGGACGGGCCTTGCGGTATAAGCGTGGCGCAGTTTCCAGGTTATGGTTGAAGACATCCGGCGGATTATCACGCAGGATTTCCAGCGCACGATCCATCCGGCCACGGAAATCAGGGACCAGGGTTTCGATCTTGATTTCAGGGCTCTTCACGCGAATTTCACGGATACAGTCAGCAAAGTGCTGTGCACCGCCGTCACGCAGATCATCGCGGTCAACGGATGTGACAACCACGTAGCGCAGCTTCATATCAGCGATGGTCTGAGCCAAATGAACCGGCTCTTCGGCACTTGGCGGCAGCGGACGGCCATGGGCAACGTCACAGAACGGGCATCGACGGGTACAGATGGCACCCAGAATCATGAAGGTGGCCGTACCGTGACTGAAGCATTCTGCCAGGTTCGGGCAGGATGCCTCTTCACAGACCGAGTGCAGGTTGTTCTTACGCATCGCGTCCTTGATGTCCCGGATACGTTGGGTATCCGCCGGCAGTTTGATTTTCATCCACTCCGGTTTACGCAGCATTTCACGGGGTTTTTCTTCCGCTTCCATGTTACGTACTGGGATCAGGGCCATTTTGTCGGCGTCACGATATTTGACACCTGGTTCTATTACGATCGGTTTGCTCATGATTAATTGCTTTCCGTTATCCACTCTATGCTCTGGTAATCGAGCAAATTCACTAACTCATCGACAAGTATAGGTTGCACATCAGCCAGTTCTGTAGGGCCATTGAACATAGCCAGCTGAGTCATTTCCATACCCGCATAGCCACAGGGATTGATGCGCATGAAAGGCGATAAATCCATGTTGACGTTGAGGGCCAGGCCATGAAAAGAACAGCCGCGACGGATACGTAGACCGAGTGAGCAGATTTTTTTGCCGTCGACATAGACACCAGGGGCGTCCGGACGGGCATTAGAGGTTACCCCGAAACGGGATAGCGTGTTGATTACTGTGTTTTCAATGTGCGTGACCAGCTCACGGACGCCCAGTTTGAGGCGGCGCAGATCGAGCAGAAGATACATCATTTGCTGCCCCGGGCCATGATAGGTCACTTGTCCACCGCGATCACTCTGAAAAATAGGGATATCACCAGGATTCAGCACGTGCTCGGCTTTGCCGGCCTGGCCCTGAGTAAAAACGGGAAGGTGCTCAACCAGCCAGATCTCATCGACGGTGTCGTCATCGCGATCGGCGGTAAAATCATGCATGGCCTCATAAGTGACAGAATAGTCTTTCAGGCCCAGGTTGCGGACAATGAGATTTCTTTGCACATTCACACCCATGTTGTCTGTCGGGATCTGCTGCGATTCAGAAGATACCAATAATGGTGCATTATAAAACTTGGCGGCTGAAATTTCAGCCGCCAATTGCTCGGTAGGACCAGGTCTCAGAGGACGACACGGACAATCTCGATCTCGCCCAGTTCCTTATAAAGCGTTTCAACCTGCTCAATGTGAGTCGCTGTGATTGTAATTGAAACGGCACTGTAAGTGCCTTTGCCGCTTGGTTTCACCAACGGCGTGTAGTCACCCGGCGCATGGCGTTGAATCACTTCTACCACCAGGTCCGGCAGTTCAGGCTTATTAAAGCCCATTACCTTGTAGGTAAACTGACAAGGGAACTCGAGTAAATCTTTAAGTTTTGGCTGTTCTTGCTGTTGCATGCTGAACTCCCGGAAATGTATGCGGTGTATCACAATTAAGGGCAGCATATTAATGGCTCGCCGTCCATAACACAAGTCATGCAAAGGGAACGGAACAGTACAAACGATGCCATCATCGGGTTAAAAAGAAAAAGGACAGCGAGGCTGTCCTTTTTCATGCGGAAGCGATTAGCTCAGCCAGCCCTTAAACAACAAGACGATATAATCAATCAGACGGCTGAAAATGCCTCCCTGATTGACATCGTTCAGGGCCAGCAGCGGGTATTCAGCAACATCGTCATCGCCCAGGCGGTAGTACAGTTTACCGACAACATCGCCTTTGTGGATTGGCGCTTTCAACTCTTTTTCCAGCACAAAGTTGGCTTTCAGATCTTTGACCGAACCACGCGGCAGCGTGACGAAAGTATCCTGACTGACACCCAGTGAGACTTCATCCGTGTCACCCATCCAGACTTTTTCAGTCACGAAGGTCTCGTTGGCTTTATGCGGAGAAACGGTTTCGAAAAAGCGGAAACCGTAGTTCAGCAGCTTTTTACTTTCAGCTTTACGGGCGTTGGCATTTTTGGTGCCCATCACAACAGCGATCAGACGCATCTGACCTTCGGTTGCGGTACTGACCAGGCTGTATCCTGCGTTATCCGTATGGCCGGTTTTCAGACCGTCCACATTGAGGCTCTTGTCCCACAGCAGGCTGTTTCGGTTGAACTGCTCAATGCCGTTATAGCGGAAAGATTTTTCCTTATAGATTGCGAACTCGTCCGGCACGTCACGGATCAGGCCCTGTGCCAGCAGCGCCATGTCATAAGGGGTGGTGAACAGATTGGCATTATCCAGGCCGTGTACGTTGGCAAAATGGGTGGAATCCATCCCCAGTGTTTTTGCCCAGCCGTTCATCAAATCGACAAAAGAGTCTTCAGAGCCGGCGACATGTTCGGCCATGGCAACACAAGCATCATTGCCTGACTGAATGATGATACCGCGGTTGAGGTCAGACACTTTGACTTCACTGCCAACCTCAATAAACATTTTGGATGAGCCAGGGAAGTTTTTCGCCCAGGCATTTTTACTGACCACAACAGTATCATCCATAGAGATGTTACCGCGTTTGATTTCCTGACCGATGACATAACTGGTCATCATTTTGGTCAGGCTCGCAGGCGGCAGCTTCTGGTATTCATTTTGTCCGGCCAGAATTTTGCCTGAATGGTAATCCATCAGGACATAACCTTTAGCGGCTATCTGCGGGGCTTCTGGAACAACGGCTGGTGCCGCTGTCGCGGAAAGGCTTGTCATCAAAACGGCAGAGGCTGTGACAGAGCGAAAAAATGCAGCAGATTTATTCATGATAGTTGTTACTTGGATTGCGGATAACAAAATTGGAACCACTATATCAGATTGAGTCCTGATAAACAGTTCTCAACCCGACGATATCAGGGCCCACACAAGAATCTTATGAAATTTTTACATACTTTTGTCAGACTTCAGGTTGGCAAATTAGTTCAACTCGCGCAACTCGGATACCACAAAAGCTTCCGGGAACTGTGATGCTCTGGCTTGATCACGTAAATGTTCAGCCTCCTGTGAGTCCAGATAGGGCCCCAGGCGCAGCCGGTATACCGCTGCGGATTTCGCTTTTTTCAGTTCCACCTGAGTATTGAATTCAGTTTTGAGCTTCTGAGCTGCAGCCTGTGCTTTGCTCAGATCGCTGAATGCCGCGAGCTGAACGAAAAACCATCTCGGGTTGGCACTTTGCCACTCTGCCTTGTCTGGCTTGGGCATCTGAATCAGTTCAATGCTGACCGGTGCAGTGCCATGACCAATCACGTCCAGTTTGGTCGCGGCAGCCATACTGAGGTCGATAATTCGTCCTTCGTGGAATGGACCGCGGTCGTTCACCCGGACGATGGCGGTTTTGCCGTTATTTCTGTTGGTGACTCTGACATAGCTCGGCAACGGCAGGGTTTTATGGGCCGCCGTCATGGAATACATATCGTAAATTTCGCCGTTCGAGGTTTGATGGCCGTGAAATTTTTTGCCGTACCAGGAGGCCAGTCCCTCCTGCGTGAAAGGCTGATCAGACGGCAAAATCGTGTAATGCTGACCATTGAGATTGTAATTCACATTACCGGCCAGACTTTTAGCTTCATATCTTGGCTGGGCATCTTCAATATGATCCAGTGTCGGAGAGCTGTCCGGTGCACGGTCTTCTTTGATTTGATACCGATCTGAAGTCGATGTGGTGCTACACCCGGCCAGCAGCAGGGTGAAGCACAGAGAGAAAATGAACGATTGAGAAGCAATGCGCATCAGTTCGCCTTAGACAGCATTTTTCTGTGAGTGTGGATAGACATCAGGATACCAAAGCCCGCCATCAGGGTGACCATTGAGGTGCCGCCGTAACTGACCAGGGGCAGGGGAACACCAACAACGGGCAGCAAGCCACTGACCATCCCGATATTGACGAAAACATAAACGAAGAAACTCAGGACAATACTGCCTGCCATCATGCGGCCAAAGGCCGTTTGTGCCCGGCTCGCCAGCAGAAGTCCGCGGCCGATGATGAAAATATAGAGAGCCAGCAGGCCGACCACGCCAGCCAGTCCCCATTCTTCAGCGATCACGGCAAAGATAAAGTCGGTATGACGCTCCGGCAGAAATTCCAGCTGTGACTGAGTGCCGTGCAGCCAGCCCTTGCCGGTAATACCACCGGAACCAATGGCAATTTTCGACTGGATGATGTGGTAGCCGGCACCTAGCGGATCTGATTCAGGATTGAACAGCGTCAGGACCCGGGTTCGCTGATAATCATGCATCAGGAAAAACCAGAGCAGCGGGATGAAGGCAGCCACGAGCAACCCGGCAAAAATGATAATGCGCCAGCTGATCCCGGACAGAAACAGGACGAAGACCCCGGAGGCCGCGATCAGGATTGAGGTTCCCAGATCGGGCTGCTTGGCAATCAGAATCGTGGGCACGAAAATCATGAGTGTGGCGATTACGATATTCTTCAGGCTGGGGGGCAGCGGATGATTCCCGATAAACCGGGCCACCATCAGCGGTACCGCCAGTTTAATCAGCTCTGAGGGCTGGAAACGCACCACACCGAGATCCAGCCAGCGTTGCGCGCCTTTGGAAATTTCCCCGAACAGCAGGACGCCAAGCAGTAAGAGCAGGCCGACACCGAACAGGTAAGGTGCCCAGGCTTCGTAGTGTCGGGGCGCGATTTGAGCCAGGATAAACATAATGGCCAGTGACAACAGCATCCGGACCGCCTGACGCTCCATCATAGCCAGATTCTGGCCGCTGGCGCTGTACATGACCACCAGAGCAAAACCCATCACGGTCAGGATCCCCAGTAACAGCGGCACATCGATATGCAGCCGGTCACTCAGGGTTGTTTTACTGCCTGCGGCAGCCATGATACTCATCGGGTTACCTCGGCAAGTGTTGATTTGTTGGTGTCATGTTCATCACTGTGATCCAGTAACATGTGATCGAAGATCTGCCGTGCGACCGGGCCACCGTTACTGGAACCGCCACCGGCGTTTTCCAGTACCATTGCAACCACAACCTGTGGATCATCAAAAGGTGCGAAAGCGGTAAACAGCGCGTGATCCCGCAGATGTTCTTCCAGCTCTTCGGCGTTATATTCTTCATCTTCAGCCAGACCAAAGACCTGTGCGGAGCCTGACTTACCGCCAGCTTTATATTGCGCGCCATAGAAAGCACGCCGTGCCGTTCCCCGGTTGCCGAAAAGCACCCGGTACATGCCGTCTTTTGCTACTCTCCAGTACTTTGGCTCTACGCCGGTCACCGGCGGGAAGATCTCATATTTGGCCGGTGTTTCGCCTTCAGGCCCGATGATATCTTTCAGCAGATGGGGGGCCCGGACTACGCCATTGTTCACCAGAACCGTAGTGGCTTTCGCGATCTGCAACGGGGTTGCCGTCCAGTAGCCCTGACCGATACCGACTGGAATGGTGTCGCCCTGATACCAGGGCTGACGGAAACGCGCCTGTTTCCACTCCCGGGTGGGCATGTTGGCTTTACTTTCCTCGAAAATATCAATACCGGTATATTCCCCGTAACCAAATTTGCTCATCCAGGAAGACAGACGGTCAATCCCCATGTCGTAGGCAATCTGGTAGAAAAAGGTATCAACAGATTCTTCAATGGCTTTGTGAATGGTCACCTTTCCGTGTCCCCAACGCAGCCAGTCGCGGAATGGCCGGCTCTTGGAGTTCGGAATTTTCCAGAACCCGGGATCATTACGTGTGGTACTGGTAGTAATCACCCCTTCAGACAAGGCTGCAACGGCAATTGCAGGTTTTACGGTTGAAGCTGGCGGATAAATACCGAGGGTGACACGGTTCACCAGCGGTCTGTCCCTGTCATCCAGCAAGTCCCGGTACGCTTTGCCGGAAATACCATGGACAAAGAGGTTAGGGTCATAACTCGGGCTGGAAACCATCGCCAGAACGGAGGAATCTTTCGGATCCAGGACGACGACAGAACCGCGTTTGGGCTTGATAAATTCTTCGCCGGTTTCCGGATCGACTTTTTTCTCGGTCAGCAATTGCTTCACATAAAGCTGCAGCTCGATATCCAGATTCAGGCGGATATCTTTACCGGGGACGGGCGGGACATATTTCAAAGTCCGGATGATACGGCCCCGGCTGTTCACTTCCACTTCCTGATAACCGGATGTGCCGTGCAGCATCTCTTCATAGTATTTTTCAATACCGAGTTTGCCGATATCCCGGGTTGCCTTGTAGTTGTTCAGGTGGCCCTGGCGATCCAGCATCTCCAAATCACGGTCATTGATTTTAGCAACGTAGCCGAGGACGTGGGTGAGGGCGTCACCATAAGGGTAATAACGCTTCAGATAGGCTTTCACCTCAACACCGGGGAAACGGTGCTGATTCACAGAAAACAGCGCGACTTCTTTTTCAGTCAGCTGATTGCGCAGCGGAACAGAGTTGAAACGGCGCGTACGGCGGCGTTCTTTTTCAAAACGTTCGATTTCTTCATCTGTGATGCCCAGCAAGGCTCTGAGCCGTTCCAGGGTATCATCCAGCATCGGAACCTTTTCTGTCACGACTTCCAGAGAGTAAACCGGCCGGTTTTCAGCTAACAGAACACCGTTACGGTCGTAGATCATTCCGCGGTTCGGGGCGACCGGCACAACCTTGATGCGGTTATCGTTGGAGCGAGTCTTGTAGTCCTCAAACTCGCTGACCTGAATGTGATAAAGGTTACCGACCAGGACACCAATCAGGACAAGAATACCGGCGAAGGAAAAAATAGCTCGCCGGAAAAACAGCGATGATTCTGCCTGATGGTCACGGATTTGAAGTCGCTTCTTGCGCATGCCGTTTTATTCCCTGTGGTATGGATGATTAGCCGTGATACTCCATGCCCGGTACAAGCTTTCCGCCATGACGATACGCACCAGAGGATGTGGCAGGGTTAACGGAGAGAGTGACCAGCTTTGCTCGGCCGCAGCTTTACAGGCTGGCGCCAGACCTTCAGGCCCGCCAATCAGGATAGAGACATCGCGCCCGTCCAGCTTCCAGCTTTCCAGCTGTCCGGCCAGTTGCTCGGTATCCCAGCGTTTACCGGGAATATCCAGCGTGACGATGCGGTTCCCTTTGGCTACTGCGGCCAGCATGGCTTCGCCTTCTTTTTGAAGAATACGGGCAATATCAGCATTTTTGCCCCGTTTTCCGGCTGAAATCTCAATCAGTTCCAGCGGCATGTCTTTTGGAAATCGGCGGCGATATTCTTCAAAACCGGTTTCTACCCACTTCGGCATTTTGGTGCCGACGGCGATCAGTTGTAACTTCATCCGTCAATCAGCCCCAGAGCTTTTCCAATTGATAAAGCTGTCGGGCATCTTCCTGCATGATATGCAGCATCACGCTTCCCATATCAACGACAATCCATTCGCCGTCTTCTTCACCACTGATGCCAAACGGGGGAAAATCGATCAGCTTGGAGGCTTTGTTGACATTGTCAGCAATTGAAGCGACGTGTCGGTTCGAGGTGCCGGTGCAAACGACCATGAGATCTGTAATGCTGGATTTGCCGCGGACATCCAGAGTGACGATGTCCTGCGCTTTCATGTCATCAATTTTATCAATGATAAAGTCGTGTAGTTCTTGTACCTGCAAAAGGGGCTCCCTCATTTCAGTTTGCATTCCGGGTGAACAGGCTCTGTTTGTTAGAGTCGGATGAGCCGATCGGGTTCACATTTTAACGCCGGAGTATAGCATGCTCAATCGGTGCTGCTGCTTGCGTGACCAGCAGAGGTCGGTTTTTTTGAGCAGCAGCCAGATTTAACAATATTTTGCCTTCGTCAAAGCAAAGGCAAGTTCTTGTTCATCCCGCACATCAGTGCACACAGGGTACTTAAACCGGGCCAGACATGGCTGTTGAAGTCTGTTTTCACCTGGCGTTCCAGCTGGGTGAGCTGGTGCAGTGCCTGTAATAACATCGGTAACGTCAGGCGGTGGAGGGCGCCGACATAAAGCTCGCGCCGGTTTTGCCAGACCCGGAAGTTTTCAAAGATCCGGTTCAGCGGAACCCCTTGCCGCCCCATTTCCTGCATCCGGTACAGCTGAGTCAGTTCCCGCTGCAGCGTCCGCAGAATGATGATGGCTTCGACACCTTCAGCTTCGAGCTGGCGGAGGATCCGCTGGCTGCGTTTGGCCTGCCCGGCCAGCAGAGCGTCCAGTAACTGAAACGGCGTGTAGTGGTTGTGCCGGCTCAGGGCATCCTGAATACGAGGAACCGTCAGCGTGTTGTCCGGATAGATCAGGGTCAGTTTGTACAGGCTTTGCGTCAGTGCTAACAGGTTCCCCTCATGCCATTGGGCGAGCAGTTGGATCGACTCGGCGTCTGCGTTCAGTCCAAGCTGCTGGCATCGCTGCTGAATAAACCGGGGTAACTGTCGGGCATCCGGCGTATTACAGGGGACGTAAATTCCCTGCGCAGCCAGCGCTTTGAACCAGGCAGTGGATTCCTGTTTTTTGTTCAGACGGGGACCAAATACCAGTAACAGAATATCCGGGTGCAGTGCATCAATCACCGTTTGCAGTGATTTGGCCTGATTGGCATTGAGGCCATTTTCCGGCAGGGTCAGCTCAATGATCTGACGTGAAGAGAACAGGCTCAGTGCCTGGCAGTTATCCAGAACTTCATGCCAGTCGAGCTGATTATCAATGGTGTAGCTGTGCCGTTCCAGAAAGCCTTCCGCTTTGGCTTGTTGTCTGAGGCGGTCTGAGGTCTCCTGCAATAAGAGCGGCTCGTTGCCAGACAGCAGGTAAGCGGCTGATAACCCTTGTTTCAGCCGCTCACTCAGTTGTTCCGGGTAGATCCTCATTGTGCAACAGTGCCTTTGGTCTCAAAAAGCTGCTCTGCGGCCTGTTTGTCGGCATCTGTTTCCGTTTCAATCGTGGACACGCCCTGTTCGTTTTCAGTCCCGGTGTCCAGCTGATTGAGATCAGCGGTCAGACGGGCAAGCTGGCGCATGATCTGGCGGGCGGCTTGCTGGCGCATTTCATCCAGCAGCATGTCACGTTCTACGGACTTTGCCAGTGCGGTCAGCGGGTTGTCCAGAAAGCTGCGGTTCACCCTGGTGGTAAAACGCTTTGCGCCTTTTTCCGGTATAACCACCTGATAGTTCACGGTATAGGTCAGTTCGTATTCGGCAGCCCGGCTGTTCTGATAGAGCGACAGAGTACGTTCGCCCTGGGATTCGTTGAGCAGATGCAGGTTTGGAACCTGCGCCGATGGCGGCACTGCTTCAATACCGTGTAATTTGAATTGGGATTTCACCATACGGGTCAATGGCCCGTATTGATCAAAACTGGTCAGAGACAGGCGGGCAATGTCGTCGGGCAGCATGTAGTTCCCACGCAGGTGGAATCCGCAGGCTGTTGTCGTCAGCGCGAGAACCATGACAATGACCAGACGAAAGCGGGACAGTAGAGATGAAGCTGTGCTCACCGTGTCTACTCCTTGTTCAGCAAATACAGAGGTAAAAAGAGAAAACGCCTTCCCGGGGGAAGGCGTTGTTCGTTAGCCTGAATTAGTTGGCAACGATGTTCAGCAACTTGCCCGGCACGTAAATCACCTTACGAATTGTTTTATCGTCGGTGAATTTCGAGACGTTCTCGTCAGACAAGGCCATAGCCTCAACCTGATCTTTGTCAGCATCGGCAGCAACCGTCAGTTTGGCACGCAGCTTGCCGTTGACCTGAACAATGATCAGTTTCTCATCTTCGACCATGGCTTTCTCGTCAGCGACGGGCCACTGAGCCTGATCAACATCAGTTTCACCCAGCGCTTTCCACAGCTCAAAGCTGATGTGCGGGGTAATTGGGTACAGCATACGAACCACTGCTTTCAGTGCTTCGTCCAGCAGGGCGCGGTCTTGCGCAGACGCTTGCGTCGCCTTACCCAGCTTGTTCATCAGCTCCATAATCGCAGCAATTGCCGTATTGAAGGTCTGACGACGGCCAATGTCATCGCTCACTTTGGCGATGGTCTTATGAACGTCACGACGCAGGGCTTTCTGATCAGCGTTCAGTGCCTGGGCATCCAGAACTTCGACCGCACCTTTGGCCGTATGTTCATAAACCAGTTTCCAGACACGTTTCAGGAAGCGGTTCGCACCTTCAACGCCGGATTCCTGCCATTCCAGTGTCATATCTGCCGGAGAAGCAAACATCATGAACAGACGCACGGTGTCTGCACCGTACTTATTAACCATTTCCTGCGGGTCGATACCATTGTTTTTCGACTTGGACATCTTGGTCATGCCGGAATGCACCAGCTCGTTACCATCCACATCGGTCGCTTTGGTGATACGGCCTTTCTCGTCGCGATCCAGCGTCACTTCGGTTGGGGATACCCAAACTTTGGCGCCTTTGTCATTGGTATAGTAGAAGGCATCAGCCAGTACCATGCCCTGACACAGCAGTTGCTTGAACGGCTCGTCGCTGGTCACCATACCGCTGTCGCGCAGCAGTTTGTGGAAGAAACGGGAATACAGCAGGTGCATACAGGCGTGTTCAATACCACCGATGTACTGGTCGACCGGCAGCCAGTAGTTGGCGGCATCGGAGTCCAGCATTTCATCCGCTTGTGGCGAACAGTAACGCGCGTAGTACCAGGACGACTCCATAAAGGTGTCGAAGGTATCTGTTTCACGCAGCGCAGGTGCACCGTTGAAGGTGGTTTCTGCCCAGCTCTTGTCTGCTTTGATCGGGCTGGTCACGCCGTCCATCACGACATCTTCCGGCAGGATCACCGGCAGCTGATCGGCTGGGACCGGATGCACTTGACCGTCTTCGGTCGTTACCATCGGGATTGGTGCACCCCAGTAGCGCTGACGGGATACGCCCCAGTCACGCAGACGGAAGTTCACGGTTTTCTTGCCTTTGCCTTCCGCTTCCAGTTTGGCGGCGATGGCATCGAATGCTGACTGGAAGTCCAGACCATCGAATTCACCCGAGTCGAACAGGACACCTTTCTCGGTGTATGCAGCTTCACTGATATCCAGCTCGCTGCCGTCAGCAGGCTTGATCACAGGAACAATGTCCAGGCCATACTTGGTCGCGAACTCGAAGTCACGCTGATCGTGGGCAGGTACAGCCATCACGGCACCTGTGCCGTAATCCATCAGAACAAAGTTAGCCACGTAAACCGGGACGCGGCGGCCGTTCAGCGGATGAATGGCATAAAGGCCGGTCGCCATGCCTTTTTTCTCCATGGTGGCCAGTTCAGCTTCAGCAACCTTGGTGTTTTTGCATTCGTCGATGAATGCGGCCAGTTCAGGTTTGTTTTGTGCCGCCAGCTCTGCCAGCGGGTGACCCGCAGCGATACCGACGTAAGTGACGCCCATCAGGGTATCCGGACGGGTGGTGTACACTTCCAGTGGTGCGTTCTGGCCTTCAACCTCAAAAGACAGCTCAACCCCTTCGGAGCGGCCGATCCAGTTGCGCTGCATGGTTTTCACCATCTCAGGCCAGCCTTCCAGGTTCTCCAGATCGTCCAGCAGCTCCTGCGCGTAGGCGGTGATCTTGATGAACCACTGAGGGATCTCTTTTTGCTCTACAGGCGTATCACAACGCCAGCAGCAGCCGTCTTCAACCTGTTCGTTTGCCAGAACGGTCTGGTCGTTCGGACACCAGTTGACCGAGGACGTTTTCTTATAAACCAGGCCTTTGTTGTACAGCTTGGTGAAGAATTCCTGTTCCCAGCGGTAGTATTCCGGCGTACAGGTGGCAAATTCACGGTTCCAGTCGTAACCGAAGCCCAGCAGTTTCAGCTGGTTCTTCATGTAGTCGATGTTTTCGTATGTCCATGGTGCCGGAGCCGTGTTGTTTTTCACTGCGGCGTTTTCAGCAGGCAGGCCGAAAGCATCCCAGCCGATTGGCTGCATGACATTTTTGCCCTGCAGGCGCTGATAACGGGAGATGACATCACCGATGGTGTAGTTACGAACGTGACCCATGTGAAGTCGTCCGCTTGGATAAGGGAACATAGAGAGACAGTAGAACTTCTCTTTATTCGGGTCTTCACTTACAACAAAGGTCTTATTGTTGTCCCAATGTTCTTGAACTTGCTGTTCAATGTCCTGAGGACGGTATTGTTCTTGCATCGATGACATCCGGGATTTTTGTGAGTTGAATACAAACACAGTCAAAATAATCGACATAGAATAACTAAAGGTAAAGGGAGCAACAATAGCTGAGGCCGAATCGGTGTGCTTATTCTTGTGATATTTCAGACAAGGCAGACCCGAGTTGGCGGATTAGCCTGGGAGAACTGAGATGGTGAAACAAAAAGCTGCGTATGAATCGATGCTGGAAGACATTACGGAAACACTGAAACACAGTCCGGAAGAGTTAAAACACTGGATCGATACCAGCGAGAAATATCGGGAAGCCGCCAGTGACATGACGAAAGATGAACTGGCGTTGATCCGGGAGTATTTCAAACGGGATCTGAAGGAGTTCGGCCAGAATGTGCAGGAAAGTCCGGAGCCGTTTTCAGAAAGCCCGTTCTATAAGCTGGTATCTGAAACGATCTGGAGCGGTCTGGCAGAAGTGACTGACAAGACTCAGCTGGAATGGGTTGAAGTGATGGATGATCTCAAGCACCGGGGCGTGTATAAGGCCGGTGAAGTAGTCGGGCTGGGGAATCTGGTCTGTGAGAAGTGCGGTCACCATGAGCAGTATACCCATGTCCGTATTATTGAGCCCTGCGTGCAATGCGGAGGCACCCAGTTCACCCGCCAGCCACTGGCACCTTAGTCTTTGGCACTGCAGGTGCAGATTCCAGGTGCAGGTGGCTCTCTCCCGGTCATCAATAACTGAGCTTCAAACACCGAACATCTGGCATTGGGTGAAAAACAAAAGAGGGCCAGAGCCCTCTTTGTGATTTCGAGGTGAGGATGGGGATCAGTGTACCCCTTCCTGCGGATTGGTATCTCTGAAATCTCCCCGACGCCGTTTCACGAGCAACCAGGACAGGGTGACGGACCATAACAGATAGAGATAGAGAGGCCAGCTGCCCAGCGAGGTAAAAGGTGTCATTCCTTTGGTCGGAGTAACGGTGGCACGCAGGACGCCGGTTTCAAACTGCGGCAGCTCCGCAATAATCTTGCCCTGGTAGTCGACCACGGCTGTGACACCGGTATTGGTGGCTCTCAGTAAAGGCTTTCCGGTTTCCAGTGCGCGCATCTGGGCGATTTCCATGTGCTGGTGCGGGCCGATAGAACGACCAAACCAGGCATCATTGGATAACGTCAGCAGCATGTCTGTACCTGAACCGACGTTCTGGCGCACCTGCTCGCTGAACGCAATCTCATAGCAGAGCGCTGGCGCTAGTGCATAACCGTTAGCCTCCAGATTCTGCTGGATAAAGCTACCCCGGCTGAACGAGGACATCGGCAGGTTGAAAAACGGTGCCAACGGGCGCAGCAAGTCCCCGAAGGGCACAAACTCGCCAAACGGTAGCAAATGATGTTTGCTGTACCGGCTCGCCGTATCGTAGTGGTATGCGCCGTCGCGATTGACGCCCAGCGTCAGGATATTGTTGTAATACTCACCTTCACCGGTTCTGTCCAGCACTCCGGTGATCACCGCACTCTGATTCATCCGGGCCGCTTCATCGAGACGACTCAGGAAAGTGCCGACCTGCTGCTCCAGCGCCGGTATAGCGGCTTCCGGCCAGACAATAATATCGGCATCCCAGTTTTCACGGGTCAGATCCAGATATTTCATCAGCGTGGGCCAGCGTTGATCCGGCTGCCATTTCAGGGCCTGCGGAATGTTGCCCTGCACCAGAGCGACTTTCACCGGCTTATACGGATCAGGCTGAACCCAGTCAATTCCTTTGGCCTGATAAACCAGCAACAGGAGCAGCGCGGGTATCATCAGTGGTTTCCAGTTGCGGTAGTAACCGGCCGCAACCAGAGCACCGCAGCCGAGAACCAGCGCAAGTGTCAGACCTTCAACACCCAGTATTGGTGCAAAACTGGCAAATGGTCCGTGAATCTGGCCGTAACCCAGCCATAACCATGGAAAGCCTGTGAACAGCCAGCCACGTAACCAGTCAAGTACTAACCAGAGCACCGGGCCGATGAGCATCAGCTGGTGGAAAGGGCGGCCCTGGCCGAACCGGGCAAGGAGTGCACCAAACAGTGCAGGGTAGATCGCCAGATAGCCGATTAGCAGGACCATCAGGAAGAGTCCGGCGGCAATGGGCATCCCGCCAAAGTCGGCAATGCTGACGTGAACCCACCAGACACCACTGCCAAACAGGCCCAAACCCCATGCCAAACCCGTCTGGAAAGCGGTTTTCGGACGTTGGTTTTGCAGCAGGGTAAAGAAAATAATGAGGGAGAGCGGAGCAAGGAACCAGAACTTATAAGGGGCGAAAGACAGGGTCGCCAGCGCACCGGCCGGGACGGCCAAAAGCAGCCGTCCCCAAAGGTTTAGATTGTCGATTCGTCTCATCAGGGCGTCATCGTTGGTTGATGTGCCTCCTGCGGCACCGTCACTTGTAACTGAATGATCCGGCGGCTGTCCGCGGCGGTAACTTTGAACGAATAACCTTCCAGTTCAACCACTTCACCCCGGCTTGGCAGGTGACCAAAACTGGTCATGACCAGACCACCGATGGTATCGATGTCGTTGACGCTGAAGTTGGTCTGGAACAGTTTGTTGAAGTCATCAATCGTCGTCAGTGCCTTCACATTCCAGGTGTGCTTACTCAGCTGACGGATTTCCTGCTCTTCTTCGTCATCGAATTCGTCCTCGATTTCACCGACGATTTGTTCCAGAATATCCTCAATGGTGATCAAACCGGAAACACCACCAAATTCATCGACCACAATGGCCATGTGGTAGCGTTCTTCCCGAAATTCTTTCAGCAGGCGATCAACCCGCTTGCTTTCCGGCACAACAACAGCCGGGCGCAGGATAACGTCGAGGTCAAACGGCTCACTGTCCGGACGCAGATACTGCAACAGGTCTTTGGCCAGCAGAATACCTTCAACGTGGTCTTTGTCATCGCTGATAACCGGATAGCGTGAGTGCTGGGCATCAACAATGATATCAATCAGGTCTTCAACCTTCTGAGAACGTTCAATGGTGACCATTTGCGAGCGGGGGATCATGATGTCGCGAACTCGCATTTCGGAGATCTGCATCACGCCTTCCAGCATGTCGCGGGTATCGTGATCGATCAGGGCATTCTCTTCGGAATCACGGATCACGCTGACCAGCTCTTCCTTATTTTGAGGCTCTCCCTGAAAGAGCTGTCCAATACGTTCAAAGAAGGTCTTTCGACTCGGACCGTCAGAATTTTGGGGGTTATCGTCGTTCATTGCTTTCTATTCAAATAGGTGGCCTGAGCCACGGAAAGCCGGTTCCTGAAAAGCAACCGACTGTATTTCTGGCGATGACGGCCAGGGCTGATGTTAGTATTGGTCAGCCTCGTAAGGATTGGCAAACCCTAAACCTTGCATAATTTCGGTTTCCAGAGCTTCCATTTCTTCGGCTTCGTCATCTTCAATATGGTCATAACCTAGCAGATGAAGCGAGCCGTGTACAACCATATGTGCCCAGTGCGCGAGCAGGGGTTTATTCTGCTCCTCAGCTTCTTTTTCAACGACCTGGCGACAGATAATCAGATCGCCCAGCAGTTCCAGCTCAACACCCGGCGGGGCTTCGAATGGAAATGACAGCACATTGGTTGGCTTGTCTTTCCCCCGGTAGTCCCGGTTCAGGGTCTGACTTTCAGCTTCATCGACCAGCCGGACAGTGACTTCAGCATCCGCCTGAAACGGCGTCACGGCGGCTTCCAGCCAGCGCTGGAAGTCGGTTACCGCTGGCATGCCACTTTCATCAGCAGTGGCAAGCTGTAAATCCAGATAAACTGACATCTGTGTGATTATTCCGTTTCAGAGCTGACCTGACGCGCTTCCTGTTGTTCACGGCGACGCTGTTCAGCCAGTTTACGTTGTTTCTGATCTTCGGTTTCCCAGACTTCGTACGCTTGAACAATTCGGGCGACAACCGGGTGGCGAACCACGTCGGTGGCCTGGAAGAAGTTAAAGCTGATCTCATCAACATCGGCCAGAACTTCAATGGCATGACGAAGACCGGAGCGGGCACCGCGCGGTAAGTCAATCTGAGTGACGTCGCCGGTGATGACTGCACGGGAGTTAAAACCAATCCGGGTCAGGAACATTTTCATCTGTTCGACCGTGGTATTCTGGCTTTCATCCAGGATGATAAAGGCATCGTTCAGTGTGCGGCCGCGCATATAGGCCAGCGGGGCAACTTCAATGACATTGCGTTCGATCAGCTTTTCGACGCGTTCGAAACCCAGCATTTCAAACAGGGCATCGTAGAGCGGGCGCAGATAAGGGTCGACTTTCTGGCTCAGATCCCCCGGCAGGAACCCCAGCTTTTCACCAGCTTCAACCGCTGGGCGGGTCAGCAGGATCCGACGGATTTCCTGACGTTCCAGTGCATCAACGGCAGCTGCAACAGCCAGATAGGTTTTCCCCGTACCAGCCGGTCCCACACCAAAGGTAATATCATGGCCGACCATGTTGGCAATGTACTGGGCCTGATTTGGGGTACGCGGTTTAATCACCCCTTTTTTGGTCTTGATGTGAATTTCTTTGCCGTAAGGGATGCTTGAACTGACATCCTGTTCCAGAACGCCGGATTCTTTAATGGCCAGATGAATTTGTTCCGGTTCAATATCCGGGATCACATTGCGCACCGGGGCGGTGTCAACATACAGATCTTTCAGGATATTCGCTGTAGCTTCGGCCGTATGTGGCTGACCGACGATACTGAAACTGTGGCTGCGGTGATTGATTTCAACGCCGAGGCGGCGTTCCAGTTGCTTGATGTTGTCGTCGAATGGACCGCAAAGGCTGGCCAGGCGGTGGTTATCGGCGGGTTCGAGATTCAGTTCAACAGTAATAATTTTGCTCAAGATTTGCCTCTCAATAGGCCGCCCACTGTGACGGGCGGCCGGTATAACTGGGCATGGGCAGATATTTCTGTCCTCTTATTAAGGAGTATAAACGCCCACACCCAATTCATCTTCTTTACGGGTTTTCTCCATGACCTCACTCGGAGACATGGCAATACGCAGGTTCATGTCAGCCTCAGTGCGGACCAGTTCACCACGCAGGGAATTGTTGAATACGTCCGTGATTTTGACATCGACAAACTGACCGATCAAATCCACAGAGCCTTCAAAGTTCACGACCCGGTTGTTTTCGGTACGGCCGCGCAGTTCCATAATGTTTTTCTTTGATGGACCTTCAACCAGAATGCGCTGCTCTGTATCCAGCATCTGACGTGAGTAACGCATGGCCTGGGTATTGATCTGCTGCTGCAGTTCATACAGGCGCTGTTTCTTCACATCTTCAGGCAGATCACACGGGTAATCTGCAGCCGGGGTTCCCGGACGAGGGGAATAAATGAAGCTGAAGCTCATGTCGAAATCAATTTCGCGGATCAGCTTCATCGTGTCCTGGAAATCCTGATCGGATTCGCCCGGGAACGCCACGATAAAGTCTGAACTGATGGTGATTTCAGGACGGGCCTGACGTAGTTTACGGATTTTTGATTTGTACTCAATGGCCGTATGCGGGCGCTTCATCATCGCCAGAATCCGGTCTGAGCCGCTCTGTACCGGCAGGTGCAGGAAGCTGACCACTTCCGGCGTGTCTTTGTAGACCTCAATGATGTCGTCCGTAAACTCAATCGGGTGGCTGGTGGTGTAACGAATCCGGTCAATGCCGTCGATAGCGGCAACCAGGCGCAACAATTCAGCAAAAGAAGCGATTTCACCATCATGAGTTGCACCACGGAAGGCGTTCACGTTCTGGCCCAGCAGGTTGACTTCACGAACGCCCTGCTCAGCCAGTTGTGCGATTTCGAACAATACATCGTCCAGTGGACGGCTGACTTCTTCACCACGAGTGTAAGGAACAACACAGAAAGTACAGTATTTTGAGCAGCCTTCCATGATGGAAACGAATGCTGTCGGACCTTCTGCCCGTGGTTCTGGCAGGCTGTCGAATTTCTCAATCTCAGGGAAAGAGATATCCATGACCGGCGCTTCAGAAGACTGCGACTGAGAAATCATTTCCGGCAGACGGTGCAGTGTCTGAGGGCCAAAAATGACGTCTACGTAAGGAGCACGTTCACGAATGGAATCCCCTTCCTGAGTCGCTACACAGCCACCGACACCAATCACCAGACCCGGTTTTTTGTCTTTCAGTGTTTTCCAGCGGCCAAGCTGATGGAAAACTTTTTCCTGAGCTTTTTCACGGATCGAGCAGGTGTTCAGCAGCAGTACATCTGCTTCTTCTGGTTCTTCTGTTAATTCATAACCGCCATTAGCGTTGAGAAGATCGGCCATTTTGGATGAATCGTATTCGTTCATCTGACAGCCCCAGGTTTTGATAAGCAGTTTCTTCGCCATGTCTAACTCTTCACTCGTAGTGTTAATTCGGTGCATTTTCTGCTGCTGATGCAGCGTCGGCCGGGAGTTGAAGGGCCTAAAATCCCTCTACTGTGGGCCAGCTTAAATTGCAAGCCGCGTATTGTACTGCTTTCGACACGGCCTGACCAGATCATCAATGCTGATTATAAAACCGGCAGGCGGTGTGTTTAGAAACGTAGACAGTCCGGCAGAGATCAAGCTTCAGGGACAAAGCGGATTGAATTGACTGCGGACTTCAGCTTGAAGGTGGTCAACTTGCGGAAAGCCGTTAGAATGTCGGCATTGCAATGAATTGAGATACCAGCATGGAACAGTTTGATGTAGTGATCGCCGGCGGCGGTATGGTTGGTGCAGCAGCGGCACTGGGAATGGCCCGTCAGGGGCGGAAAGTGGCGGTGATTGAGGGGGAGCGCCCCGCACCTTTCAATGAAAGCCAGGCGATGGATCTGCGGGTCTCTGCAATCTCGGCCCAGTCGGTGAAACTCCTGAAGCGACTGAATGCCTGGGACAGTATTTGCGCGATGCGGCTTTGCCCGTTCAGACGGCTGGAAACCTGGGAACATCCGGAGTGCCGGACCCGGTTCAATGCCGCGGATCTGGGACTGCCAGAGCTGGGTTTTATGGTCGAAAATCGTCTGATTCAGCTGGGGCTGTGGCAGGCTTTTGAAAGTCTGCCGAATCTGACACTGATTTGCCCGGCACGGCTTGCCCATTTTGAGCGTCATGAAGCGGGTTATCAAGTGACGCTGGATAACGGTCAGGTACTGCAATCCCGTTGGCTGGTTGGTGCGGATGGTGCAAACTCCCGTGTGCGCCAGCAGGCCAACATTGGGATCACCGCCTGGGATTACCGCCAGCATTGTATGCTGATCAATGTGGAAACTGAGTTGCCGCAGCAGGATATCACCTGGCAGCAGTTCACGCCGCAGGGTCCTCGTTCTTTCCTGCCATTGCCCGGCCATCAGGGATCGCTGGTCTGGTATGACAGCCCGGCCCGGATCAAACAGTTATCGGCGATGACACCGGCTCAACTGGAAACAGAAATTCTCAGGACGTTTCCGGCTGAACTGGGGCTAATGAAAGTGCTGAACCGAGGCAGTTTCCCGCTGACCCGGCGTCATGCGCAGTCCTATTATTCGGATGGCATCGTCTTGCTCGGTGATGCCGCACATACCATTAATCCATTGGCAGGGCAGGGCGTGAACCTGGGGTTCAAAGATGTGGAGGTTTTGCTGGATGAAATGGCTAACGGCGGCCAGTACTGGTTTGAAACTCAGGTGCTTAAGCGTTACGAACAACGGCGTCGTCCGGATAACCTGCTGATGCAAACGGGGATGGATGTGTTCTATACAGCTTTCAGTAATGATCTGAAACCTGTTGTGATGTTGCGGAATCTGGGACTCAAGCTGGCCGAACACACGGGGCCACTGAAGCACCAAGTGCTGAAATATGCATTAGGGTTGTAATTCAGGAAATGACAAATGCGAAAGCCACCTGTGTGTGGCTTTTTCTTTGTCTGATTCTGACAAAGGGGGGGGCAACAGAGACAAAAAAACCAGCTTTCGCTGGTTGATTGCATGGATATGACAGGGAAGCCTATCCGGATTTTAATAACTTTCTGTATGAGAGAAAGTTGGTGCGGAGGGAGAGACTTGAACTCTCACGTCCTTGCGGACACTAGCACCTGAAGCTAGCGCGTCTACCAATTCCGCCACCACCGCACGTGGTATTTACCTGTCTGAGCAGGAAAGATATCGAGATGGTAAAGCTCGGTACCTTGAATAATGGCAGGGCTACCTGGATTCGAACCAGGGGATGACGGGATCAAAACCCGTTGCCTTACCGCTTGGCGATAGCCCTAGAGTGCAACTTATTTACAAAGAAGTCAATTGGTGCGGAGGGAGAGACTTGAACTCTCACGCCCTTGCGGGCACTAGCACCTGAAGCTAGCGCGTCTACCAATTCCGCCACCACCGCGTGTATTGACTCTTTTTTCCATTTACACCTGGTAGGGGAGTAAATGGTGGCTACGACGGGATTCGAACCTGTGACCCCATCATTATGAGTGATGTGCTCTAACCAACTGAGCTACGTAGCCAATTTACAAACGTAAAAAACGTTTTGTAAATGGCAGGGCTACCTGGATTCGAACCAGGGGATGACGGGATCAAAACCCGTTGCCTTACCGCTTGGCGATAGCCCTGCTGATGATCTGAATCAGATCGAAAGTTGGTGCGGAGGGAGAGACTTGAACTCTCACGTCCTTGCGGACACTAGCACCTGAAGCTAGCGCGTCTACCAATTCCGCCACCACCGCACGTGGTATTTACCTGCTTGAGCAGGAAAGATATCGAGATGGTAAAGCTCGGTACCTTCAAATATGGCAGGGCTACCTGGATTCGAACCAGGGGATGACGGGATCAAAACCCGTTGCCTTACCGCTTGGCGATAGCCCTAAATGGTGCGGAAGGAGAGACTTGAACTCTCACACCTTGCGGCGCCAGAACCTAAATCTGGTGCGTCTACCAATTCCGCCACTTCCGCAAATTGTTGGATGTCTGAGACATCAGAAAAGTCATTGGTGCGGAGGGAGAGACTTGAACTCTCACGTCCTTGCGGACACTAGCACCTGAAGCTAGCGCGTCTACCAATTCCGCCACCACCGCATTGTGTGACTTTTCATCCAGATACATATTCTGTATCTGCTTCCGGCATTCACCGGAGAAGACACCGAGCTGGTAATACTCGTTATCTTTAAACAGATGGCAGGGCTACCTGGATTCGAACCAGGGGATGACGGGATCAAAACCCGTTGCCTTACCGCTTGGCGATAGCCCTATATGGTGCGGAAAGAGAGACTTGAACTCTCACACCTTGCGGCGCCAGAACCTAAATCTGGTGCGTCTACCAATTCCGCCATTTCCGCATATTGTTTGCCTTTACAAGGCCGGATGTCATTGGTGCGGAGGGAGAGACTTGAACTCTCACGTCCTTGCGGACACTAGCACCTGAAGCTAGCGCGTCTACCAATTCC
>NZ_BAAHZP010000024.1:0-47405 GCF_054600795.1 Photobacterium sp. R1
GAATAGCGCAGTTTGGTAGCGCATCTGGTTTGGGACCAGAGGGTCGGGGGTTCGAATCCCTCTTCACCGACCACTTTCGAAAGCCCGCTCAATGAGCGGGCTTTTTTGTATCTGTTGTTTTCCGATGGGCGGTATTTTCTGATGTACGGGACTCGCTGACTTTACTGGTCAGGTACGAAGTCTGATGTGTGAAAATGCCCGCTGCGCTTCCTCTCACGCTACCATGCCTTTTGAAAACCCGCTGATTGAACGTTTTTTGTACCTGCTTTGAATACAAAACATCTGTGCCTTGCTGATTGAACCGGGGTAGTCGCCGTATGAAGTTGATGACCATGCTGTTTTGTTCTCTTTTTGCCTTTCTTTCATTCTTCTGTCGTTTGTCTTTCGTCGCTTTGTGGTTCTCTTGGATCGGGATATGCAGTCACAGTTATTTATTCATGTTTTTCTGTGCTGTCAGGGTCTTAGATGTCGGTGTGAAATTTTGGAAGCGGCTATTTTTGTGGCGGCTTATACCAGTCTTTCTCAGCGCTCTGGTCTAACGTCTGGGCATGTTAATGACATGTTTAACAATGTGTGGTTTTTTATTCAGGGTGCCATGGTGGTTGATGTCGCATAAATATGCGCATTTTTATGTGCGATATCGATTTTGTTCTATGTTTAGCTAGGTTTATCGTAGTGAATTTCTAGGTTGTATGTTTATTTTTAGCTATGCAACTAGTGATTATTTATGCTTGTTTTGTGCTGTAGTACAGTTTTGTAGCATGAAATGTTGATTTTTCGTGAAATGTTTGCCAGATTGATGGCACTTAACGTGGCCGGTTTTTTAATTGGCGCATTTGAATGGAAGCAATTGCAGGCGGGCAGGCACACTGCCAGGTTGTTGAGGTCTGAACATGGCATTATTGGAAGTTAAAAACCTTCGTATTGAATATCCGTCACGTCACGGTGTCCACGCTGCGGTCAAGTCGCTGTCATTTACGATTGATCGCGGTGAAATTGTTGGCGTGGTGGGTGAGTCCGGGGCGGGTAAGTCGACCGTGGGGAATGCCGTGATCGATCTGCTGAGCCCTCCGGGTAAAATTGCCAGCGGCGATGTCTACCTCGATGGCGAGAAGATTTCAGGTCTGAGCCCTGAAGCCATGCGTCGGGTCCGTGGTGCCAAAATCGGTTTCATTTTTCAGGACCCGATGACCTCTCTGAACCCGTTATTCACGGTAGAGCGCCAGCTGACGGAAACAATCATTACCAACCTCAAAGTCAGCAAAGAAGAGGCTGTGCGCCGCGCCATCACGCTGATGGAGCAGGTGGGTATTCCGCAACCTGAAGTTCGTATTAAACAGTATCCGCACCAGTTTTCCGGCGGGATGCGTCAGCGGGTGGTGATTGCCATTGCGCTTGCTGGTGAACCGGACCTGATTATTGCCGATGAACCGACGACCGCACTGGATGTGTCGATTCAGGATCAGATTCTGAATCTGATCCGTGAGCTGTGCGTGAAGAAAAATGTGGGCTGTATGCTGGTCACGCACGATATGGGCGTGGTCTCGAATGTCACGGACCGTGTCGCTGTAATGTACCGGGGTGATCTGGTTGAAATTGGTCCGACAGCACAAGTGTTGGGTCATCCGAACCATCCTTACACCAAAAGCCTGATTTCTGCAGTACCGCGCTCGGATATCAAACTCGATCGCTTCCCGCTGGTGAATTATATCGAAGAAGCCGGTGAAACGACTCAGCTGGACGTGAAAAATCACTGGCTGGGACAGAGCGAAGACCAGCGTAAGTACACGGGAGCGCTGCTTCAGGTTGAAAACGTCAATCTGCGTTTTGTGACCAAAGATTCTTTCTTCGAAAGCCGCCGGGAGTATGTTCAGGCGTCCAACAATGTCAGCTTTGAAGTCTTTGAAGGGGAAACCTTTGGTCTGGTGGGTGAGTCAGGTTCCGGTAAATCGACCATTGCCCGGGTGATTGCCGGTTTGTATCCGCCGAATTCGGGCAAAGTCGTGTTTGAAGGCATTGACCTGACCGCGCTGAAAAATGAGAACGAACGTCGTCCATTGCGCCGTCAGATGCAGATGGTGTTCCAGAACCCGTATTCGTCTATGAACCCGCGGATGAAGATTTTCGATATTATTGCCGAGCCGATCCGTTTCCATAAACTGGCGGACAGCGAAGGCCAGGTGCGGCAGATTGTCGCGGACCTGCTGGATCATGTCGGTCTGGGCCGTGCATCGGGTGTGAAGTATCCCCATGAATTCTCAGGCGGTCAGCGTCAGCGGATTTCAATTGCCCGTGCACTGGCAACCCGTCCGCGCCTGCTGATTTGCGACGAACCAACCTCAGCGCTGGATGTTTCGGTGCAGGCTCAAATCCTGAACCTGCTGAAAGATCTGCAGGATGAACTGAACCTGACGATGTTGTTTATCAGTCACGACCTGCCGGTGATCCGCCAGATGTGTGACCGTATTGGTGTGATGCAGAAAGGGACTCTGCTGGAGGTAGCTCCGACAGAGCAGCTGTTTACATCGCCACAGCATGAGTACAGTCAGCAATTGATTTCGCTGATGCCTGAATTTAAGGGAATGAGTCAGGAAGGTCTGAAGCTGGCCTGACAGTTATTCAGTTTGCCCGCCGGCCGCTAATGTAGTGGCCGGCATGGCTCTGTTTCGGGAGCCGGGCTTTTGTTGCTTACCTAAATCAATAATAAGCAAACATAACCATCTGGGAGTTCACTCCCTGCATAAAGGAGCTATGCGAATGAAAACCTTCAAGAGCAAGTTAGCCGTTGCTTTAATGGCTGCTGGTCTGAGCTTCGGTGCTGCCGCCGCGAATCTGAATCTGGCTTATGATGCGGACCCTGTGTCTATGGACCCGCATGAGCAACTGTCCGGCGGTACGCTGCAACTTTCTCACATGACTTTTGATCCACTGATCCGTTTTACTCAGTCGATGGAATTCGAACCGCGCCTGGCAACATCCTGGGAGCGTGTAAACGACACCACCATGCGTTTCAAGCTGCGTGAAGGCGTGAAATTCCACTCCGGGAATGACTTTACCGCAGATGACGTTGTCTGGACTTTCAATCGTCTGAAAACTTCGGCCGACTTCAAAGGGATTTTTACCCCGATCGTGGAAATCAAGAAAGTCGATGCACACACAGTGGACGTGGTGACGGATGGGACTTATCCATTGATCGAAAACGTGATGACGTATGTTTTCCCAATGGACAGCAAGTTCTACACCGGTAAAACCGCAGATGGAAAAGACAAAGCTGAGCTGAAGAAAAACGGTTCGACCTTTGCCTCAACGCATATTTCAGGGACCGGTCCTTTCAAAGTGGTCAGCCGCGAACAGGGCGTGAAAGTTGAGTTTGAGCGTTATGCCGATTACTGGGACAAAGACAGTGAAGGCAACGTCGACCACATCACCCTGCGTCCAATCAAAGAAGATGCGACCCGGGTTGCAGCCCTGCTGTCTGGCGACGTAGACATGATTGCGCCGGTATCGCCAAACGATTATCAGCGTATCCAGAGCAACAACAAGCTGGATCTGGTGACCATGCCGGGTACCCGTGTGATTACGTTCCAGATGAACCAGAAAGTTGCAGAGCCGCTGCGTGATGCCCGTGTTCGTCAGGCCATTGTTTATGCCGTAAACAATGAAGGGATCGCGAAGAAAATCATGAAAGGTTCGGCAACGCCTGCGGCTCAGCAGAGCCCGGTGGGTTATGCGGGCTATAATGAGTCTCTGAAACCGCGTTATGACCTGAAAAAAGCCCAGCAGCTGATGAAAGAAGCCGGTTATGAAAATGGCTTCTCAATTACGATGATTGCGCCAAACAACCGTTATGTGAACGACGAGAAAGTCGCTCAGGCTGTGGCGGCGATGCTGGCGAAAATCAAGATCAAAGTCGACCTGCAAACCATGCCGAAGGCGCAATACTGGCCTGAGTTTGATAAGTGTGAAGCAGGAATGCTGATGATCGGCTGGCACCCGGATACAGAAGATTCAGCGAACTTTACTGAGTTCCTGACCATGACGCGAAATGCTGAAACCGGTAAAGGTCAGTACAACTGCGGTCATTACTCAAACTCAGAAGTGGATAAACTGGTCGAAGCGGCAAACACCGAGACAGATCTGGAAAAACGCAGCGCAATGCTGAAGAAAGTTGAAGAGATTCTGTATAACGATGCTGCCTTTGTCCCTCTGTACTGGCAGGACCCATCCTGGGCAGCCAAGAAGAATGTGGACATCAAACCGATTGTGAATGGTATGGACACCCCGTTCCTGGGCGATCTGGTGATCAAGTAATCCCCTCCGTAACTCAGGCTCCGGCATCAGCCGGGGCCTCCTTATGGAAGTCGAAAGAGGCAAGGAATGTTTACGTTTTTGGTCAAGCGCCTGGTGCAGGCACTGGTAGTGATGTTTGTGATCAGTCTGGTGGCGTTTGCTATCCAGGACAATTTAGGCGACCCGCTGCGTGAGCTGGTGGGGCAGTCTGTGTCGGAAGCCGAGCGTGATGCGCTGCGGACTGAAATGGGCCTCAATGATCCCTTTATGGTGAAGTATGGACGCTTTATTTCAAAAGCCGTACACGGGGATTTAGGCAACTCTTATTTCTTTAAGCGTCCTGTGGTGGACGTCATCCTCGATAAACTGGTCGCAACCCTGGAGCTGGTGTTTGCTGCGTCATTAATTATTGTGGTGGTCTCGATCCCGCTTGGGGTCTATTCGGCCATACATCCGAACAGCGCCCTGACGAAAGTGATCATGGGCTTCAGTATCGTGGGGATATCGGTCCCGGTGTTCCTGACGGCCATTATGCTGATGTATGTTTTCTCGATTGAACTAGGCTGGCTGCCTTCATTCGGACGGGGTGAAACGGCGAACCTGCTGGGATGGAACTCCGGTTTCTTTACCCTGGATGGTTTGGCGCACCTGATCCTGCCGAGTATCTCGCTGGCCTCGATTATGCTGCCGCTCTTTATCCGTCTGGTCCGTTCTGAAATGCTGGAAGCGCTGAGTACCGAGTACGTGAAATTTGCCCGTGCCAAGGGTCTGGCGCAAAACAAGGTGTACTATCAGCACGCGCTGAAAAACACCATGCTGCCGGTCATCACTGTCGGCGGTGTCCAGATTGGTACCATGGTGGCTTACACCATTCTGACGGAAACGGTGTTCCAGTGGCCGGGCACAGGCTTCCTGTTCCTGGAAGCGGTCAACCGGGTTGATACGCCATTGATTACTGCCTACGTCATCTTTGTGGGTCTGATTTTCGTGGTGACCAACACCCTGGTCGACCTGCTGTATGGTCTGATCAACCCAACTGTGAACCTGACTGGCAAAGGAGCGTAATCATGACGACTAAGACGACCGACGCGCCTTCACGCTGGCAGCGTTTTATGCACTCGGATTTCATTTATTTCTTTAAGAAAGACAAAGTGGCGATGGGCAGCTTTGCGGTGTTCATGCTCTTTGTGCTGGCGGCTGTATTTGCCCCATTGATTTCGCCGACGAATCCGTACGATCTGAACAGTATCGACATTATGGATGCCGAGCTGGCGCCGTCCTGGATGGACATGGGGGATGCCCGCTTCCTGCTTGGGACCGACGATCAGGGCCGCGATATTCTGTCGACCATTATGTATGGCTTGCGGATCTCACTGGCGATTGGATTGTTTGCTGTCGCACTGCAGCTGTTTATCGGCATTATCGTCGGCCTGTGTGCCGGTTACTTTGGCGGCCGGATTGACAGTTTCTTGATGCGGATTGCGGATGTTCAGCTGTCGTTCTCAACCATGATGGTGGCCATCATTGTCTCGGCGATTTTCAAAGCCAGTTTCGGCAGTGATTTCTACAGCCAGTACGCGATTGTGATGCTGGTGGTGATCATCGGGATTGCGGAATGGCCGCAGTATGCGCGGACTGTTCGTGCATCGGTTCTGGCCGAGAAGAAGAAAGAGTACGTGGAAGCGTCTCGGGTGATGGGCCTGAAATCGCCGCGTATCATGTTCCGTCATATTCTGCCGAACTGTCTGTCACCTATTTTGGTGATTTCCACGGTTCAAGTGGCAAATGCCATCATGTCGGAAGCGGCGCTGTCCTTCCTGGGACTGGGCATGCCGGTGGATCAGCCATCGCTGGGTTCCTTAATCAGCATCGGTTTCAACTACATCTTCTCCGGCTCTTGGTGGATTACGGCCTTCCCGGGCATTGTGCTGGTGACGCTGGTTCTGGTGATTAACCTGCTGGGTGACTGGCTGCGGGATGTCTTCAACCCGAAAGTTTACAAAGGCTAAACTTTACCTCCGATTTTTCCTTCCTCCAGCCCCTGCTCAGCAGGGGCTTTTTTATACCGGTCGTTTCATCGGACTAGCTTCTTCTGGCTGCTGAAACTGTTCTCAGTTTCTCTGGGTTTGGGTACGACGACAGCATTGGTGTCACCCTATCAAATTGAGCTTCCCCGGAAGCGGATGTATTTGTTGAATCGGCAAGGCGTATGTATCTGCGGACTCAGAGAATCAGGGCGTTGCCTGAGCAAGCCGGTACGGGCTTAAAAGCATCAGTGCGCCATATCCATCATCGTACTGGTGTTCGCCGGATGGAACACAGGCATGAAGATAAGGATATGAGAATAAGCACTGAGCTAGGGACAATAGTTTGCCCGGCGTCGGTGATTGAACTGGATATATAAGTTGTAGCCTGCAGTGCGGTGTGACAGAAGCAGTGAGGTTCGACTAGATGGCTGATGAAAAGGTTAGATGCCTGGGCAGGGAAATAGGAGGGGCAGCTGTTGCTGCGTTGGGCGCTACCCAGCTTGTGGTGCAGCAGAACAAACTGAAATGCTTTCAAGCGGATTGTGGCGCCATGGGAACACAACCCGTAAGCTGCAATGACGGGCACAGGGCATAAAAAAAAGCGGCTGAGGTCAGCCGCTTTTGATGTGTTCTGAAGTCCGGGTCTGATTAGAAAATCAGGTGTGCCATCAGTGCGATAACCGGCAGGGTAACCAGGGTCCGCAGGATGAAAATGGCGAACAGTTCCCAGGCTTTGACCGGGATCTTACTGCCCAGAAGCAGAGCACCGATTTCAGACATATAAATCAGCTGGGTGACCGACAGGGCGGCAATCACAAAGCGCGTCAGATCGCTCTGGATATCGGCTGCCAGAATTGCAGGCAGGAACATGTCCGCAAAGCCAACCACAATCGTTTTTGAGGCTTCAGCCGCTTCAGGAATTTGCAGCAGTTCCAGCAGCGGGATGAATGGTTTGCCCAGCCAGTTGAAGACAGGAGTGTACTCAGCAATCACCAGTGCCAGCGTACCAATCGCCATGACCACAGGCAGAACGCCGAAGACCATATCAACCGCTGCTTTCACACCATCATTGACCACTTTGCGCATGCTGGTGACTTTCTCGGCACGCTCAAACGCTTTTTCCAGGCCGTAGCTCATCACCGTGTGGCCGTCTGGCAGCGCATCCATGTTTTCCGGTGCAGCAGTACCGCACACGTATTCATCACGCTTGCGGCTCAGTGGTGGTAAACGTGGCACAACAATCGCTGCAACTACACCGGCCAGACAGACCGTGGCATAGAATGGCAGGAACATGTGCTCCAGTTTCACCTGTGCAATGACCACCAGGCTGAAGGTAATGGAGACGGCGGAGAAGGTAGTTCCGATCACGGCCGCTTCACGCTTGGTATAAAAGCCTTCTTCATACTGTTTGCTGGTCAGCAGTACACCCACACTGCCGTCCGCCAGCCAGGAAGCCATACAGTCGATGGCTGAACGGCCTGGCAGCTTAAAGAGCGGACGCATGATTTTGGTCAGCATCGCACCGAAAAATTCCAGCAGACCGAAGTTGGTCAGCAGCGGCAGGAAGAAACCTGCACACAGGAATACAGCAAAGAGAACCGGCAGCAGGTCGTTCAGGACCAGACCGCCTGTATTGCCATTGTAAATCTCAGCCGGACCGACTTCGAAGAACGTCAGGTTCGCAAAGACTGCACCCATTAATTGAACGATGAACCAAGGCAGGCTTGGTTTAAACAGGTTGGCAAGAAAAGGTTTGCGTTCAATAAAGCGAGGCTTGGTCAGGCGGACCAAGACTGAGCACAATGCTGTCATGGTAATGACGGTTGTGACAATCGCCGTCAGGCTGCCTTCAAACAGGCTCTGAATGGCTTTGGCCATCAGGGCAATCGGGATCGTAATTTCGCCATTGATACTGAGAGGCGCCATAAAGAGCAGGACACCAATGAGAGACGGCAGAATAAACATGAGCCAAGGCGCTTTATGAGTTTTTGCGCCAGTTATCACTTGTTCTGACATAATTGACCTTTAAGTAACTGATACAACGTGTTTTTATGATGGCTAAGTGAATGGGGCCAGCATGAACATGCAGTTATTGGTAATATTATTCAAACGCAGGTTACATTTTTTATTGCTGCAATGGAATACTTTGCTGAAAGGATCGTCTAATTATTCATTGTAAATTAGAGGTTATGATAAGTAACTCACGTTTAACAACGATAGATCTTGCATTACATTCTGCTGTTGTGTTGTTGCTCAATAAGTTTTTGGGACAACCTCACTGTCCGGGATTTTGTCATTGTTTAGCAGGCTTCTGCTTATATAATGACCTCTCTTTATTACTTTTTTGACATACTCACAGCAAGTAGTTACCAGACATGATGAAAATACAATTGCAGGGACTTTCACTGGCTGTTGCGGCAGCACTTTCAGTGAGCACTTTTTCGAGTCAGGCCGCTGTTAACGGAGCTGACGCACGAAGTGTTGGGATGGGAGGCACGGGGGTTGCTTCAGCGAGTTATCTGACCGCTGGCTTTTATAACCCGGCGCTGGTTGCCCATTACAAACAGAACGATGATTTTGGCGTGCTTCTGCCAGCTGTTGGGATCAGCGTGCATGATCCGGATGACTTGAATCAGAAAGTGGACGATTTCCAGAAAGTGAATGATCAGCTGGAAGCGGCCATTAATAGCAGCAACGGTTCACCGGTCTCAGACGCTCTGGTCGATAAGTGGAAAGCGGCGCTGATGGCAATGGATGAAGGGAAGCTGAAAGCTGATATCAGTGTCGGTGCAGCCGTGGCGGTTCCGAACCGTTATCTGAGCATGAGCCTCTTTACACAGGCGCAGATTGTCAGTCTGGCAAAAGCGAATATCGACCCGGCTGATCTGGCTGGCGTGGACGGTTCGAACCCGCCGGATATGGATAACCTGCAGTCTGATGTACTGGGTGTTGCTGGTGGTATTGTGGATGTGGGTCTGGCAATGGGTAAGTCGTTTGATTTGCCGATGGTTTCCCTGCCGGAGCAGCGCGTATCTGTCGGGGTATCACCGAAAATTCAGCAACTGATTGCTGTGAGTTTCCAGAACACGGTCAGTCAGTTCGACGACAGTGACTTTGATTTCCAGGAAGAATATCGCGATGACACCGCTTTTAACCTGGATTTCGGTCTGGCTTATCAGCCAATCCCTGCTGTTACGGTGGGCTTCAGCGGCCGCAACCTGTTCAAACAGGAGCTGGAAACCAATACTCCGGTGTCCCCTGCAGGCAAAACTGAGAAGTTTACGGCCAAAACACTGGTGGTTGAGCCGAAGTACACCCTGGGTGTGGCTTACAGCAACAGCTGGTTTACCGCAGCCGCGGATGTCGATCTGAACGAGCAGAAATACTTCAAAGAGTTCGATCTGGCGACTCAGTATGCCCGCTTCGGGATGGAACTGAACGGTTGGGACTGGATACAGATGCGTGCCGGTTACAGCCTGAGTCTGACCGATTCTGCGAAAGACACCATGAGTGCCGGTCTGGGTCTGAGTCCGTTTGGGGTGATGGCGGTTGATCTGGCGCTGCAATATGGTCAGGACAACAACTACGGCGCAGCCCTGCAGTTTGCTTTCACCATGTAAGGTGGCTCTCTGTTCTGAAAAAACTCGTCACAAGTTTGACGGGTTTTTTTATGTAACCAAGAAATTAATTACATGAGAGTGTGTGGTGAATCGTAAAAAGGACAGAAAATAACAACCAAAAAATAAAGCCATGAAATGCAACGACAATTTATTGTGTCTTTTCATGCATGAAATTCGATCTCACTGAAATCTTGACTAGTCTCATAGGCAATGGAGAGAGACTTCATTGAAGTAGTAACTTGAGCAACATTCAACGCTTTCTTTATTTACAGTTTCCGGTGTATTTGAAACCACGAGTGGCAGTATCGACGTGCTCTCAAAATGGAAATTATTTTCAGAAACAACAAGGAAACTTCCTATGTCGACAATTCACAAAGTAGAAATCGTTATTGACTGTGAAGCCGTTGAACACGGTGCGCAGGGGTATCAGGCCGTCCAAATGTTTGCTGATTCGGATATTGTGATAGATAACTCGCAAGGTTCTTATGAGTTAAGTATTTTGGTGAGTAATGGCGACATTATGCGCTGGGCAGCTTTTCCGAAAGTGATTGAGTCTGAGGATGGCCACCATTATTCAGTGCTGATTGATGCGGAACATGAGTGGAATGACAGCACGCTGATTAAAGACTGGACCGCGTATCAGGGAAATACCCAAGTCTTTGTGTACGAAAGCGATGCGATTCCAATGAGTGATGAAGTACATCTTTCTTATCAACGCCAAACAGCTTACCAGCCATATGTTCAGGCTGAAGCGACGTTGCCAGGTCGTCCAAATCCAGGGGCAAAACAAAAAGCCGCGTATACATTCTGGGTTAAGGTCTTTAAAGATGATACATGTATCGCCGAAATTAACTGGGACCCTTATGTCACCGCGGTTCAGCCTTAATGTGTCTGGTCCGGAAGCTTTCTCTCAGGTGATATGTGGGTGCTCTGGAGATGCGTGAGCAGGGTTTGTAAGCAACATAACTGTTGGGAAGCAGCTAAAAAAGCCAGAGGAATAACCTCTGGCTTTTTGTTTTGCAGCGGAGAGATTACTCGTTGTTGCCCTGACCGGTCAGGCCGTTTTCATAACCACCACTGCAGCAATGACGACAAAGATGCCGGTCCATCCCAGCGGCGTCAGCCGTTGTTTGAATAGCACCGAACCGCCGATGGCTGTGCCCAGAATTCCGATGGCACCCCATGACGCATAAGCAACCGCCAGATCAATCTCTCTGACAGCCTGGGCCAGCAGGGTAAATGCAGTGAGGACCAGCACAATAGAAGTGGCTCCCCAAATCCGGTGTTTGAATCCGTCGGAGCGGGTGAGCGCCATATTGGCTGCAATATCCACGACAGCTGCCAGCACAACAAAACCAAATGACAGAGTAAAAAACTGATTCATGACCAACTCCCTGAGGACGTGTGAGACTGAGGGCGTTCTTCGGCGATGGCCTTGTCTGAACTCTGTTGTTGCTCGCCCAGCGTGACCATCACAATCCCTACCACCGCCAGGCCCAGTCCAAGCAGTTCCTGCGGATTTAAATCGGCGTCAAACAGCAGTAGGGATGCCAGCGTGATCAGTGCGATTCCCAGCCCCTCCCATACGGCATACGCTACGCCAATCGCAATTTTCTTGGCAGCTAAAGAGAGAAAGTAATAGGACACAGTGATCAGCAAATACATGACTCCGTAGCCCCAGAGTGAGTGTTGCTGACCAATGAAAGTCATCGTGCTGGTGCCGGCGACCTCAGAGGTAATTGCCAGCAGCAGAAAGATTCGTGCAATAAACATGCTATACCTGCCAATGAATGAACATAAATGGATAGCAAAGGATTGCCGGGTCATAAGGCTGGTCGAGACAAAGAAAAGTCTGAGGTATGAATGACGGGCAATGCTTTGCAATACAAGGCAAGGTTAGCTGTTGGTCTGTCGGGTGGACAGGTATATGAGATATTCAATTATGAATATCACTTTGGTCGGCTGGGACCGGCCTGAAAGCATTTCTTTATCACACGATGCAAATGCTGATGGAGCGGGTGATTGCGGTTGGACTGTAAGAATCCACCGGAAATCACAAAATCACTGAATTCGCGGTTAACCGTCGGCATCGGGTAGGTGGCCAGTTCAGGAAACAACCGGATGGTGCTCTGACTCGAGTACATAATGGCGTCGGTATCCAGCAGCATCTGTGCCGCGACCCGCAGGTTATAGGTTTTCAGCAGAACATTTGGCTGATAGCCCATACGCTGATATTCCGATTCGACGGTACACAGCGGGTTGTATGAGGCGGGCGCGGGCAGGGAAATGATGGGCAACTGAGCGACAGTTTCCCATTCGTTGACGTCTTTATGTTGCGATAATGTTGGGTGGTACTTCCGTGCCACAATCATCCGCTTTTCTGTAAAGAGCGGCCGCATATAGAGATCTTTTGGCAGCTCGGTCTCCTGGTCCAGAATGCAGTAGTCGTGCTGACCTTCAAGCATTTCGTCCTGACTGTAGCTGTTCCAGTTGGAAAAGGTAAAAGTTGCCTTCGGAAATGCCTGATGGCAGACGCGCAATAATTGCTGGCCCTGTTCGTCCAGCAGGTAGGGGTCAATCACCAGTGACAAATGGCCGTCGTATGCCCCGGCACTGAAGTCTTCAAACTCTTTCAGCACTTTATCGATGGGGGCCAGAATGTTGTCAAATTCTTCCGCCAGCCGTAATGCCATGGGAGAAGGCTCTACGCCGTGCGGTTTCCGCACAAACAAAGGGTCGTTCAGCGTCGCTTTTAAGCGTGCAATGCCCCGGCTGGCACTGGGTTGCGACATGCCCAGATGCATCGCAGCAACTTTAATACTTCGATGGTCGACCACGGCTTTGAGTAAGCGCATGAGATTGAGATCCAGTGCATCGAGCTGATGGGCCATGGTTTTGCCTGCAAGTGATTGTCCGGGGAGAATGTCAGTGATTGTAATCTGCCGGGCGGATCAGGTCACGACCCGACCCGGTTTGTTTTTCTGAGACGGGAGGCGCGGAGAAAGGTATGAGAAACAATTCACCCCGGGAAGAATAATAAAGACGAACCATTTTATTCTGTGAAATAAAAAAGGAGATGCATAAACAAAATGAGATTGAGTGATTTTATGTTTTATATTTATTCAATTATTTTTATATCGATCTGAAAAATATTCGTCTGTTAAAGTCAATTTTTTTATTTTTGTTCGGTCTGGATGTTTTCTGGTTTTCGGCTGTGAATCACGCTTTCAAATGAATCAGCGGCTATACATAGGTTTTGATATACAAATGGGGCGGCAGAGAAGAAGAGGGCTGGTTTTAATCTCTGTCTGTGCATTTTTGCGAAATCTTTCAGGTGCTTATTATGGCTAGGACTGTGTTGGATGGGTTTTATCAGCAATTATCTGAAAATAAAGATAAAACAGCGGTGGTGTATCAAAATCAGCAGCTCACCTTTCAGCAGCTTCATGAATTCAGTGATCAGCTTTGTTACTTTTTAAAAGCAAAAGGCGTGCGAGCCGGTCAGATGGTTCCCATTATTGCGCAGCGAACGCCCAATTTAATCATTGGTATTCTGGCTGTCATGAAAGCGGGGGCAAGTTATATTCCGGTGGATGCCTCTTATCCGCAACGGCGAATTCAGGATATTCTTGAACAGGTGAATGCAACCGTTGTTCTGACCACGGATTTATTTTCAGAATTGACGTCAGACTTTGTGCCTTACTGTTTCGTCAATATAGAAACAGCAAAAGAAATGATGAGTCAGGAACACGAGAAAAGTGACATCAGCCCGGATGATCTGGCTTATATCATTTTCACTTCAGGTACCACAGGCAGTCCGAAAGGTGTGATGATCCCACATTCGGCTTTACAGAATGTGGTTGCCTGGCATAACACGCATTTTGACATGACGGCAGCCGCCCGGATGCCATGGATTGCCGGGATCAGCTTCGATGTGTCTCAGTGGGAAATTTGGTCGGCACTGACTTCCGGGGCGACCCTGTTTATTCCGGAGCCAGCGATTCGTCAGCAGCCTGATCAGTTGTTGCAGTTTTTCGCGGATCAGCAAATCACGCATGCTTTTGTGCCGACGGTCTATATCGAGGCGATCGTTTCGCAGCCTCAGCCAGAGCATCTGGTGCTGCGTTATCTGTTTACGGCCGGTGAAAAACTCAGTCCGGTGGATTTATCCGGGGTGAATTACACCCTGATTGATTATTACGGTCCGACCGAAGCGACAATTTTTGCAACCTGCCAGCAGGTGCCGTGCCGCAGTTTGCAACAGCCGGAGTCAATTGGCCGGCCGATCGCAGGCGCTGAAGTTTTCATTCTCGACACCGACCAACAGGAAGTCAAAGCCGGTCAGTCGGGAGAGCTTTGCATTGCCGGTCCTGGTTTGGCCGCGGGTTACCTGAATGCCCCTGAACTGACCGCAGAGAAGTTTGTCCGGCTGCTCCGGGTGTCCGATCAGCGGTTGTACCGCAGCGGCGACCGGGCACGCATGTTGCCGGATGGACGGATTCAGTATCTAGGCCGGCTGGATGATCAGGTCAAAATCCGTGGCAACCGGATTGAACTGGGCGAGCTGGAAGGGGTGATTCAGGAGCTGGAAGAGGTCAAACAGGCGGTTGCCCTAGTTGCCCATGCGGGTAATCCCGCTCTGAAGAAAATCCTGGTGTTTCTGCTTGCTGACACTAAAGAGAGTTCCGCGCTGATTGCCTTGGTCCGGCAACAGATTGACAAGTCGCTGCCTGAATATTTTCAGCCTGCCGCGATTGTACCGGTGATGCATTTCCCGTTGACTTCCAATGGCAAAATCGACAAGCAACAACTGCTGAATCAATACCTCGCACAACTGGAACAAGCAGAGGCTAACACGTCTCATCTGTCTGAGGCGGAGGCTCAGATTGCTGCGATCTGGTGCGAACTGCTTGGGAACCGGACGTTTTTGTCCGGCGATGCTTTTCTGGATGTCGGGGGCGACTCTTTACAGGCCGTGCAGCTGGCGACGCTGATCAGCAACCGGCTGGGGGTTCAGACCTACGTCAGGGATATCTACGATTTTCCGACCTTACAGCAGCTGGCGCATGCTATGGCCCGCAGAGCAGGCGCCACGCCATCGGAAGTGGACAGCGAGCCCGTCCGTGAACTGCATCAGGACGTGAAGTTGCCATCGGATGTGCAGATCAATCCGATGTTTGAGCTGAAGCAGATCATCGCACCTCAGAGCATCCTGCTGACCGGAGCGACGGGTTTTGTCGGCTCTCATCTGCTGGCGAAATTGCTGCGAACGACCGCCAGTCAGATTGTCTGCCTGGTGCGGGCGACGTCCGCTGAAACTGCGATGGCCCGGCTGCTCTCTGTCCTGACGCAGTACCGGATCGAACTGACAGAACCCCAGCGACGGCGGATTCAGGCTGTTGCGGGTGATCTGGCTGAACCTGATTTCTCAATGGACTCAGAGCAATATCAAGCCTTATGTCAGCAGGTGGATCTGGTGTATCACTCGGCCAGTGCCGTGAATTTCATCCAGCCGTATTCTTACATGAGGCATGACAATGTGCAGGGGCTGAAAGAAGTCATCCGGTTTGCATCGAGCGTAAGAACCAAGCCTCTGATTTTGCTGTCGACGGTTTCGGTTTACAGCTGGGGACACCTATTCACCGGCAAAACCGTGATGTATGAAGCGGATGACATCGACCAGAATCTGCCGGCAGTGGCGAAGGATATCGGTTATGTGCGCAGTAAATGGGTGATGGAAAAGGTCGCGGATCTGGCCGCGGCACAGGGACTGCCGCTGATGACCTTTCGGCTGGGTTATGCGACGACGCACAGCCAAACCGGGGTGACTGCAGATTATCAGTGGTGGGGACGCTTGGTAAAAACCTGTCTGAAGACCGGTTGTGTGCCGGATTTGAGAGATTTTCATGAGGGCCTGACCACGGTGGATTACATGGCCGCTGTCATTGCACATATCAGCCGGAACCCGGAAGCACTGTCGCTGAAGTTTAATCTGGTTCATGAAGCAATGAACAACCTGAAGCTTCCGGAATTCTTCCGTCGTTTGGGGGAAGCCTGCGGCACCGATTTTCAGGTCTTGCCTTACCGAAACTGGCTGGCGTTGTGGGAATCGGAACCTGAGACGCCGCTCTATCCGCTGCTCAGCATGTTCAAAGATCGGGTGTATCAGGGACAGTCGACGGTTGAGCTGTATCAGAAAACCTATCAGTGGGACTGCCGCAACGTGAAGCGTTTCCTGCAAGGCAGCCACATTCATGAACCGGTTTTTAACCAGGCGTTGCTCAGGCGTTATCTGGAACAGTCGATTCGGGCAGAGACAGCAGACTTGTCTTTGGTGTAATGGTGGACCACCGATGATTTTTCGGCTTCCTTATCCTTGTATCCGCAGGAAGCCGAGTGCCAATACAATCGAACAATGGATTTTGATTTAGGCAGTTTTGGTGTTTCTTGTATGGCAAGATGGGTCACTGGGAAGTATGAAAACGGCACATTCAGTCTAGCCGTTTTCCTTTGATTGTTTGCTCAGACCAGACTCAGTGAGATTTTGCCGTCTTGCCTGATATCATCAATTTCAACTTCGACCGTCTGTCCTTCATCAAAATCAGTTTGCGCCGCTGTGGTTGCAGGCAGTTTGCTGCGGTGAAGCAAGCCGGTAAAATCCCCGATATTCACAAAGCAGCCGTAATCCATCCGGTTGGTAATGATCCCCTGAAAGCGGTCTCCGATATTCAGCGTCATTGCGGCTTCAATGGCTTGGAGTGCGGGATCTGCGGGCCTTAACTTCAACCCTTTTGGATTGATACTCACTATTTCGACCTGAATCTTGCTCCCGACAGGGTAGTTGGATTTCAACTGATTAATATTCCGGGATTTCGAATGGTGCAACAGACCTTGCCGGGAGCCAATCTGGACAAAAAGGCCGAAATGGGGATGTCCCGTCACAATTCCTTCTGTGGATGTTCCGGCCTGAATCGTTTCTGGTAAGCTCAGGCTTAAAATGAGCCGCCCTTTTTCTGGCAGCATCTCTGAAATGTAGAAAGAGCCTCTCATCCCGACGGTTTGTCGGGACTCTTCATTTTCCTTGGGCCAGATTGCCAGCAGGCCCAGGTCTAATTCAACTCTGGCGTAGGCTTTCTTGATGACGGTGACCCGGCCATGAACTTGCTGTTTTTCGGCCATGATGGTTTGGGCTTGCGTCCAGACCGGTGCCCGGTGCCGTGACATCAGGGTATTGATGACCTGACGAATGGGAGCGCTGAGTGCTGTTTGATGATGTGACAAAGGCGCGATCAGTGGTTCGCATTTGCGCCAGATACTTTTGTTCACAGACAGACTGATCCGTTGGTTGAGTTCGTTTGCCAGTATTGCTGAGGTGGGGTGTCTGGGAACCAGCGCAATAAACTTGACGGCATTCACCGTCCAGGGCTGTTGCTCCATTTCACTGAGCATCCATTGCGATGCCACCGCCAGAAACGTTGGCTCCTGATGCTGCATGTCTAACATCATTTCAATACACCAGCTGGCCTCAGGTTGTGCCAGATGTGTGTTCAGGCATAACCACGCTGTACCCTGATGCAGCAGATCCAGTTGCGGGATGATTGTCGGGAAAGTCTCGGCTTTCCTCAGTAAATCTTGCCAGAGATGCGCCCAGTCCGGCTGTGTTTCATGGCCCGGGAGCCAGTTCAGCCCCTGATTCAGCAGCGTTTCCTGCAATCTGTGCTCAGGTAATTCATGGATGTGTCTGAACACGGCCTGCCAGACGTGGGGCCATTCGCAGCGGTCCTCTCGGCCCGGAAGCCAGTTGTTGCCCTGATGGATCAGATCGGTTTGCGAGAAATCTTTCGGGAATTTTTCAGCTTGTTTGAGTAAGGCTTGCCAGATGAAATTCCACTCAGGGCGATCTTTTTGTCCTTTCAGCCAGATAATCCCTTGATTGAACAGGGTCATTCTCGGAATGACATTCGGGAATACATCTGCCATTTCCAGTAAGGTTTGCCAGATGAAGTTCCACTCAGAGCGGCTGTCGCGTCCTTTGAGCCATACGAGACCCTGCGTGAGCAGTTTTTCCTGAATGTGGAGTGCCGATTCTGTTTGCGCTTGATTCAGCAGGGTTTTCCAAATAAACGCCCACTCAGCACGTTCTTCCCGGCCCTGCAGCCAGGCGATGCCCTGATTCAGCAGCTCTGCTTGCGGTAAAACATCTGGATATAACGTTGCTTTATCCAGAAGTTGTTGCCAGATAAATGCCCACTCAGCGCGTTCTTCGCGGTCCTGCAGCCAGGCAGCACCCAGATTCAGCAAGTCTGTGTGTGAGATCGCTGCCGGACATGTTGCTGTGTGCTTCAGCAAGGCTTGCCAGACAAAGTTCCATTCGGTGCGGTCTTCCCGGCCCTGTAGCCAGGTGATGCCCAGATTCAGCAGGTCTGCTGGTGGTAAAACGGTTGGATACTCAGTTGCTTGAGCCAGCAGTAATTGCCAGATATATGGCCATTCAGAACGTGCTTCCCGGCCTTGCAGCCAGACGATGCCCTGATTCAGCAGGTCTACTGGTGGTAAAACGGTTGGATATTCAGTTGCTTGAGCCAGCAGTAATTGCCAGATATATGGCCATTCAGAACGTGCTTCCCGGCCTTGCAGCCAGTCGATACCCAGATTCAGCAGATCTGTTTGCGAGAGGTGTGTCGGATTGGTTGCGGCGTGCTTCAGTAAGGCCTGCCAGATATATGGCCATTCACTGCGTTCTTCCCGGTCTTGCAGCCAGGCTTGCGCCAGTGAGACCAGTTCGGCAAATTTATCCGGACGTGCGGCGGTAAAACGAAAGAGATCCTGTAAGACATAGGCCCAGGCAGGACCATCCTGCTCAGCGTTCAAGCGGCGTAACCCTAACAAAAGGGCGGGTTCTGTTTGCCAGTCGGCGTTTTCGTCTGACGGCAGCAGTTTTTTCCAGACAAAGTGCCAGTCTGGCCGCCGTAAGTGCAGTTGCAGCCAGTTCAGTCCCAGATCGCTCCACACGCGCTGCTGTGATTCAGCTTGCAGACAGTACTCCCAGACAAAAGACCAGGTGGGGTGAGAAATGTACTGTTCCTGGCCCAGATGCGCTTTGGCCCACTGAATCAAACTAGGGTGATGCGGGTAACAGCCTTCCAGACGCTGCCAGTTACCGGACCAGACCTTGAGCGCGCCGGTGGTTTTTGCCAGGGCGTCCTCAAGCAGGTGACCGCCAAGCTGCGTTCTGATTTCAGATGATCGGCAGGCCCAGCAGGCCCAGCTGGTGGCAATGTCGGCGGCTGGGTCTGGGTCAAACCGGCACTGTGTCTGGCAAGACAGCCAAACCTGCGCGCACTCTCTGGCGAGCTGAACATCATCAATAATGCTCAGACGTTCGGCGATCATTGCTTCGCGGGGAGAGGAGAACAGCCGTAAAAGCTGAGAGACAATGCTGTGGTTCTGTTCCTCAAGTGCCCGTCGAAAAATGTTGACCAGATCGTTGGTATAGGCCATAGCATTGCCGGGTTTACGCAAGGCCAGATAGAGCGCATCACCCAGATGAGGGTGGGTCAGGCGAACGATCTCTCCGGCTTCACCGGGCTCCAGCAGTTTGAAATCACCCTCTGCATTCAGGGTCGCCAGTTTTTCCCGGTCGTCTTTGGTGAGCCAGTCGAAAGGGGCACGCATGTACAATCGGTTCAGAGCGAGGGGTAATTGTAATGCCGCCTCTAGCTGATTGACTCTGACACGCTCGGCAAAGCGGTGAGCGAAATTGCGTAAATCCCCTTGCACCAGTTCCATTGCCAGTGAAATAAACAGGCCGCCGTCCGCCTCTCGGGTCTGCTGAAATGCTGAACCCAGCACGGGTTTTTTCCCGGTTCGGGTGTGATACCAGTCTGCCAGCTGACTGGCTTCATCGGCGGCGACGGGCTGAACGGTTTCTCGGTGAACGCGGAACCCCCGGTAACGGGAGTCTTCCTCAAACGCATCGGCAAATTCCTGCGGACCGCAGGTCAGGATCATGGGCCAGTGCTGATGCTCCGATTCATCGATGAAGGTCCCTAAGCGAGCGATATCAATGCGGGTACGGGCATCCCGGTCGTACAGGTCATCGATGGCAATGAAATCCGGACGCTGGGCTTCCGGCGCATTGGCAATCTCACGCAGCGCAGGCTCCAAATGTTCAGAAGCGCCGCTGAGCCAGAGGACCCGGTGTCCGTCTTTCACCAGCTGTTCAATTGTCTGTACGAGCAAGACACTTTTACCAGCGCCGGATCGCCCGGAAATCCAGAACACATGAGCTTCCGGACTGAAGGTGTGCTGGCTTTGTTCCTGTTGTGCAGCAAGACAGCTCAGCAGGTTGGCGAGCGGCTGAGGCCGCGGCATATATTGCTGATCACGTAATCGTGCCAGAGTGATCTGCTGGCCGATATCAAGGCGGTTGCTGGTGGTTGGTGACGTCTGAAAATCCTCTGGAGATAACATTTGTCCCACGGTTGTGCCTGTACCGCGCAAGGCCGTGAAGCGTTCACAGATATCGTTTCGGATATGCTGTGCATCTTCCGGTGAGGTGTTTCTGGTCAGGGCACGATCCAGCGCATACCGGATAAACTCGTAAGGCTGATCAAGATGCGCCCAGGCTGTGGTAATGGCACGCCACTCCGGATCCGGCTCCAGCCGTGGCTGTTCCAGTCGCTTCTCTGTCAGCAGACGATCGATTGTTCTTCGGGTGGCATGCTTCTGACTCAGGTGGCTCCAGTCCAGTGTGGGATCATCTCCGAAGGCGGCGACAACCCCAAAGCTGACCTGAGACTGAATACCGGGGTAGTGCTGTGCCAGAAAGGTTTCAATGGCATCAATGTCTATGGCTGCACTTTTGAGGGTCTCTTTGGTCAGGGTGCGTTTGGCCTGAATACAGATGAGATGTTGATCATCCGTTTGTGAGGCATGGTCAGACAGAGCTTCCAGAAATACCTGTCCGGCCTGGCGGACATCATCGGGTTTCTTGGCCAGCGCTTCGGTCAGTTCGGCAACATACAGACGGAGCTGATAATCAAATCCTGCAATTGCATAGATGCCCCCGGTGGCCCGGTTTGGCTGTACTTTACGGTATTCTGAAAGAAGCTGACTGATGTCTGGCAGTGTCATGGAAGTGCTTGAAACCCGGCTGATTTTTATAAGCAACCTGAATAACATAAATCGCAGGTTTTGTCAGTTCATCCATGGAGCTATTGCTATGGACGTGACATGGCGTGACGGTTTCATTCAGTTTTAAGTTTGGGACAGTCTCATTGAAACCGAGGCCGCAGGAGCAGCGGCCTCAATGAAAGTACACAGGCGCTTAACGCATGGTCACAAACTCTTCCGAGCCGGTTGGGTGGATGGCAACCACGCTGTCGAAGTCGGCTTTGGTTGCGCCCATCTTCATGGCGACGCCGAAGCCCTGGATCATTTCATCGACGGTATAGCCGATGCCGTGCAGGCCGACCACGGTTTCTTCCGGGCCGGCGCACACCAGTTTCATCTTACATGGTTGGCGGTTGCTGGTAACGGCGGTGTACATGGCGGTGAAGCCGGATTTGTACACTTTCACGTTGTCTTCGCCGTACTGAGCGATGGCTTCCGGCTCGGTCAGGCCGATGGTGCCGATTGGCGGGTGACTGAACACCACGGTTGGCACCAGCTTGTAATCCATCTTGGCGTCCGGCTTGTTGTTAAACAGTCGCTCAGACAGCTGACGGCCTGCTTTGACAGCCACCGGCGTCAGCTCGATACCGCCTTCCATGATGTCGCCCACGCAGTAGATGCCCGGCACGTTGGTCTGCTGGTATTCGTCAACCTTGATGTAGCCTTTGTCAGTGGTTGCAACGCCGGTCGCTTCCAGATTGATTTTGTGGGTAACCGGGTTACGGCCGATGGCCCAGATCAGCAGGTCGGTGTTATGAGACTCGCCGTTTTCGAAGTGCAGGGTGATGCTGCCGTCGGCTTCTTTCACTACTTCTTTTGGCACAGAATGGGTGTGCAGCGTCGGGCCTTCATTGTTCATCACTTCCACCAGCGTTTCGACAATCATCGGGTCGAAGCTGCGCAGCGGCGATTCTTTACGGACGAACAGGTGGGTGTCGGTGCCCAGCGCATGCAGCACACCGGCGATCTCAACGGCAATGTAGCCAGCACCGATCACGGCGGTACGTTTTGGCTGTGCGTTCAGCTCGAAGAAACCGTTGGAATCGATGCCGTGCTCGGCGCCCGGAATGTTCGGAATAGTCGGCTCACCGCCCACGGCGATCAGGATGTGGTCGGCGGTATACTGCTGACCGTTCACTTCGACGGTTTTGGCATCAACGAACTTGGCAAAGCCGTGAATGACTTCAATTTTGTTATTGCCCAGGACGTTTTCATACGCCTGGTGGATACGGCCGATGTAGGCTTCCCGGCTTTCAACCAGGGTAGACCAGTTGAAGTTTTTCACTTCCACATCAAAGCCGTAGTCTTTGGCATACAGATGCATGGCTTCTGCAATCTGAGCGCCGTGCCACATCACTTTTTTCGGCACACAGCCGACGTTGACACAGGTCCCGCCCAGGGCTTTGGCTTCAATCAGCGCGACTTTCGCGCCGTACATTGCTGCGCGGTTTGCCGATGCAATCCCGCCGCTGCCGCCGCCAATACAGATGTAATCAAAATGCGTTGCCATGACTTTTCTCTCTATGCTGTGGAATCTTAGCTGGCGGACAGTGTATACCTAAGTCACCGTCAGATGCTAGGTGCGGCGAAATGGACGCCTGGGATGTGCTTTCAGGGAAAGGAGACCGGTGACCGGAAAGTGTGGTTGGTCACCGGTTGGTGTGTGATTGCTGATTACTCCGGCACCACCCAGCGCAGGGTGGTGTGGCCGCGCGTCGGGGCAATCACGGATTGCAGCCAAGGCAGCAGGGTTTCCATCTGGCTTTCCAGCTTCCAGGGCGGGTTGATGACAATCATGCCCGAGGCGGTCATGCCGCGCTCTTCGGTATCTGGCTCCACACCCAGCTCGATTTGCAGGATTTTACGGATCCCGAGTGCTTCCAGCCCTTCCAGCATGGCGTCGATGTTGCTGCGGTAAACCACCGGATACCAGATGGCATAGGTGCCGTTTGCCCAGCGTTTGACACTTTCGCCAATGGCTTTCACCACGTCCATGTACTCGTGTTTGAGCTCATACGGCGGGTCGATCAGCACCAGTCCGCGACGTTCTTTCGGTGGCAGGCTGGCTTTCAGGCGGGCAAAGCCGTCTTCTTTATAAATGCGGACCTGACGGTCGCCGCGGAATTCCTGCAACAGCAACGGAAAATCGGTCGGGTGCAGCTCAGTCAGTACCATGCGGTCCTGCTCGCGGATTTGTGCCCGGGCCACTTTCGGTGAACCCGGATAGTATCGCAGGGATTCACCTTGATTTAGGACCCGGATTGCATCCAGATAAGAAGCCAGCTCGGCGGGCAGGTCGTCGCGCTGCCACAGGCGGGCAATGCCCTGCAGGAACTCACCGGTTTTCTCGCTGCGCTCGTCCTGCAGATCATAGCGGCCGACCCCGGAATGGGTGTCGTGATAGACAAAGGCTTTGTCCTTTTGCTTGAGGGCATCAAGGATAAGGCTCTGGACGATGTGCTTGAGCACGTCGGCATGGTTGCCAGCGTGGAAACTGTGGCGATAACTCAGCATGGGTCACTCTGTGATAGTCGGTGAAGGGCGCTATTATCGCCGAATCAGTCGGAATATCCAGCGTGTATGTGGCCTGTTCACAAAGCTTGCCACTAAAATAGAGGATGCAGCCCGCCAAAATTGCGCTAAGGGATTGAAAAAGGCGTCGTTCAGACGCATTTATTCTGGAATCACTTCAAAAAGGATACGCTGATGTCGAACCCATTACTGACCATGACGGATCTGCCGCCGTTTTCACAAATCAAACCCGAACACATCTTTCCTGCCGTTGAGCAGGCCATCAAAGACTGCCGGGCCAAGGTAGAAGAAGTTCTGGCCAGCGGTGAGACGCCGAGCTGGGACAGTATCTGTGCGCCACTGGCGGAGGCGGATGATCGCCTGGGCCGTATCTGGTCGCCGGTCGGTCACCTCAACGGGGTGAAGAACAGCCCGGAACTGCGTGAAGCCTATGAAAGCTGCCTGCCGATGCTGTCGGAATACAGCACCTGGCTGGGACAGCACAAAGGCCTGTATGAAGCTTATAAAAGTATTCGTCAGAGCGAGTCATTTGCTGAACTGTCGAAAGCAAGACAAAAAGCGATCACGGATGCACTGAAAGAATTTGAGCTGTCGGGCATTGGCCTGCCTGCGGCAGAACAGCATCGCTATGGTGAAATCAGCAAGCGTTTGTCTGAGTTGTCCTCCACTTTCAGCAACAATGTGCTGGATGCGACCATGGGATGGACCAAGCTGGTCAAAGATGAAAAAGAGTTAGCCGGGATGCCTGAGTCAGCCTTGCAGGCCGCTGCAGCTGCGGCGGAAGCCAAAGGTGAAACCGGTTATCTGCTGACACTGGAGATCCCGTCTTACCTGCCGGTGATGACTTACGGAGACAACCGCGAACTGCGTCGCGAGATGTATGAAGCATTCGTCACCCGTGCTTCAGATCGGGGTCCGAACGCCGGTCAGTGGGACAACAGCGAGATCATCGCAGAGAAACTCAAGCTCAGTCATGAACTGGCACGCCTGCTGGGTTTCAATACCTACAGTGAAAAATCACTGGCGACCAAGATGGCCGAATCGACCGAGCAGGTGCTGGGCTTTCTGAACGATCTGGCTGCCCGTGCGAAACCTCAGGGAGAGCGGGAAGTGGCTGAGCTGCGTGATTTTGCCCGGGAGGAATTCGGCGCAGAAGCACTGGAACCCTGGGATATTGCTTACTATGCCGAAAAACTGAAGCAGCATCGTTACAGCATTTCTGATGAGCAGCTGCGTCCTTATTTCCCTGAACACAAAGTGGTGTCCGGACTGTTCGAAGTGCTCAAGCGTGTCTTCGGCATGACCGTGACTGAGCGTGAAGGCGTGGATGTCTGGGACCCGAGCGTACGTTTCTACGATATCTTTGATGCCAGCGGCGAGCTGCGCGGCAGCTTCTATCTGGATCTCTACGCCCGAGAGCACAAGCGCGGCGGAGCCTGGATGGATGAGTGCATCGTGCGCCGTGTGCGTGAGGACGGCAGCCTGCAGCGTCCGGTGGCTTACCTGACCTGCAACTTTAACAAGCCGATCGGTGATAAACCGGCGCTGTTTACCCATGATGAGGTGGTGACTCTGTTCCATGAAACCGGCCACGGCATTCATCATATGCTGACGAAGGTGAATGAATCAGCAGTCTCCGGCATCAATGGCGTGCCTTGGGATGCGGTTGAGCTGCCAAGCCAGTTCCTGGAAAACTGGTGCTGGGAAGAAGAGGCGCTGGCCTTCATTTCCGGTCACTATCAAACCGGAGAGCCACTGCCGTCTGAACTGCTGGAAAAAATGCTGGCAGCCAAGAACTTCCAGTCGGCGATGGGCATGCTGCGTCAGCTGGAATTCGGCCTGTTCGATTTCAGTCTGTACACTAATTACGATCCGGAAATCGGCGCACAGGTGCTGGATACGCTGGCGTCTATCAAGCAGAAGGTCTCTGTGGTACCAAGTCCGGAATGGGGACGTTTCCCGCACAGCTTCAGCCACATTTTTGCCGGGGGCTACAGTGCCGGTTACTACAGCTACCTGTGGGCTGAGGTGTTGTCGTCTGATGCGTATTCCCGTTTCGAGGAAGAAGGGATCTTCAATGTGCAGACCGGCGCCGACTTCCTGGACTGCGTGCTGGAACGCGGCGGCAGTGAAGAGCCGATGGATCTGTTCAAACGCTTCCGCGGCCGGGAGCCGAAAATTGATGCATTACTGCGTCACAGCGGTATTACTGGCTAAGCACTGCTGTGCTGAAACTGAAAAGGCTCCCTCGGGAGCCTTTTTTCATGTGAGTCAGACGATGTTGATCAACTGGTCTGACTGATGTGCAGCGGCCAGCCCAGATCGGTCTGGCGGTGTGCTTCCTGATGCAATTCAGCATCGGTCAGCGGGTTGGCTGCCAGCCAGCTTTGCGGTAATTCCAGAGTGAGCTGACTGTCGTCAACAGACAGACGGGCCGGTGGCTGGTGCTGACTGTCGCGGCGGTGGCAGAGGATCACGGCCAGCCGCAGCAGGCGCAGAATCCGGACTGCATTCGCGGCCGGCAGGGCATGTTGCTCCGGCAGGCTGGTCAGGTTGTCGCGGTAACGGCGTAGCATTTCCCCCAGCAGGTGTTTCTGGGCGCGGGTAAACCCCGGCAGATCCAGATGCTGAATCAGGTAGGCGGCGTGGTCGCCGCTTTGCTTGAAGCCAATCCCGGTGCCGATTTCGTGCAGCATGGCACTGGCATGGAGCAGCGAGCGGGTCTGGGCATCGGTTTGCCACAGGGGCTGGCAGTCATCCAGCAGGGTCATGGCTGTTTCTGCCACCGTGGCGGCATGTTCGGCATCAATCTGGAAACGATACTGAAGACTGCTGAGCGTGCGGGTACGCACGTCATCGTGGCGCATCTGCCGGCTCATCATGTCGTACACCATACCTTCGCGCAGGGCACCGCCGGCCAGCGTCATGGTCTGGATTTCCAGGGTTTCAAACAGGGCGATCAGAATGGAAAGACCACTCGGAAAGACCAGTGCGCGCTCGAGCGTCAGACCTTCAATATCCAGATCTTCCAGGCGCTCGTACTGCATCGCCTGACGCTGCAGTCTTTTCAGTTTGGACAGCGTAATCAGCTCGTCCATGCCCTGAGCAACCATGATTTCCTGGAGTGCCTGTACGGTGCCACTGGCACCGACACAATGATCCCAGCTCAGGTCACGGTAAGGCTCGACGATGGGCGCGATCGCTTCTTTGGCTGCCTGAATTGCGGCACTGAAGTTTTCGGTCGTCAGGTGGCGGTCTTTGAAATAGCCTTCCAGCCAGGTGACACAGCCGATCTTCAGGCTGGTCAGCGCCCGGGCTTCAAAGCCTTCGCCGATAATCACTTCGGTACTGGCGCCACCGATGTCGACCACCAGTCGCTTACCCAGTCCGCCGGATGTATGTGCGACACCCTGATAGATGATGCGGGCTTCCTCTTCTCCCGGAATGATGTCGATCGGATGATTGAGGATAGCCGTAGCTCTGGAAAGAAAGTCGTCAGCATTCACAGCTGTGCGCAGCGCAGCCGTGCCTACAATCCGGATCCGCTCGGCCGGGATATCCTGCAGGCGTTCAGCAAAAAGTGACAGGCACTCCCAGCCGCGCTGCATGGCTTCCTGACTCAGTTCATTCTGGCTGTTCAGGCCAGCTGCCAGGCGGACTTTGCGTTTGATTTTCGCCAGAGTATGCACACTGCCGGCCACTTCACGCACGATCCACATGTGGAAACTGTTAGAGCCCAGATCGATGGCTGCATACAGTGGGGATACGACACAACTTTCCATAGCGTCTTCTTCAGTTACTGCGTTTTCTGTGGAGAACGGCGGCGGCTCCGCTGACGTCCCTGTTGTCCTTGACCCTGACGGGATCCACTGCTGCGACGGCTGCCCTGACGCGGTGCGCGCTGAACTTTGACCGGCGGCGGCAGGTCTTCCAGCATTGCACTTGGGTCGTAATTCGAACGTGGAATGGTATGCTCGATATAAGTTTCAATCGCGAGCAGATTATGCGAATAGGCTTCACAGGCAAAGCTGATGGAATGACCACTGGCTCCTGCACGGCCCGTCCGGCCAATCCGGTGTACGTAGTCTTCGGCATCGTCAGGCAGATCGTAGTTGAACACATGCGTTACCTGAGGAATATGCAGACCTCGTGCAGCCACATCAGTCGCCACCAGAATGTCGACCTCGCCCTGGGTAAACTGTTCCAGAATGCGCACGCGTTTTTTCTGCGGCACGTCGCCGGTCAGCAGTCCGACGCGGTGATTATCGGCTTCCAGGTGTGCCCAGATGTTTTCACAGCTGTGCTTGGTGTTGGCAAAAATAATTGCACGATCTGGCCAGTCTTCTTCAATCAGCGTCTGCAGCAGGGGCATTTTGTCCTGATTTGACGGATAAAACAGTTCTTCCTGAATGCGGTGACCGGTTTTTTGATCCGGCTCAACGACAACGTTTTCCGGGGTGTTCATGTGCTCGAACGCCAGCTCTTTCACCCGGTAAGACAGCGTTGCAGAGAACAGCATGTTCCGGCGTGCTTTCGGGTTTGGCATCTGGCGGAACAGGAAGCGGATATCTTTGATAAAGCCCAGATCGAACATCCGGTCGGCTTCATCCAGAACCACCACCTGAATGCCTTTCAGGTCAATCACGCGCTGTTTGAAAAAGTCGATGATCCGGCCACAGGTGCCGATCAGAATGTCGACGCCGTTTTCCAGGTGCTGTTTCTGTTTTTCATACGCTTCGCCACCGTAAGCCAGACCTGCGGTCAGGCCGGTGCTATTCAGCAGTGGCGCAGCATCGTTGTATATCTGAATTGCCAGTTCCCGTGTAGGTGCCATAATGATTGCACGGGGCTGATTGGTCTTTCTCTCCTCAGGTGCTGGCGTCAGCATCAGATGGTTAAAGGTGGCCGTCAGGAAAGCCAGGGTCTTGCCAGTCCCTGTCTGCGCCTGACCGGCAATGTCACGGCCGGAGAGCACTACCGGCAATGCCTGGGCCTGGATTGGGGTACAATAATGGAACCCTTTCTCTTCCAGCCCTTGTAAAACCTGAGGGTGTAGCCCCAGGTCGGCAAATTTTTGCTCTGTGATATGAGTCGTCTTCATTCGTATAGAATATCAGCTTAGGGTTGCAATACGAAACGTATTCAATTCAAATAGGGCATCGATTTGCTGGTTAAAATAGAATCAGCGTTGAAAATCAACCATTGGAGTGGAAGATGAGCGACAAGATTGTGCAGCTGACAGACGCAAGTTTTGATAACGATGTGATTAACGCTGCAGGCCCTGTTTTAGTCGATTTTTGGGCCGAGTGGTGCGGACCATGTAAGATGATCGCGCCTATTCTTGACGAAATCGCAGAAGAATACGAAGGCAAACTGACGATTGGTAAGCTGAACATTGATCACAATGCTGCGACGCCACCGAAGTTCGGTATCCGCGGTATTCCGACCCTGCTGCTGTTCAAGGACGGCGCAGTGGCAGCGACCAAAGTGGGCGCGCTGTCTAAGACGCAATTGAAAGAGTTTCTGGACGCTAATCTGTAATTAGCAGAATTGAGACCTGTGCCGCGTACAATACTTTATTGTGCGCGGTGACTTTTCAGCGTACTAGACGGACGCTGGCTTTAGTGCTAAGTTATTGCACGTAAATTATACGACAGTTCATTTCTTGACCAGCCCCATTGGTCAAAGCTTTTCTCAATTAACCTATAGAACCCCTAATTTGACTGACAAGAAACCCACCACTATGAATCTTACAGAACTGAAGAACCAGCCTATTTCCAAGTTGGTTGCGCTCGGCGAAAGCTTAGGACTCGAAAACCTGGCGCGTTTGAGAAAACAGGACATTATCTTCGCCATTCTCAAACAACACGCGAAAAGTGGTGAGGACATATTCGGCGACGGGGTTCTGGAAATTCTGCAAGACGGTTTTGGCTTCCTCCGCAGCGCAGACAGCTCTTACCTGGCCGGCCCGGATGACATCTATGTCTCGCCAAGCCAGATTCGCCGCTTCAACCTGCGTACCGGTGATACCATTTCAGGTAAAATCCGACCACCAAAAGACGGCGAACGCTACTTTGCCCTGCTGAAAGTCAACGAAGTTAACCACGATAAACCTGACAACGCCCGCAACAAGATCCTGTTCGAAAACCTGACCCCGCTGCATGCAAACGACCGTATGCGTATGGAACGCGGTAACGGTTCTACTGAAGATATCACCGCACGTGTTCTGGATCTGGCCTCACCGATTGGTAAAGGTCAGCGTGGTCTGATTGTGGCACCGCCGAAAGCGGGTAAAACCATGCTGCTGCAAAACATTGCGCAGAGCATTGCCTACAATCACCCTGAGTGTGAGCTGATGGTGCTGCTGATTGACGAACGTCCTGAGGAAGTCACCGAAATGCAGCGTCTGGTCAAAGGCGAAGTGGTTGCTTCAACGTTCGATGAACCAGCTTCCCGTCACGTTCAGGTTGCAGAAATGGTGATCGAAAAGGCCAAGCGTCTGGTTGAGCACAAAAAAGACGTGGTGATCCTGCTGGATTCCATCACGCGTCTGGCACGTGCCTACAACACCGTGGTGCCATCTTCCGGTAAAGTTCTGACCGGTGGTGTGGATGCAAACGCCCTGCATCGTCCGAAGCGTTTCTTCGGTGCGGCCCGGAATGTTGAAGAGGGCGGCAGCCTGACCATCATCGCGACTGCGCTGGTGGATACCGGTTCGAAGATGGATGAAGTGATTTACGAAGAATTTAAAGGTACAGGTAACATGGAACTGCACCTGTCCCGTAAGATTGCTGAGAAGCGTGTCTTCCCGGCGATTGACTTCAACCGCTCAGGTACCCGTCGTGAAGAGCTGCTGGCGAAGCCGGATGAGCTGCAGAAGATGTGGATCCTGCGTAAGATTGTTCACCCGATGAACGAAACGGACAGTATGGAATTTTTGATCGACAAACTGTCGATGACCAAGACCAACGACGAGTTCTTCGAGGCCATGCGTCGCCAGAAATCCTGATATCTCTGGCTTCACATCACAGTTCACAAAAACGCCACCTTGTGTGGCGTTTTTTATTGCTGATAATATTCATCAAACTGTTTTATACAGCATTCAATTCATGCGGTATGAATGGTTGTGACTCACAACGGAGCAGGCCTGCCAGGATGGCGGCTCTCATAACTTATCTGACGATAACACGTGCCGGTGATGGCACTGAGGATAACGACATGCGACAAGGATGGGGCATGTGGCTCGGGTTGTGGATGGCTTGGCTTGCCTTACCTGTTCAGGCTGATGAAATCAGTCAGCGGGAATACCGGCAGGTGACTGAAGCTATCACATCTGAACTGAAACCGCTCAAAAACCTCTACCGTGAAAGTGAGATTTCCCGGCTGGATCAACAGCTGACCGATTTTCCTGTGCTGGAACAGGAAGCCCTTCGTGCTGCGCTGGTGGATTACGCGCAAAGCCTCAAGCAACTGGATGAACAAAAGATTGGCTGGCTGGAAACACTGGCCTCCCGCAATCCCCGGTTTACCCTGACAGAGCAGGGCGACGGCTATACGGTAACCCGATCTGCTTTCAACTACGGCCCTCAGGCCCGGCAATTACTGCAACACTGGGAAAGTGAACAACTGGCGCAGCGTTTTGTCCGCGAGGTTGAAGCCGGCACGCTGGTGCTGACCGATTGGCTGGGGGATGAACTGAACATCCAGCGGACTCGGCGCGATATTGCACTGGCTCAGTTATCTGAGCTGTCTGAATCCGGCGTACGTTACCTGGCCGATCAATTCCTGTCTGACCGGCATCTGTTATGGTTGCCGGATAATGGCCTGTTGTCCCGGCTGGCAGAAATCAGCGGTGATCAGGGATTATATGAGCAACTCTGGCGACGCCGGACCGATCGTTACAGTCGCGCAGAACTCAATCGCTTAATTGATCTGCTGCCTAAGCCGGCAGCCATTACCCAGCTGATTGAAGCGACACGGAATCCGTCGCTGAAGGATCAGGCATACCAGGCACTCGCTACGCTGAAACCACTACCGAGTCGGGTGGAGGTTTTTCTGCTCAGTAAGCTGTCGGAGCCGGAAGATGGCGGGCTGGTGGCCAGCCAGCTGGTCAGTCAGGGCCATTCCGGCTGGTTAGCCAAGCTGGCGGCCGGATCGAAAAGTTATACCCTGAAGCGAAACCTTGAAACGGCCTTGTCCGCATCAGCACCTTAGTGGCTCTGGCGTATTGAAATAACGAACGGTCAATAATTTCCCACGAAACAAGCATCTTGGTCATGAGACGTATATAATGTGTCCTATTTTCATCCCGGTCTGCTGAATGGGCCGGGCGAATTGACAGATAGGGTGCAGGAATGAAATTCAACGATCTGCGCGACTTCATTGCCTACTTGGAAGAGCGTGGGCAACTCAAGCGTATCAAGCAGCCGATCGATCCCCGGTATGAGATGACGGAAATCTGTGACCGTACCCTGCGTGCGGGCGGCCCGGCATTATTGTTTGAAAATCCGGCGGGTTACGACATGCCTGTGCTGGCAAACCTGTTCGGCACCGCAGAGCGGGTGGCCATGGGGATGGGCCGCGAAGATGTGCTGGAGCTGCGGGAAGTCGGCAAGCTGCTGGCCTATCTGAAAGAGCCGGAGCCGCCAAAGGGATTCCGCGATGCCATCGATAAACTGCCGGTCTTTAAACAAGTGCTGAATATGCCGGCCAAGCGGCTGAGCAAAGCACCGTGCCAGCAGATTGTCTGGCAGGGCGATGAGGTTGACCTGGATAAGATCCCGGTGATGAGCTGCTGGCCGGGGGATGTGGCACCACTGATGACCTGGGGTCTGACCATCACTCGTGGTCCGGAAAAGAAACGCCAGAATCTCGGGATCTATCGTCAGCAGAAACTGAGCAAGAACAAAGTGATCATGCGCTGGCTCGCTCACCGCGGCGGCGCACTGGATTTGCGGGAATTCATGCAGGCGCATCCGGGCGAAAAATTCCCGGTATCGGTCGCCTTTGGTGCTGATCCTGCCACCATTCTCGGTGCGGTGACCCCGGTGCCGGATACCTTGTCAGAGTACGCGTTTGCGGGTCTGCTGCGGGGCAGCAAAACGGAAGTCGTGAAGAGCATCAGTAATGATCTGGACGTGCCTGCCAGCGCAGAAATCGTGCTGGAAGGCTATATTGATCCCAACGAGTATGCGGATGAAGGGCCGTATGGGGATCATACTGGTTATTACAATGAGGTGGAGCGCCACCACGTATTTACCGTCACCCATGTCACCATGCGCAAAGACCCGATTTATCACAGCACGTACACTGGCCGTCCGCCGGATGAGCCTGCGGTATTGGGCGTGGCGCTGAATGAAGTATTCGTACCGATCCTGCAAAAGCAGTTCCCGGAAATTGTCGATTTCTATCTGCCGCCGGAAGGGTGTTCGTACCGTATGGCTGTAGTGACGATGAAGAAGCAGTATCCGGGTCACGCCAAGCGGGTGATGATGGGCGTATGGTCCTTCCTGCGCCAGTTTATGTACACCAAGTTCGTGATTGTCTGTGATGATGATGTCAATGCTCGTGACTGGAACGATGTGATCTGGGCCATTACCACCCGGATGGATCCGGCGCGGGATACGGTGATGATTGAAAACACCCCGATTGACTCGCTGGACTTTGCGTCGCCTGTGGTCGGACTGGGCTCCAAAATGGGGCTGGATGCGACGAACAAATGGGAAGGTGAGACTCAGCGCGAATGGGGCACGCCTATCGTGAAGGACCCGGAAGTGGTTGCGAAGGTGGATACTCTCTGGGATGAGCTGGGAATTCTGGCGAAATAGCAGCCAGAGAAAACAAGTCATGACAACGTACCGGATCAGACTGTTGCCAGAACAGGTTGACTTCGATGCTGGTGAGGAAGAAACCCTCTTGAGTGCGGCACGCCGGGCGGGACTTGCCTTTCCCCACCGCTGTCAGGTCGGGGCCTGCGCCAGCTGCCTGTGTCGTAAACTGTCGGGCGAGGTGGCCTATCAGCTGGCGCCGATGCTGACCGGGAAAGAGCAGGCTGCCGGATGGATTTTCCCTTGCCTGGCGATGGCCCGCAGCGATCTGGTACTGACTATGGATAACGAGGAACAGAATGTCGATTCAATGTGAAGTGAAGTCAGTCGAGTCACTGGCATGCAATACCTACCGTATCCTGCTGAAGCCTCAGCAGGCGGTAGATTTTAAGGCTGGCCAGTATCTGCTGGCGGTCATGGGTGAAAAGGATAAGCGTCCGTTTTCCATTGCCAGCAGTCCTTGCCGTGGCCAGGAGCTGGAGCTGCACATTGGTGCGGCGGATCATAACCCGTTTGCCATTGAGGTGGTGGAGGCCATGCGTCAGGCCATGGAAGACGGCCAGCTGTTTGACATTGAAGCGCCGATGGGTGATGCCTGGCTGCGTGAAGACAGCACCAAACCCTTGCTGATGATTGCCGGTGGAACCGGCTTTTCTTATGTGCGGAGTTTGCTGGATAACTGCCTGAGCCGCGGGCTGACACAGCCGATTTTTGTTTACTGGGGCGGTCGTGATGAATGTCAGCTGTATGCTCATGATGAGCTGGTCGAGCTGGCAGCCAAACATGCGAACCTGACTTATGTCCCTGTGGTTGAAACTGCCCCTGAAGGCTGGCAGGGCAAGCTTGGGAACGTACTGGAAGCTGTCAGCGAGGATTTTGTCAGCCTGTCTGCGTACGATATTTATATCTGTGGCCGTTTTGAAATGGCTGGCGCCGCCCGCGAACTATTCACCGCTGAAAAAGGTGCAGACCGTGAGCGGATGTTCGCGGATGCTTACGCCTTTATCTGATTCGTTCAGTCGGAATAAAAAAGCCCCTGTGATTACCTCAATCGCAGGGGCTTTCTATTGTTCTCACGAAACCAATGCCGATGGCGAGGTGGTTTTGTATTTCAGCAATGCTGATCAGGCATGTGCTGCAGCGACCCGGCGTTTCACCCAGGTCTCATTGATCCACAGTGACAGCAGAATAATCGCACCCCCGATGAGCAGACGAGGATAGTCGACATCCCGGTTCCAGATCACGATGTTGACGATCAGACCCGCAGGCACCAGTGCATTATTCATGATGGCCAGCGCCCCGGCATTGACCAGGGTTGCCCCCTTGTTCCAGATAAAATATCCCAGGCCTGAAGCCACAATCCCCAGATAGATCAGGATACTCCACTGAGTGTTGGTGGTCGGCAGTTTTTCCATGTTGCCGAATATCAGAAACATCGGCAGGGCAATACAGGCTGCACCGAGATAGAACAGACCGAAAACAGTATGCTGAGGCAGATCGGCTTGTTCTTTTTCCATAATCACCTTGTAGCCCACCTGGCCGATGGCGAAACACAGGTTTGCCCCCTGAACAATCAGGAAACCGAGAATGAAGTTTTCGTTAATGCCTTCAAACTTGATCACCGCAGCACCCAGTACCGCAATGACCGCAGTGACCAAATACCAGGCCGAGAAGCGGCGCTGAAGCAGGTCGTAAATCAGGGTGACGTAAATCGGCGTAAAGATGGTGAACAGCAGTACTTCCGGAACCGTCAGATAGAGGAAAGACTGATAGTAGAAGCAGTACATGATCCCGAGCTGGAAAGCCCCGACGACCATCAGCTTGAGCGACAGTCTCAGTGTCAGGTGCTGGCGACGCAGAAATGGCAGAAAGACCAGTGCAGCCAGAGCGACCCGGGTGAGGACGGAGAACCAGGCATCGACCTGTCCGGCCAGATAGACTCCAATCAGGCTGAAAGAAAACGCCCACAGCAGCGTTATCGCAGTTAAGTATCCCATTTGACAGTGTCCTTTGAATTTCGGCCGCCTAGTGTAACCGAAATCAGTGCTGAGCCAATGGGTGGGCTGGTCTGATGTTGCGGGAGACTGGCTGACGCTCACAGTCGTCAGCCAGAGAAAAGATTTAGTGCAGCGGGACCATTAGCAGGTCAACCGGGGTGTGGTTGATCAGTTGCTTGGTGGAGGAGAGGATTTTGCTCCAGAAATCCTGATGGTGGCCGCAGATCATCAGGTCAACATCCGACTCTTTGATGATATTGCAGATTTCATCGCTCAGATCACCGCTGCCGACAAAGGTATGCGTGACCGGATGTTCTGCTTTTTTAGCCAGCTCCTGCAGCTGTTCCTTTGCGTTATCGGCCATACGGAACTGAGCTTCAGCCAGATTGATATCAATCAGACCGGTGTAGAGTTCGGCATAGTTGGTATCAATGTGGATCAACGACAGCTTGGCATTGAGTGTCCGCGCCAGTGCTGCGCCTTTGCTGACCAGAATGTGACTGTCTTCAGATAAATCAACCGCAACCAAAATATGTTGATAGGTCATAACCTGCTCTCCTGTATGTTTTTTGTATGCTAGCATGGCGTATTCGGGAAAAATGCTGTGCTGATCTCATTGCGTACACCGACGGAAAATTCTGCGAGCTCTGTAGCCAAGCAGTTGGATCTTTTTAGCTTTTTTATGATTTGCCGTCAGGATAAGCATGATACCTTGTCAGGTGAGTTGCAAACTCAGTTATGCATAGTGACAATGTGTTGATTACACTTGATTAGGAAAGGAGTAGTGCGATGCTAGCTCAAGCAATGGTTGATAAACTGAACGAACAAATCAACTTGGAGTTCTTTTCATCAAACCTGTACTTGCAGATGAGTGCCTGGTGTGAAGATAAGGGCTTTGAAGGAGCGGCAGAGTTTCTCCGCATGCATGCGGCAGAAGAAATGCAACATATGCAGCGTTTGTTTACCTATGTAAGCGAGACGGGTGCGATGCCGATTCTGGGCAGCATTGAAGCACCGCAGCATGAGTTTGGTTCTCTGGGTGAAGTGTTCCGCGCCACTTACGAACATGAGCGTCTGATCACTGGATGTATTAATAAGCTGGCGCATGTCGCTTTCACCACTCAGGACTACTCAACCTTTAACTTCTTGCAGTGGTATGTTGCAGAACAACACGAAGAAGAGAAACTGTTCAAAGGTATTCTGGACAAGATCGAACTGGTTGGTGAAGACGGTAAAGCTCTGTTCTTCATCGATAAAGATCTTGCCGCCATGGCGAAGCAGGAATCCAGCTCTGTCATGGGTCAGCAGGCCGGCTGACAGGCACAGGGGATCACGGCGGCGTTCCTCTCCGAAAGTTCGCCGCTGTGGATTGCAGCTCCCGGCTTATCCCGGCCAGCATTGAACAATAGCCGTTGTTCGGGGGGGTACTATGTTTAGTGGCGATGCAATCCTCATGGCACTGTTTTTAGTGGCCATTATCAACATTTCTCGTTACGTCAGTACGCTGAAAACCTTGCTGGTGGTCATGCGTGAATGCGATCCGCTCTTATATCAGCAGGTTGACGGCCGGGGCTTTTTCTCCTCTCAGGGGAATGTGAACAAGCAGATCCGGCTCTTCCACTATATCCGCAGTCAGCAGTACCAGAAGCATCATGATGAAATATTCATGGCCAAGTGCGAAAAGGTACGCAAGCTGTTTGTTCTCGCCAGCACCAGCCTGATGGTTTTCCTGATTACCATCTTCGTGGTCGCCTATCTCGGTATCTGACTTCTGCCACCCGCTTTCTGAGATTGGTATTCCGGCGACAGATGAGTAAAATACGCGCACTAGAAAAGGATGCCTGGTAACCAGATGGGTTACCGCATCCTTTTTCTTTGGTTTACGCACAGGTCGCAGAGCAGGAAAGACAATGGCAGAGAAGTTTGATGTAGTGGTGATTGGCGCTGGTGCCGCCGGGCTGATGTGTGCCGCTGAGGCGGGTAAGCGCGGGCGCTCTGTCTTAGTCGTGGAACACGGGAAGAAGCCGGGCCGGAAAATCCTGATCTCCGGTGGTGGTCGCTGCAACTTCACCAACTACGATGTGACGGCCGGGAACTATGTCTGCCGCAACCCGCATTTTGCCAAGTCTGCACTGGCCCAGTATACCCAGTGGGATTTCATCGCCATGGTGTCTAAATATGAGATTGCCTATGAAGAGCGTGACCATGGCCAGCTGTTCTGTCTGGATTCTGCCAAAGACATTGTGGAGATGCTGCTCAAAGAATGCGACCTGCCTACGGTACAACAACGTTATCGCTGTGATGTGCATGACATTGCGAAAACCGAAGACGGTTTCACCCTGATGCTCAATACTGACATTGTGCACTGTGAATCTCTGGTGATCGCGACCGGCGGTCTGTCGATGCCGAAACTGGGAGCGACGCCTTTCGGGTATCAGGTCGCGGAACAGTTTGGCCTGAAGATGGTACCAACCACGGCCGGGCTGGTGCCGTTCACGCTGCATGTGGAAGATAAAGACGCTTTTGCCGATCTTTCCGGGATTGCGGTGCCAGCGGTCGTCACCGCAGAAGATGGCACCAGTTTTAAAGAAAACATTCTCTTTACGCATCGTGGCCTGTCTGGCCCGGCGATTTTGCAGATTTCGTCTTACTGGAAACCGGGGCAGGCGGTCTCGATTGATTTGCTGCCGACGCTGAGTCTGGATGAGACCCTGCAGGCTATGCGCGACAAGCATCCGAACCAGAGCCTGAAGAATTCTCTGTCCCGACTGCTACCGAAACGTCTGATCGAAGCCATGCTTGAACGTGGTGATATTGAAGACAAGCCACTCAAGCAACTGAACCCGAAAGAGGTGCAGGCACTTCACGATTATTTCCATCAGTGGCGAATTGCCCCGAACGGTACCGAAGGTTACCGCACCGCTGAAGTCACCCTTGGCGGCGTAGATACCGATGGCCTGTCGTCGAAAACCATGGCAGTCAAAACGGTGCCGGGATTATATTTCGTCGGCGAAGTGATGGACGTCAGCGGCTGGCTGGGCGGTTATAACTTCCAGTGGGCCTGGAGTTCTGGCTTTGTCGCCGGTCAGCATGTGTGAGTGAATCACAAGAAATCAAGAAATAATAATGAGAGCCCTGCGATGCAGGGCTTTTTTGTATTTCGAATTTCGCCAGACATGAGGATGTTCGAACGGGACTCATTGACTGTGATGTCTTCTTGCTGGATACAAGCAGCCTGAAGTGAAGTGATATCTTTTTATCTGTAAAGACAAATAAGATGATTGAATAAAACGATTCAACGCCGGATTTCACTTATTATCAGTCAAGAACACGATGAAAGAGGTGGTGATTTTGTGCTTTGAAGCACATTTTAGTTAATATGGGTTGCAACTGATTGTTTATTGCTTAGAAATGTATAATATACGCCTGATCAATCATAGCCAGATTTTATATTCATTACTGATTCGTTATGAATACGTATTGAATCGGTCTCGACCATTTGGTAATGCCATATTTGAATTTCAATATATCCTGAGGGAATCAAGTGAGACGTCATTCCAAGAAAATAATCAGAATGGTAATTATTGTTCTGGGGATAATGATGTTCGTGATGGGTTATCTTGTATTATCAGCTGATTTAGTTCAGCCTGATAAAGTACAGAATAATAAACCAGTTAATGTCACAGAATCTCATCCTGTCTCTGATAAACCGGCTTCAATCCTCAGTGAAACAGCAAATTATCCTTCTCCGGTACAACAGTTACAACAGACGGTTGCTTACGGGCTGGTGAATCAGGACGCACCGAATTTACCTTTACTGAAAGGTGAATTGGATCAGTTTTCTCAGAAAAATATTCAGGCATCCGATGTGGTCCTGGATACAGAAAAAGCACAAGCATTAAATGCACTGAAGCAACGTTTGGATGCGTTGAATCACGTGCTGACATCGAATCCATCAGAACAATAAGAACGAATATTTGCAGGCCATGCTCATGACATACGGATATATTAACCGCCAAAAAGTCAAAACTTTGACGATTACCTCCTGTTTCTTCCTCGGCATGCTGGTGGGGCTTGTGCCTGCAAAAGCAATGGCACTGACTTCCGGGAATGGGAAAACCCTGGTACTCAGTGGTGAATACCAGACCTCGGGCGGTGAAGCCTCCTATTCGTTGCCTATAGCCGTGGCGCCCGGGCGTGCCGGACAGCAACCGAATCTCAGCTTTGAATATCGCAGTAACAGCGGCAATGGCCCGTTGGGGGTCGGCTGGCAGCTGAAAGGATTGTCCGCGATTTACCGTTGCGGGAAGAACCGGGCGATTGATGGCGTTTGGGGCGGCGTGAATTTCGATGCGAATGATCAATATTGTCTTGATGGGGAACGCTTGATCGCCATCTCGGGCAGTCCGGGCGGGGATCAAACCGAATACCGGACCCATATTAACGACTACCGCAAGATTATCTCTGTCGGGAAGCAAGGCAACGGGCCTGCCTATTTCAAAGTGTGGAGTAAAACCGGCCAGCTTTTTGAGTATGGGGTGACCACAGATTCACGCGTTGAATTACCCGGGAAAAATGAGGTTTACAAATGGGCTTTGAACAAGTCAGTCGATAAAACCCGGACAAACCCGATTGATTATACCTATGCAGAAGATAGCAAGGGCGGTACCCACAGACTGACTCAGGTCAGTTATGAAGGTGGCTCTGTCGAGATTAATTATGAAGGACGGGGCGACAAGACCTTTTCTTATTTGAAAGGCAGCCGGTTGAATCAGGTACACCGCATTCAATCTGTGGTGACACGTAGCGGCGCCAGAAACAGTACCCAACAGGAGTACACAACTTATCAGCTGAAATATACATCGTCAGAAGGCACGCAGCGTTCATTACTGACAAAGATTGAGCAGTGTGCCAATGGGATCTGTAGTACGCCTGTGACTTTTACCTGGCAATCGCAGGTTCATCCTATTTATCAGTCTACAAAGTCGATATTCCCTGGAGATGTTGTTGAACACAAGTTTTTTGACGTGGAGCGTGATGGAAATGTTGAAATCCTTGCGTTATCAACTAATCGGAAAACGGTTTATACCAACTCAGATGCCAAATCAAAAGTTAGTGGTTGGGCATATGTTTATTCAAATCAGAAAGATGCAACTTGTCATGACTTTGCAGTGGCGGACTGGGATGGAAATGATAAGCCTATATTCAGAAGCTTTTGTGCTTGGCCCAAGAATGTAACGGATAGAACAAAACCATTTGGTTCCTTGCTTGCTTACCATGTCGGTAATGGTAAAAGTGAACCGTTTTTCACTGGTACGATTAATGAAAAACATTGGCCATGGGCAAGCTCAAGTAAATATCCATTTGATAAAAATGGTAATGGAATATACAAAGTTGAAGAGAAATGTTCTGAATGTCAATTTAATGATTTCGATAATAATGGAATAAATAATGAATATCTAAAAGAAACTGATGGGAAAATTGAACTGTATAAAGATGGCAAATTTATACAAAAGATAGCTGATGATGCACAAATTAGAGAAGTCGCGGACTTAAATAACGATGGATATCCTGATTTAATTATTTCTAAAAAAAATTATACCCGGGTATTCAGTGATCAATTTGGTTCTCATGAACGTTATGCGAAGCGAGATATCAACCAAGATGTTAAAATATACTTTTTTAATGGCGTGACTTTCCAGCACCATAAGACTTTCTCTGTAAAATACCATTACAGAGTGACCAAAATAACAAATACAACGTGTGGTGGTAGTGACGGGAGTGCATGTACGAAAAGAACTTACACTTACACACCCAATGGCTTATCAGTAGCAGACTATAATTCCGATGGTTATTTGGATGTCTTATACCGTGATTTGGTATTTTTAAATCATGGTGGTTATCTGTCTTCAACATCATTGAAGAATGGTTTTGGTGAATTGACGCCGCAGTATATCGAAAACGCTAAAAATCTGACAAATGTTGTTGATACAAATAGCGATGGATGGCCAGATTTCGTCTATTCCAGAAATATAAAAAGAACGATCCCTTTTGCTCAGGATAAAATTAAAAAAATTGAAGAGTACGGGGTTGACTACACCATGGCTTATAAGCCTGCTTCAGACATATCTGTTCTTAAGCAGCAGAAATATTTCCATTACCCAGTCGAGAACAGCACACCACGCCGGTATTTAGTCTCGGACGTGGTTAAAGCGCCGCGAGGCTATGAGAAAACCACTTACAACTATGTGTATGAAGGGGCCAAATCTCACCGGGAAGGTTATGGCTTCCTCGGTTTTGCAAAAATCACTGAAACAGAAGTTGCAGATGTCAAAACGGTCCGGGTGACCGAGTTTGAAAACACCGATGGCATCAAAGCCGGTAAAGTGAAAAGCGTGACGGTGCTGAAAGATGGTCAGAAAGTTTCGTATAGCCAAAATACTTATGTCGCTGAGAAAAAAGGCCAAAATTATCAGGTTTATGCCAAGCAATCAGAATCCATCCAATATGATCTGAAAGATGCTTCCCTGATCACCCGAAAAGAAGTGATCACCCGGCAAGTGGATGCCCTCGGCAATGTTACGGAAGAAAACACAACCCTGACCGGCACTGATGTCAATGCAGGGCACTTTACTCAGCGTGTTGTGAATACGTATATGCCAGCCGGGACGCTGCAAAGCCATCAGATTTATGATTTTACAGCGCTGACAGGTGTCAGCGATAACACGCTGTCATCATTTCAGGCCGGAATGCAACAGTATTGCGGCAGCGATGGGAAAACGTACTTTAAACCCGGTGATCACATCATTCTGATTCACGGGGAGATCGACACACCGATTTTGCTGAAGAAATACAACAATTATTACCGGTATGACGGCGCGTCGTCATCGAAAAGCTCAACCGGTGTCACCACTTACCGCGGCAAGCTGGTCAATATTTCAGCGGCTGATTTTAACAAGGCGTCGCCGAAATCCTGTGGCGGCAGTTTTATTTACAAAGATGCCGACAGTGACGGCAACGCAGAGTTCGCATCCAGCGCCAGCACCGTGGTACAGCTCATTACGAATGCCGGCGATCGCTACTGGCAGGCCAGTGCGCTGAAATCGACCACAACCACGCTGACCGATGTGACGGCTGACCTGACGCGTACGGTGACCAACACCTTGACCTATACCTCCCGCGGCCTGGTGAGTACGTCGATCACCACGTCGAGTGATTATGAGGCCAGTTTCGCGACAGGCAGCGCGGGGAAATCGCTGACGAAAGCGTTCAGTTATGACAACTGGGGGAACCTGATCCGGGAATCGGTCTCGGGGACGGATGTGCCAGTCCGCGAAACCGAAACGGTTTATGACAGCCATGGACGGTTTGCTGACCGGCTCCGCAACGCGCTGGGTCATGAAACGAGGGTGACGTACAGCAATGATGGGGTGCTGCTCTCAACCACCACTCCGCAGGGGCGTACCCAACGCTATGTGTACGATGCCTTTAATCGCCTGAAAACCGAGACGTTGCCGGGCACCGGCAACACCGTAGCTTATGCGTATCAGCTGAATGAAGGCTGTGCGTATCGCACCGTGAAAACGGTGGCTTGTACGGTGACCAAAGCGGCTGCCGGTGGTGAGGTGGCGACTCAGTATGATTATGCCGGTCGTGAAATCCGCCGTCTGCATCGTGCGTTTAACGGGCAGTGGGTTGTGGTGGATACGACATGGGACCGCAATGGTCGGAAGGTGAAGGTCACGCGGCCGCAGTTTCTGTCGAAGCGGACCCCGGCACCCTTCGTCACCATTGACTATGATGCCCTGAACCGCGAGGTGAAGAAGTCGGAACCGGCCAGTCATGGCGGCCGTGCAGTTTTCACAACTACTTATATCGGTTGGACGACAAGCATGACCGATGCCCGGGGATATCAGCACAGCACAGTGCAAAACCTGATGGGGCATATTCTGCAAAAAAATGAGCCGGAAGGGGCTTCGCAAAGGTATACCTATTATCCGGACGGACTGCTGCGCACGACGACAGATGCCGAGGGGAATGAGACCCGGGTTTATTATGACAATCTGGGCCACCGAAGCATGCTGGTTGACCCGGATCTGGGCCCGTGGACTTATACCTACAATGCGTTGGGTGAACAGATCGTTCAGAAAGATGCCAACGGCATTGTGACCACGACAGCATACGATGCGCTGGGCCGTAAAATTCAACAGACCGAAGGCGGCAAGACATCACACTGGGTTTATGACACCCGTTCGATTGGCATGCTGTCTTCATCTGAAGGGTACGGTAAACGGACCGACTATTATTACAACGCTGCCGGGTTAACCGAAGAGGTTGCAGTGCAGACCGGTGGTGAAAAGTTCAGTACCCATTATTTTTATGATGACTATGAACGCGTTCGCCGGGAAGTCCGTCCGAATGGTGTCGACAGTTCCGCTGTGGGACTTGTGAACCAGATCAATGATAAAGACAATACGCTGGATCGCTTAGCGGTTGAATATATTTACAACCCTTATGGCTACATGTCGGCGGTGCGCAGTCCGAAGACTTACGCAGATCAGGTCTTTACCAGTGCGAGCTTCCGGGAAGAGATCAAGAATTTATTAAATCAGGCCAAAGCGCAGGCATCTCAGTATCTGGTGACAGCAGAAAAGTATGCTGCCCGTGAAGCATTCTTTCAGAACAAAGCCGCTGAGTATCAAAAGAAAACCCTCAATATTCACCAGTTGGATGCATCTTCTGCGGCCTTGTTGGGTGATGGATATCGCTTTAAACAGTGGTGCGACAGTCAGGGACAATGCTATTTACGCCCGGCAACCTGGGTAATTTTGCATGACGAAGTGAGCGTTCCGCTGGATATTACCCTTGGCGATGCAGTCTACCAGCTGGAAACCAAGTTAGCGGGTATCAGCGATGGGAAGCGCAATTATGATGCTTCGGTTCATACGTTCTCCAAGGCGGAATTCGATAAACTGCCGCTGACGGCTTCTCATGACTTCTTGCTGGCTGATTATGACAACAACGGCCAGAAAGATTTAATGAGCAATCAGGACATCTATGTCGCGCAAGCGGATACTGAAACGCGCGAAGCGTTGCTCTTTACGGCAGAAGACCTTTCAGAAGCCGCCCGGATTTCAGGACAGCGTTACAAATTCTATGCGGATCTGGCCAATGATTTGATTGCTCTGTCGGAACGCGTGGCGGATCTGACCGGTGTGTACTGTACATACGCAAACCAGATGGGTGGTCAGCAGATACAGTATGGTAAAGACAGTCAATGTACGAACACCGATCAGCTTGGTCAGGCGGACCATTTGAATACCATTCTGACGCAGTCAGAACTGGAAGCCTCAGCAGATAATCCGGCCTTTATTTACTATTGGCAGCGGCGTGATACCGATGCATTTGACCACACTTTGTCGGAGACCTTGGGGAATGGCCTGGTGAATACCTACAGCCATAACCCGGCCACCGGCCGTCCGGACTTCATCACCACGCATCGTGCAAACACACTGTTTCATTCAGCTTTGCCGGGTGCGACAGGCAAAGGCCGCAATGTTCGTTTTCTGCATTATCAGTACGATAACCACAATAATGTGGTCTACCGGAATGACAGTGAGCTGGGCATTACCGATAGCTATACCTATGACGGCTTAGACCGGGTCATCAGTAATCGTGTTGTGCTGGATACACCGGATAGACATGGTCCGAATCATCCGGATTTTGCCGGTCCGTTCATCTTTGATTACGACAAACTGGGCAATATCACGGGCAAAACCGGTATCGGCCATTACAATTACGACCAGAAAAATGCCGGCCCCCATGCGGTCACGCAGGCCAATGGTCTGACGTATCAGTACGATGGTGTCGGGAATATGGTCCGTGCTGTGGCGGGCAGTGCGACGGTGCCTGAGCGTACCGTGGACTGGAGCGCATTCAATAAACCGGTGAAGATCACGCGTGATCATCACACCGTTACGTTCGTTTATGATGCCGATCATCAGCGTTATCTGAAAACATCCAGCGATGGAAAGCAGACGTTTTACTTCGGTCATTTTTACGAGCGGGTCACTGACACGAAAACAGGTAAGGTTGAACATCAGCACTATATCTATGCCGATGGCAAATTGATCGCGCTGAACACCCAGGTAAAAAATGCAGAGAACCAACTGGAAGACAAACAGGTTCGCTACCTGCATTACGATGCGCTGAATTCCGTTGACATGATCACCGATGGGTATGGAGAGGTTGTCACACGCCGGAGTTACGACGTCTGGGGCCGGATGCGTGCGGTTCAGTGGCAGGAGAAATCGAACCCGCAAGCGGTGGTGCAGGACGCGGTGACCAATCGGGGCTATACCGGACACGAGCATATTGAAGAAGTGGGCCTGATCCACATGAATGGCCGGGTGTACGATCAGGCACTGGGCCGCTTCCTGAGTGCAGATCCGCTGGTGCAGTCCCCTTATGTCACAGGCAGCTTCAACCGCTATACGTATACGTGGAATAACCCGCTGAAGTATATTGATCCGACAGGATTCAGGCATATTGAGGGGGCTGGAACAAGTGATGATGGTTTAGGCCAATCAAGTGTGGATCTTGGTGGTGAAAAAGACCAGCGACGAGAAAGAAATAGAGAGAAGAATGGCTTAGACAGAAATACGGGCAAACGTAATAAGTCTCCAGAGCCTGAAGCTCATTTCCGATGGGGCAATGAGCAAATGGTAAACAATTCGACACCTGAAGAAAGACAGGAAGCCGCTGCTACACTCGCAACTAGTATACCTATTACAAGAGCTGGGATGTATGCTGTGAAGGGGGTTGTTTATGTTGGTGAAAAGTTGATGACCTTTCGTCGAACAAAGCAAGTTTTAAATGCAACCGCTAAAGCAGTAGAAAAGGTAGAAAAAGTTGAACAAAAGGTTGAAAATGTCGAAGATAAAGTTACAAAGAGACCAGGTAGCTTCAGGAAGCAGACTTTAAAAGATTCTTGGGACAATGCAGCAGGTGGTTCAACATCAGGTACAAAACGGTGTCCGACTTGTGGCAAGGACGTAAAAGGCGATCCGTATAAGGGCGAAAAGCGAAATGGTCCTGATGGTTGGGATAATGACCATCAGCCAAAGTGGAAAGATCGTGACCTTACAGGTATGGATCGTAAGCAAGTTTTGGATGAATACAACAAAAACACACGGTTACGGTGTTCTAGCTGTAATAGAGCTGATAATCAGTAGGAGTATGAATGTCTTTAATTCAACACGTTGAAAATCACTTAGGTCCTATTGATAGAGGCTGGAAAGATAATGCTTGTGAGGAAAGCATACAGATAGTTTCTTTTCTTGATTGTCCGGGAGAGACTGTTTCAACCTTTTTATCTCTGGGTATGAGTCATCAAGTACTGGGAATGAATAACACCCGAAAAGTGAGGCAGGAGCTTGTTTTTTCTGCCTACACTGTTGCGGTTCCAAGCTTGATGGTTTCGTTTCTCATGTCGCTTTGCGAAGCCATACTCGGAAGAGGTAAGGCTGTGCTTCGTGGAGAAGTAATTCCGTTGTCATCTGAACTAGCCGAGAGAATTGGATTTGAGTTCGTATATTGCACAATACCAGTTTTTTTTGAGGATGATTTTTATAGTTACGATGAAACTTCACCCTCCACGGTTATGGTTTGGGTGTTGCCAATCCATAGTAGCGAAGCTGAATACATCGAGAAAAATGGCTGGGAAAGTTTTGAAGATTTGCTAGAAGAAAAAGACCCAGACCTGTGTTCTTTAGAGCGTGAAGCTATAGTTTGATGTTACAACAGAGTAAAGGAATAAAGAACTTTACAGGGACAGGCATTGTTAGTTACAAGGACAGACTGTAGTGGTTTAATGATCCCGGACACCAAATTAGGTGGTAAAGTCTCCACCGTAAATGAGGTGTTCAATGACAAAAC
>NZ_BAAHZP010000025.1:0-30070 GCF_054600795.1 Photobacterium sp. R1
TCAGTTCACTGATAAAATCTTTTTGACTGTATCATTGTCGAGTGCCCACACAGATTGCATGGTCAAATTGTTAAAGAGCTTTCCGATACGGTCTTGGCTGAAGCGCCGTTCTCCGTGTCGGTGATGCGGCATTATAGAGAGTTCGATCGCCTTAGCAAGCACTAAATCATAAAAAAAAACCAACCGAGCAAAAATCACACAAAACACGGTTTTTCCGTCGATTTCCGTAGCAAATCCAGTGAAGGTTCATGAAAAAAGCCTGCTGAATACAGCAGGCTTTCTATCAACACACGCTACAGGTTCATTGGCTGGCAGTAATATGGTCAGCGGTTGCTGCAAGGACAATCGGCTTATCAACCTTGAGTTTGCCCGACAGGATATCCTGCGCTAACGGATTCTCAATATATTGCTGAATCGCACGCTTCAAGGGTCGCGCACCATAAACCGGATCAAAACCGGCACTGGTAATCAGATCCAAAGCTGAATCCTCAACTTTCAGTTCAAAGCCTTTTTCTTCCAGTCGTTTGCTCAGACGCTGAATCTGAATCCAGGCAATGTCTTTAATGTGCTTGTCACCCAATGGATGGAACACAACTGTTTCGTCGACACGGTTGATAAACTCCGGACGAAAATGATGACCGACCACTTCCATAACGATTGCTTTAATCCCGTCATAATCCAGTTCACCGAAATGTTCCTGAATCCGATCCGATCCCAGGTTCGAGGTCATAATGATGACACTGTTCCGGAAATCCACCGTTCTGCCTTGTCCGTCCGTCAGACGGCCGTCATCCAGAACCTGAAGCAGAATGTTAAACACATCCGGATGCGCCTTTTCCACTTCATCCAGCAGAATCACAGAATAAGGACGACGACGCACAGCTTCCGTCAGATAACCCCCTTCTTCATATCCCACGTAACCCGGAGGCGCACCAACCAGTCTCGCAACGGAGTGTTTCTCCATGAACTCAGACATATCAATCCGCACCATGGCGTCATCACTGTCGAACATGAAGTTGGCCAGCGCCTTACACAGTTCGGTTTTACCCACCCCCGTCGGTCCGAGGAATAAGAAGGAGCCAATCGGACGATTCGGATCAGACAAACCCGCACGGCTACGACGAATCGCGTTCGCCACGGAATTCACGGCTTCATCCTGACCAATGACCCGGGCGTGAAGCGCTTCTTCCATGCGCAGCAGTTTATCCCGCTCGCCTTCCAGCATCCGCGAGACCGGGATCCCCGTCTGCCGTGAAAGCACTTCGGCAATCTCTGCATCAGTAACGCGGTTTTTCAGCAGTGTCATTTCCTGCATTTCAGCCTGCGCCGCTAAATCCAGCTGTCTTTCCAGCTCAGGAATTTTGCCGTACTGCAATTCTGACATACGATTCAGGTCACCAGCCCGCCGGGCAATTTCCATATCCGTACGGGCCTGCTCCAGCTCCGCTTTAATATGCTGAGTCCCGGACAAAGCCGCTTTTTCTGCTTTCCAGACTTCTTCCAGTTCCGCGTATTCCTTCTCTTTCGTGTCCAGCTCTTCACTGAGTACCGCCAGACGCTTCTGACTGGCATCGTCACTTTCTTTCGACAGTGCCTGCTGCTCAATTTTCAGCTGAATGATACGACGTTCGAGGCGGTCCAGCGCTTCAGGCTTGGAGTCAATTTGCATCCGGATACTGGATGCCGCTTCATCAATCAGATCGATCGCTTTATCCGGGAGCTGGCGATCTGAGATGTAACGGTGCGACAAACTCGCCGCTGCCACGATTGCCGGATCGGTAATTTCAACATGATGGTGCAATGCATAGCGCTCTTTCAGGCCACGCAAAATCGCCACGGTATCTTCGACACTCGGCTCTTCCACCAGCACTTTCTGGAAACGACGCTCCAGTGCCGCATCTTTTTCAATAAACTGACGATATTCGTCCAGCGTCGTGGCACCAACACAGTGAAGCTCGCCACGAGCCAATGCAGGTTTCAGCATGTTGCCGGCATCCATGGCACCTTCACCCTTACCGGCACCGACCATAGTATGCAGTTCATCAATAAAGAGAATAACGCTGCCTTCTTCCTGCACCAGTTCGTTCAGTACGGCTTTCAGACGTTCCTCAAACTCACCACGATATTTAGCACCGGCAATCAATGCCCCCATATCCAGGGATAAAACACGCTTGTGACGCAGCCCTTCCGGTACCTCGCCGTTGACAATGCGCTGAGCCAAACCTTCAACAATCGCGGTCTTACCGACACCCGGTTCACCTATCAGCACCGGGTTATTTTTAGTCCGGCGTTGCAGGACCTGAATCGTACGCCGGATTTCTTCATCCCGGCCAATCACAGGATCCAACTTGCCCTGCTCTGCGCGCTCAGTCAGATCAATGGTGAATTTTTCAAGCGCCTGACGGTTTTCTTCCGCATTCGGATCATCGACTTTCTGACCACCGCGGATCTTTTCAATGGCTGCTTCTACTTTCTGGGCATTCAGACCAAACTTGCGCAGCAGCTCACCCAGCGGACCTTTGTCATCCACCGCCGCCAGAATAAAAAGTTCAGAAGAAATGTATTTGTCTTTGCGCTTCTGGGCCAGCTTATCGCACATGTTAAACAGCACGCCCATTTGATGAGAAAGCTGCACATCACCGCCAATCCCACTGACTTTAGGCAAACGATCTAATTGCTCAGACAGGCTGGAACGTAATTGAGTAATGTCGACATTGAGCAGAGTCAGCAGCGGCCGCGTTGTGCTGCTGTCCTGATTCATCAGTGCCATCATCAGATGGACAGGCTCGATATACTGATGGTCGCGACCCAAAGCCAGCGACTGCGCATCAGAAATCGCTAATTGAAACTTGCTTGTAAACCGGTCAAGACGCATAAGTCCTCCACTCTTGATATGACCTTGTCATTACCTTTTATATGGTTACGCGCTGTGTGCTTTTCAAGCATAAATTGTGCGGAGATAAAAAAGCGGCCTGAAGCCGCTTTTAGAAAATTGGAAAATTTTGTTTACTCATTCAACCAAATCAAACTGGCCTGACGCCCGGTCACGCCATCCCTGCGATAAGAATAGAAGCGGGCCGGATCGGCATAGGTACATACTGTTCCGCCAAAAACTTGCGTGATTCCCAGTCGATTCAACCTGAGTGCTGCCAGCTGGTATAAGTCCGCCAGCCATTTTTCACCGTGTGGTTGAAACGCTGCAGCCGCTTCGGGTTGTCCGGCAATAAACTGCTCACGGACTTCCCCGCCAACTTCGAACGCAGCTGGCCCGATAGCCGGACCCAGCCAGGCCAGAATTTGTTCCGGTTCAGCTGTAAATCTGGCAACGGTTTCTTCAAGAATGCCATCGCCCAATCCACGCCAGCCGGCATGAACCGCGCCCACTTGCGTCCCTGAACGATCACACAGTAAGACAGGCAAGCAATCGGCTGTCATCACCGTGCAAGCAATGCCGGACTGACGTGTCACACTGGCATCTGCATTCGGCACATCTTTCAGCGGCGCCTGAATATCCAAAACAATGGTGCTGTGTGTCTGCGAGAGCCAGGCCGGCGCCTGAGTCAGGCCCAACTGTTGTTGCAGCCATTGCCGATTATGTATAACGGCAGCCCGCTCATCACCAACATGATCCCCCAGATTCAGCCCTTCATACGGTCCCTGGCTCATTCCGCCAGAACGTGTCGTACTGATCGCCTTTACATTGGCAGGCGCGGGCCAGTCTGGGGTAATCCACATATCAATAATCGTCCTCTGGATGATCAATCTTGTCCTGACGCAGAATCTCAACCAGTGTCACCATGTCATCCGGTGTCTCTGCGTGCCATTCCATCAGTTCACCTGTAATTGGGTGTTCCAGTCGCAGCATACGGGCATGCAGCGCCTGGCGGTCAAAGGCGCGCAAAGCCTGAATCACTTCCTGAGATGCATTACGCGGCGGACGCGGACGACCACCATATAAAGTGTCTCCTACCAGCGGGTGAGACAGATAAGCCATATGCACACGAATCTGATGCGTACGGCCCGTCTCCAGACGGAGCACGATGCTGGTATGCTCACGGAAATGCTCTGCCACACGATAGTGTGTGATCGCCGGTTTACCCAGCTCATGGACAGCCATCGACGTACGCTTGGTTGAATGACGGCCGATTGGTTTTTCAACCACACCGCCCCCGGTCATTTTACCCATCGCAACGGCTTCATATTCACGGGTAATCTTACGTTTCTGTAATGCGCGAACCAGGCGGGTCTGACATTGAATGGTTTTCGCGACGACCATCAGGCCCGTCGTGTCTTTATCGAGACGATGGACAATGCCGGCACGCGGTACTTCTGCCAGTGACGGGCAATGATGCAGCAATGCATTCAGTACAGTACCATCTGGTGTTCCCGCTCCCGGGTGAACCACAAAGTCACGTGGTTTGTTAATCACCAGCAGGTGCTCATCTTCATAGACGATATTCAGCGGGATGTCCTGTGCAATCCAGCGCTCTTCATCTTCAATTTCAGCGACAACGGTCAGCAACTCGCCGCCCATGACTTTTGTTCGTGGTTTGGTCACCACCTCACCGTTCATGCTGACATTACCGTTGAGGATCCAGTCTTTGATACGGGAGCGTGAATAATCCGGGTACAGCTCAGCCAGAGCCTGATCCAGACGCTGACCTAACTGGCTATCGTTTACTGTGTTGCTTAACTCTATTTGCTGTGCCATAAAGAACTTTTTTAAAATACCTGAGACTAAAGCTCAAACGCTGCGTAAAATGACAATGAATAGCTGTCATTGTATCCGTTAACGCTTCAAACCGTAATGGATCAAAAAAATAAATTATGACCAAGGAAACTGACGCCGCAATGAAACGCCTGATAATCCCGACATTTCTTGCCGCTGCTATTGTCTCTGGATGTTCAAGTACAGAGGAAGTAGTCCCGGATATCCCGCCTTCAGAGCTCTATGCCAGTGCTCAGGAAGCCCTGCAAAGTGGCAGCTGGGTCACAGCCATCGAAAGGCTGGAAACCCTGGATTCACGCTATCCGTTTGGCGCTTATTCGGAGCAGGTTCAGCTTGATCTGATTTATGCATACTACAAAAACGATGACCTGGCCCTGGGCGAAGCAACCATTGACCGCTTTACCCGCCTTAACCCGACCCATGAGAAAGCCGACTGGGTCCTATACATGCGTGGCCTCACGCATATGGCGCAGGATCGTTCCTTCATGCATGACGTCTTTGACATTGACCGTCATGACCGAGATCCGGAGCCAGCCCGCCAGGCATTCCGCGACTTCAAACGCTTGCTGGAACGCTATCCGGGCAGTCCGTTTGCCGCCGATGCGAAAGCCCGTTTGGTATACCTCAAAAACCGCCTTGCGAATTATGAGTTAGCGGCGGCAGACTTCTATATCCGCCGGGAAGCGTGGGTTGCTGCAATTAATCGATGCCAGCAAATCCAGAACCTGTATCCGGATACGGAAGCTGCGAAGAAATCGCTGCCATTGATGCTGACCGCGTATGAAAAACTTGGGCTGGATACACCGGCACAACATACCCAGCGTCTCATTGCTTTGAATCCGGTTTAACAACAAACGGCAGCCACTGGGCTGCCGTTTTTGATCTGGTGCGGTGCAACTGATGATTTACTTTCTTTGTTCTTCTTTATTCTTTCTTTGAATGCTTTCCTGAATGTTTTCGCTTTCTACTTCTTCTCATCCTTGAATTTCATCTCTCGGCCGCATGCTCGGCCTCTCCCGGAACTATCTCAAGGCCGAAAAAAGCCCCTGAGCAGCACTGGCCGCCAGTCAAGAGATAACTTCATACTGCCGTAATCACCAGAGGCTCGACAAGCGATTTTTCGTCATTTTCTTGTCACAAAGCAGAGCAAGTCACATAAATAAATTGGTGGATTAATTTACTTTTCAAAGTTGATCCAGATCACTTTATTACCTCTTCAGAAGAGTAATCTGAAGTTAACCCACCAAGGGGTAGCAAAACAGGAGAGAGACTATGCAAGTAGAAGTCACAGGCAAAAACATTGATGTCACCCCTGCTATCCGTGAGCGCATTGAAGAGAAATTCAGTAAGTTAGAGCGCTTTCAGGTCCCACTGATTGGCAAACACGCAGTCATCAGTAAAGAACCAAACCGGCACTTCAAGGTGGAAGCAACAGCCGGCATTCCTGGAGGAAACATTGTAGCGTCCTCTGAACAGGAAAATATGTATGCAGCGATTAAAGACATGTACCACAAACTGGAGCGGCAGCTAAGCAAACAAGCGCATAAACCAGAATCTCGTCGCGCAACCCACAGCCTGAAGCCGGTCGCATCCCAGACAGAAGAATTCGAGCCTGAGGATTTCGAGGCCTGAACCCAAATCAACACGGCCCTGCTTAACGCGGGGCCGATTTATTCTTGACAAGCACAATAATTCACCCTAGGTTGATTCCTGCACGTTGACCATTCACCTTCAACCAGAGTACTGCCGACATATGATTCACGCCGCGCTGTTTTTCTTTCGCTTCTTTTTTCGCTCACCATAAGTGGGGGCTCTCGTTACGCAAGAAATAAGCGAAAGACGAACAGCAAGCCTCCCACCCGGGAGGCTTTTTTGTAAGCATCATCAGAATCACAGCACAGACAGGAACGCAGCATGACCAAAAGCTATCACTCACTGGATGAGATCCGCAGCGAAGTCACCCGGATTGATAATGAAATTCTGGCACTGCTGGGCGAACGGCGACAGCTCAGCCTAGAAGTGGCCAAAAGTAAAATCAAAACTACGAAACCGGTCCGGGATCTGGAAAGAGAGCAGGCGCTGCTTATCCGACTGATAGAAAAAGGCAAGGAACATCAGCTTGATGCCAGCTACGTCACTCAAATTTTTCACACCATCATTGAAGATTCTGTGCTGTTCCAGCAAGCCTATCTGCAAAAACTGACGAACCCAGACAGCCTGCAGCCTGTCGCTCGGGTCTCCTTTCTCGGTGCCAAAGGCTCCTACTCTAATCTCGCCAGCCGGCAATACTTCAGCCGGAAACAGACCCAATTGGTGGAAATGAGTTGTTCCAGTTTCCGTGAGGTAGTCAATGTCGTCGAAACCGGCCAGGCTGATTACGGTGTATTACCCATTGAGAACACCAGTTCGGGTTCCATCAATGAAGTTTACGATCTGCTTCAGCACACCAGCCTGTCCATTGTCGGTGAAATCACTCAACCGATTGAACACAGTCTGCTGACGGCCGTGCCTTCGACGCTGGAACAAATCGACACCCTGTATTCTCACCCACAGCCCCACCAGCAGTGCAGCGAATTTCTCCACAACATGGGGGAAATTAAGCAAGAGTACACCTCCAGTACGGCTGAAGCCATGCAGCAGGTCGCCGAGTTAAAGCTGCCGAATGTTGCGGCAATCGGGAATGCCTCCAGCGGCGAACTCTATGGTCTGACGCCACTGAAAACCGGGATTGCAAACCAGCATGAAAACTACACCCGCTTTATTGTGGTCGCGCGCAAGGCCGTGGATGTGACACCGCTGATCCCGGCGAAAACCACCCTGATCATGTCCACCGGTCAAAAACCCGGTTCACTGGTGGAGTGCCTGCTGGTTCTGCGTAACCTCAATATTAATATGGCCAAACTGGAATCCCGCCCTGTCATTGGTAACCCGTGGGAAGAAATGTTCTATATGGATGTTGAAGCGAACCTGAAAGCGGATGTGATGCAACAGGCGCTGGAAGAACTGACCGGACTGACCCGATTCATCAAAGTCCTGGGATGTTATCCAAGCGAAAACGTCAAACCAGCAGAAGTGGATTATCTGGAAGATTAAGCAGAATAGAAAAACGGAAAAGGCCAGCGACATGCTGGCCTCTTTTTTATCCTGTTGATCCTGATTTTCGGTATCAGGCTCGGTGAGCCGCGTCATTGGCCTGACGCAGCAGAGACTGACTTTCCTTCATGAAGCGTCCGGCATAATCGCCAAACCAACTTTCAACCTGAGCGAAAGCCTGTCTGAAAGCGGTCTTATCCTGATTCTCCAGAATCTGAATGGCTTCGCCGAAACGCTGATGGAACCGCTTAATCATCGCCAGATTCTGCGGAGACGACATAATGATATCCGCATACAATTGTCCGTCCTGCGCAAACAAGCGACCTACCATGGCCAGCTCAAGCCGGTAAATTGGTGAACTGAGTGACAGCAGCTGTTCCAGTCGTGGATCTTCTTCCGCGAGATGGACGCCATACACGAAGGAAGTGAAGTGACGCAGCGCCTGAATCAGAGTCATCCCCTGATCATGTTCGATCGCACTGATCCGGTTGAGACTGGCGCCCCAAATCTGAATTTGCTCCAGCAACCACTGATAATGCTCCGGAAGTCGGCCATCACAGTAAACGACAACCTGTTTCGCCAGACTGCTGATATCCGGGCCAAACATCGGATGTAGACCAACGACTGGCCCTTCATGCACTTCCAGCATGGTTTGCAGAGGGCCACTCTTGATAGAGGTCAGATCCGCCAAAATGCAGTCTTTCGGTAACTTCGGCAACCGGCGGATCACTTGCTCCGTCAGATGAATCGGCACCGTCACAACCACCATACCGGCGTCAGCCAGTAATTCTTCCGCCTGATCCCAGTCCTGACTGCCGAGCTTGCGAACCTGATACCCTGAAAGTGTAAACAAACGGCAGAATAGGCTGCCCAGCTGGCCGTAACCACCAACCACGACAATGGGTCGCAACTCCGGTTTCAGACATTTAAAACCAGAGTCATTCTCACTGGCATACGACTCCCGCATGGTACGGCGCAGAATATCCTCAATCAGATCCGGCGGTACGCCCTGTTCTGTCGCTTCCTGACGTCGGGACGCCAGCATTGCAGCCTCCCGGTCCGGTGCGTAAATCGGCAGACCATGCTGACTTTTCACATGGCCCACTTCTTCTACCAGTGCCAGACGGCGCGCCAGCAACGCCACCATCTGCTTATCAACTTCATCAATTTGATCTCGGAGCGTGCTCAGTTCTGCTACCATTCGTCTGTTTTTCCGTTATTGAATACGATCTTGCAGGAAGGGAATCAGTTCCAGACGGGCCTGACGCAGCAGACTTTCTGTATCTTCCCAATTAATACAGGCGTCGGTAATGGACACACCATAAGCCATATCGCTGCGATCCAGATCCGCGCTCTGATTGCCTTCGTTCAGATGGCTTTCCAGCATCAGGCCAATCACGGAACGGTTTCCTTCACGGATCTGATGGATGACATCTTCCGCCACCAGCGGCTGACGACGGTAATCTTTGCGAGAATTTGCATGCGAACAGTCTACCATCAAGGCCGGAATCAGACCCGCCGCTTTCATCTCATTTTCACACTCAGTGACCGAGACGGAATCATAGTTCGTCTGTTTCCCGCCGCGCAGGATTACGTGTCCGTCCGGATTCCCCTGTGTGTTGAGCAGGGCAACCTGACCTTCGCGGTTGATCCCCATAAAACGGTGGCCCGACGCTGCCGCCTGCATCGCATTGATAGCTGTTCCCAGACTACCATCTGTACCGTTTTTAAAACCAACCGGCATCGACAGACCACTAGCCATTTCACGGTGAGTCTGGGATTCGGTGGTTCGGGCCCCGATCGCCGCCCAGCTGAAGAGATCTCCGATGTACTGCGGGCTGATCGGATCCAGCGCTTCCGTTGCCAGCGGGATCCCCATTTCAACCAGATCAATCAGCAACTGGCGGGCAATATGCAGTCCTTCTTCGATCTCAAACGAACCGTCCAGGTGCGGATCGTTAATCAGGCCTTTCCAGCCCACTGTCGTCCGGGGTTTTTCAAAGTAGACGCGCATCACAAGGTATAGCTGATCGCCAAGCTCCGCAGCCAGTTCTTTAAAACGTCTGGCGTAATTTTTCGCGGCTTCTACATCATGAATAGAACAGGGACCACAGACCACCAGCAAACGGTGATCACGCTTATGGATAATGTCGGCAACCGTTTTACGTGATTGCTCAATAAACTTCAGCGCAGTGTCGCTGACCGGCAGTTTCTCCTTTAACTGCTGTGGCGTGATCAGGACTTGTTCATCCTGAATATGGACATTATTCAACACATCTTTCTGCATGGGGCCATCCTGAGTCTGCTATACCTTGGGTGTAAAAATTTAATTACAACAGGATTTCCCCTGTCTGTTAGAGACAATAACAACTGATTTTTCATGGGGCAAGATTGTGTAAAGAAAAAATACCAATCGTAAATATTAATTTACACATGGTATATGGAATTGCCTTTCGTCAAAAGAGCGCTACCATAACCGCCACATTCGCAAAAACGACACCACCATGGAACTGATCCTCTCTTTACTGCAGCAGCTGAGTGTTTATCTGGTACTGGCTTACCTGTTGAGTAAAACACCACTCTTTATGCCTGTCACCACTGTGTCCGGCAGGTTATCCCAGCGCTTTGCCTGCTATGTCCTGTTTTCCCTGTTTTGTATTTTAGGCACCTATTTTGGTCTGCATATTGAAGATGCTATTGCCAACACCCGGGCAATTGGCGCAGTCATGGGCGGACTGCTTGGCGGACCGGTTGTCGGATTCGCAGTTGGCCTGACCGGCGGCCTGCATCGTTACAGTATGGGCGGGTTTACAGATGTTGCCTGTGCAATCTCAACGACGGTTGAAGGCTTAATCGGCGGGATCATGCACAGCTATTTTGTCCGTCGCAGTAATTTCGACGCAATTTTCCGCCCGCTGACCGTCTTTGCCATCACCCTGGTGGCTGAAATTTTTCAGATGGTCATCATTCTCATGGTGGCCGACCCCTTCGACAAAGCCTACAGCCTGGTCAGCGCCATTGCGCTGCCCATGGTAATCGCCAACTCGGTCGGTGCCGCGCTGTTTATGAGCATTATCCGGGACAAAAAAACCATCTACGAAAAATATTCCGCAGCCTTTTCCAGCCGGGCCCTGAAGATTGCCCAGCGCTCGGTCGGTATTCTCAGTCAGGGGTTCAATCAGGAAAACTCCAAGCAAATTGCCCGCATCGTTTATGAGGAAACCGGCGTAGGTGCTGTTTCCATTACCGACCGTGAAAAAATACTGGCCTTTATTGGTATCGGTGATGATCACCATTTACCGGGAACGCCGATCTCTTCTGACCAGACAAAACAGGCCATTGAAAACTGTGAGCTGGTTTATGCCGACGGCTATGAAGTCCCATACTGCTGCTCACTCTACGACAAATGTAAGCTCGGTTCGGCACTGGTGATCCCGCTGATTGGCGGCAATCATGAGGTGATTGGCACCATTAAACTTTATGAACCCAAGCGTAAGTTGTTTTCCACCATCAATCTGACGCTGGGCGAAGGCATCGCCAAACTGTTGTCCAACCAGATCCTGACCGGTCGATACAACCGCCAGCAAACACTGCTGACTCAGGCCGAGCTGCGGCTGCTGCAGGCTCAGGTCAACCCTCACTTCCTGTTTAATGCCCTCAATACCATCAATGCCGTGATCCGACGGGATCCGGATAAAGCCAGACAGTTGATCCAGCACCTGTCACAGTTTTTCCGGCGGAATCTGAAGCAAAATATCGAGACCGTCACGCTGGAAGAAGAGCTGCAACACGTACATGCTTATCTGGAAATTGAACGAGCCCGTTTTGCCGATCGGTTGCAGATTGAAGTGAAGGTTGACGACAGCCTGCTCAATATCAGGATTCCGACCTTTACGTTGCAGCCTCTGGTGGAAAATGCCATCAAGCACGGTACCTCGAACCTGCTGGAGAGCGGACAGCTCACCATCAACGCCTATCAGGCACAGGATCGCATTATCCTGGAAGTCCGGGATAATGCCGGGTTATATCAGCCTGTCGGTGAAGAAAGCGGACTGGGCATGAAAATTGTCGACAAGCGACTGAAGAATCAATACGGCCAGGAGTATGGCCTGCAGATGAGCTGGGAGCCGAACCAGTGGACTCTGGCCACCATCAGCCTGCCGAAGGAGAACGGACACCCATGATGAAGGCACTCGTCATTGATGATGAACCCTATGCACGCGAAGAACTGATCGACCTGCTGCTGGATTGCGGCGGTGTTGAGATCATTGGCAGTGGCGGCAACGCGATTGAAGGGCTGAAGATGATCAACAGCCTCAAGCCAGAAGTGGTCTTTCTGGATATCCAGATGCCACAAATCACCGGCATTGAGCTGCTCAGCATGCTGGACCCGGACACCATGCCCAAGGTGGTTTTTGTCACCGCCTATGATGATTACGCCATCAAAGCCTTTGAAGACAATGCATTTGACTATCTGCTGAAACCCGTCGAGCCGGCCCGGCTGGAGAAAACACTGACCAAGCTGAAGCGGGAGCTGCGTCAGCCGGACTATACGCCCCTGCTGAGTGAAATGCTGGAGTTGATCCCCTGCAGCGGCCACCACCGTATCCTGCTGCTCAGTCCGGCAGACATTGAAGTGGCGTTTTCAGATTTATCCGGTGTGCACGTCGTCACCAAAGAGACCCGGGCGACCACGCAGCTGACGCTGAAAATACTGGAAGAGAAAACCCCGTTGATCCGGTGTCACCGGCAGTATCTGGTTCACCCGCAGGCCATTCGTGAAATTAAGCTGCTGGAAAACGGACTGGCAGAAATTACCACTCTGCACGGCCAGCAAGTACCGGTCAGTCGTCGCTACCTCAAAGAAATCAAAGACCGCTATGGCCTGAGCTGAATCCGCACCAGTCGGAACAGTCCCTGCTGTTCCGGCTTTTATCCATTGAACCCCACCAGCATGCTACTGGCTCTTCCAACCAGCCACTCAGGCTTTCACGCAACCGCACGCCGGGAACAGCCACCACTTAATCTGTTTATCGACCACTCAGTATCACCATACAACCACTCAGGGATTTTGGCCGTGCGTCTGTTTCGTGAGCCGCTAAGATGCCAGTCTTGATAGTTCACTAACTTAATTACCCTACAAGAGTGAGGCACAGATATGGCCTGGTTTTTGACTTGTGTCGCTGCGTTGATCGGCGGTTACTTTATCTACGGTACTTTTATTGAAAAAGTATTCGGCATTAATGAAAAGCGCCAGACACCAGCTTACAGCAAGCAGGACGGCGTTGACTTTGTTCCGATGTCGAAGAAAAAGGTTTACCTGGTCCAACTGCTGAACATTGCCGGTGTCGGCCCAATCTTCGGTCCGATCATGGGTGCCCTATATGGCCCGGCTGCCATGCTGTGGATTGTTCTGGGCTGTATCTTCGCCGGCGCAGTACACGATTATTTCTCCGGGATGCTGTCTGTTCGCAACGGCGGAGCCTCCGTCCCCAGCCTGTCTGGCCGTTACCTGGGCAATGGCGCCAAGCACTTTATGAACATCTTTGCTATTGTCCTTCTGCTGCTGGTCGGTGTGGTCTTCGTATCAGCCCCTGCGGGGATGATTACCAACCTGGTGAACGAACAAACTGACCTGACAGTCTCCATGTCAACCATGGTCGGTGTCATCTTTGCCTACTACATCGTGGCGACGATTGTCCCCGTGGATAAAATCATTGGCCGTTTCTATCCGCTGTTCGGTTTCCTGTTGATCTTCATGTCCGTAGGCCTGATTACAGCCATTGCATTCTCCAGTGATTACACGCTACTGGGTGACTATGAAATCAGCCAGATGCTGACCAACATGAACCCGAAAGACATGCCGCTGTGGCCAGCTCTGTTCATCACCATTGCCTGCGGTGCGATTTCCGGATTCCACGCCACGCAGTCACCATTGATGGCACGATGCATGGAAAATGAAAAGAACGGCCGCTTTGTTTTTTACGGCGCAATGATCGGTGAAGGTGTGATTGCGCTGATCTGGTGTGCCCTGGCATTGTCATTCTTCGGTTCGGTTGAAAACCTGTCAGACGCAGTTGCAAACGGCGGTCCGGGCAATGTGGTGTACAGCGCATCTTTCGGTCTTCTGGGTGTTGTGGGCGGTGTTGTTGCCTTCCTGGGCGTGGTGATTCTGCCAATCACCTCAGGGGATACGGCTTTCCGCTCCAGCCGTCTGATTCTGGCTGAGTACTTCAACATGGAACAAAAGAGCCTGCGTAACCGCCTGCTGATGGCAGTGCCACTGTTCGTTATCGGTGGCATCCTGACTCAGGTCGACTTCGGGATCATCTGGCGCTACTTCGGTTTTGCCAACCAAACCACAGCTGTCATGATGCTCTGGACTGCATCAGCTTACCTGCTGCGCCATAACAAGCTGCACTGGGTCACCACAGTTCCAGCAATCTTTATGACAACCGTTGTGATTACTTTCATTCTGAACAACAGCACTCTGGGCTTTGGTCAGCCAATGACGCTTTCTACCGCCATTGGCCTGATCACCACCCTGGCAATTACTGTCTATGTCATTGTGAAATCCAAGGGTAAAGGTGACATTGAACAGGATGACGATGAAGTAAAAGGCAAGCTGGAAACCGCTTAATCTCCCGCTGAATCCGCCATGACAACAGCCGCTCTCAGAGCGGCTGTTGTGTTCTGATTTACACAACAGAACCCCATTTCAGAAATCTTCCCGGGTTCACTTACTTGTAATGGGCGTACATCTCATCCAGGGTTTGAGACAGCCCGTCTTCCTGCACAACCCGTACATGCCCGCGGTTCAGACTCCGGATATTTTTCACCCCGCAGGAGTGCGCAATCAGGCCAATCCCATAGTGAATATACCGGTTGTAATTCGCGACCCGCTGCGTTTTATCAGCAACATCCAGCCCCTGCATCAATTTCGGGTGATGCGTCGTGACACCGGTCGGACAGGTGTTTTTATTGCACTGCATCGCCTGAATACATCCAAGCGCAAACATATGACCGCGGGCAGAAACGACAAAATCCGCACCCAGGGCTATCGCCCAGGCAACTCTGGACGGCACGATCAATTTGCCCGAGGCAATGATCCGAATCCGCTCCCGCAGGCCATGCCTTTCCAGCAGATTTACCAGCCAGGGTAAGCTTTCTTTCAACGGCAGTCCCACCGAGTCCATCAACGGCTGAGGCGCTGCACCTGTACCGCCGTCGGCCCCATCGATCGTAATAAAATCAGGTGCACTTTCTTTCCCGCGTTGATGAATTTCACCCATCAGTTCTTCCAGCCAGCCGGTCTCTCCGATCACCGCTTTAAACCCGGTCGGCTTTCCCGTCAGCGATCTGATATGGTTCACCATCGCCAGTAAATCTGCTGCCGATTTGATTTCCGGATGGCGATTCGGGCTGATGGAGTCCAGTCCCTCAGGGATCCCGCGAATGCTGGCGATCTCAGCCGTCACCTTACATCCGGGCAAAATGCCGCCTTTCCCGGGTTTGGCGCCCTGAGAAAGTTTAATCTCAAACATTTTCACCTGCTCGTGCGACGCCACTGCCAGCAGCTTCTCATCGCAAAGTCGTCCCTGTTCATCACGGACACCATATTTTGCCGTGCCGATCTGAAAGACGATGTCTGCGCCACCTTCAAGGTGATAAGGGCTCAACCCGCCTTCACCGGTATTGATCCAGCAACCGGCAAGTTTAGCCCCCCGGGAAAGTGCCTGGACCGCTCGCTTGGACAGAGAGCCGTAACTCATCCCGGAAATATTGAATACCGCTTTCGCGTGATAAGGACATCGGCTGTATTCACCAATTAAAACGTGCTCTGGTTCAAGAGCATCCTCGTCCAGTGTCGGAAACGCACAGTTCATGAATAAAATCGTCCCTGTCGGGTCCAGACTCTGAGTCGAACCAAACGCAGAGGTGCGATCCTGATTCTTGGCTGCCTGATACACCCAGCTTCGCTCCGCACGATTGAACGGCATTTCTTCCCGGTCCAGCGCAAAAAAGTATTGACGGAAAAACTTGCCCTGACGTTCGAAAAAGTAACGAAACCGGCCAATCACCGGATAATTGCGGCGAATTGCATGCTGATGCTGATGAACATCAACAAAATATAAATAAATGATCACCAAACCCATGCAGCCAATCGCCAGCAAAAGCAAGCTGCTGAGAAAGTCGATTACATGAAAAATAAAATCACTCATCAAAGCCCCCACCTGATCTTTACCGGCCTGAGCCCGTATCTTTTAAAGAATAGACCGGAGACGAACGAGGCAGAGGCATCGAAATCAGAAGTCAGGGCTGTGGCCCAGGAGATTGTCTGAGTATCAGTGAGGGAGAAGCGGAAAAAAGCTTTTTCTTTAGGGCTGAAAAACGGCATAAAAAAAGCCCGCCATTCAGGCGGGCTTCTCAATACGCGTCTTTCGTGTCGCGTTATTATTTTTTGGCCAGCTTCTCTTTGATACGAGCCGCTTTACCAGAACGCTCACGCAGGTAGTACAACTTGGCACGACGTACTGCACCACGACGCTTAACAGTAATGCTGTCTACGATTGGAGAGTGAGCCTGGAATGCACGCTCAACACCTTCACCGTTAGAGATCTTACGAACAGTGAAAGCAGAGTGCAGACCACGGTTACGCTTAGCGATAACAACGCCTTCGAACGCCTGCAGACGCTCACGCTCACCCTCTTTTACCTTAACCTGAACAACAACAGTGTCACCTGGTGCAAAATCAGGCAGGTCTTTTTTCATTTGCTCTTGCTCAAGAGCTTTGATGATATTACTCATTGGTATATACCCTAGAATAAACTGATACTAAATTAACTCATGGCTTGCGGTATTCGCGGATAAACTCCGCCAACAAGCACTCCTGATCGTCAGTCAGAGCTAGGTTTTCCAGGAGCTCTGGTCTTCTCAGCCAGGTACGACCCAGCGATTGTTTCAATCGCCAGCGGCGAATATCCTTATGGTTTCCAGACAAAAGTACCGGGGGTACTGCTTGTCCGTCTAACACTTCAGGACGTGTGTAATGCGGGCAATCCAGCAAACCATTCGCAAAAGAATCTTCTTCTGCTGACGCAAAGTCTCCCAGTACGCCCGGCACAAACCGCACGACTGCATCGACTAAGGTCATGGCTGGCAGTTCACCACCCGTCAGCACAAAATCTCCGATAGACCATTCTTCGTCTACCTCTTGTTGGATAATGCGCTCATCGACCCCTTCATAACGGCCGCAGATTAAGATCAAATCTTCGTTCTGCGCCAGTTCCTCAACACCCGCCTGATCCAGCTTACGGCCCTGAGGAGAGAGGTAAATCACTTTCGCCCGGCCCTGAGCAGATTCTCTGGCAGCATGAATGGCATCGCGCAAAGGCTGCACCATCATCAACATACCAGGTCCGCCGCCGTATGGTCGATCATCAACCGTACGGTGTTTATCGTGCGTAAAATCGCGGGGATTCCACGTTTCTACAGACACGAGGCCTTTTTTTACCGCCTGACCTGTTACCCCAAACTCAGTAATAGCCCGGAACATTTCAGGGAATAGGCTGATTATTCCTATCCGCATGGTTCTTTTCGCTCTTACTGAAAAGGTTAAAACCCAGGATCCCAGTCAACTTCGATCCGTTGAGCAGTGCGATCAATCGACTTGATGACCTGCTCATCGAGGAACGGAATTAAACGTTCCTTCTGTCCAAAAGCATCTTTCAGGTTGGCTTTGACCACTAGAACGTCATTAGAACCGGTTTCAAGAATGTCCGTCACTTTACCCAGGTCGTAACCTTGGATTGTCACAACAGTCATCCCCATCAATTCGCGCCAGTAGAATTCTTCATCTGACAGCGCCGGTAATTGATCTGCAGGTACGTTAATTTCCGCGTTGGTCATTACCTGGGCGTCTTCACGGACATCCAGGCCTTGCAACTTGGCAACTAATCCCTGACCATGACGTTTCCATGCTTCCACATGGAAGGTCTGCCATTCACCTTTCATCTTTATCAGCCATGGCTGATAAGCGAAAATGCTTTCGGCTTGTTCTGTGTAGGAAAAAACTTTGAGCCACCCTTTGATACCATAAGTGGCACCGATTTTACCGACAACGACGTGGTCTTGGTTGTGTGAACTCATTGCTTCTCTGCTACCCATTCACTAATCTTAAGCAGCTGCTTTAGCAGCATCTTTGATCAGCTTCGCTGCGCGGTCAGACACAGTTGCGCCTTGACCAACCCAGTGATTTACACGGTCCAGGTCCAGACGCAGACGCTCTTCCTGACCAGTTGCCAGTGGGTTGAAGAAACCTACACGCTCGATGTTACGACCGTCGCGCGCAGCGCGGCTGTCAGCAACAACGATGTGATAAAATGGACGCTTTTTCGCGCCGTGACGTGCCAAACGAATGGTTACCATATCGTCCTCTTTGCATTACTGTAAATAAAATCGGCCCCGCGATAAAAACGGGGCCCGTGCCAAATAAAGCCTCGGAATTTTACTCTTTCAACTCGCGAATGCAACTGCTTTAGCTACTTTTTCACCAGTAAAATTCTCACCCGAGATTAAAAAACAAGCAATTGAAGCAATTAGCGCCCAGGGAACATGCCGCCACCCGGCATCATACCTTTCATCTGGCGCATCATATTCTTCATGCCGCCCTTCTGCATTTTCTTCATCATCTTCTGCATCTGGGTGAACTGTTTCAGCAGACGGTTCACATCCTGAACCTGAGTACCGGAACCTGATGCAATCCGCTTCTTGCGAGAACCCTTGATCAGCTCTGGACGCTCACGCTCTTTTGCCGTCATGGAATTAATGATGGCTTCCATCTGTACAAAGACTTTGTCATCGACCTGATCTTTGACATTGCCCGGCAACTGAGACATACCCGGCAGCTTGTCCAGCATGCCCATCATGCCGCCCATGTTCTTCATTTGCTGCAGCTGACCACGGAAGTCTTCCAGATCAAAGCCTTTCTTCTCTTTGAACTTCTTCGCCAGCTTCTCAGCTTTTTCTTTATCGACATTACGTTCCAGGTCTTCGATCAGCGACAGAACATCGCCCATGCCCAGAATACGGGATGCAACACGGTCCGGATAGAAAGGTTCCAGTGCGTCAGTTTTCTCACCCACACCCAGGAACTTAATCGGTTTACCTGTGATATGACGGACAGACAGCGCCGCACCACCCCGGGCATCACCATCAACTTTCGTCAGGATCACACCGGTCAGCGGCAGAGCGTCGTTAAAGGCTTTGGCTGTATTTGCGGCATCCTGACCTGTCATGGCATCGACCACAAACAAGGTTTCGACCGGATTTGCCGTCTGATGAACTGCGATGATCTCGTCCATCATCTCGCTGTCGACGTGCAGACGACCCGCGGTATCGACAATCACGACATCGTAGAATTTACGCTTACCGTGCTCAATGGCCGATTCAGTAATTACAACCGGTTTCTGATCCGGTGAAGACGGGAAGAAATCAATGCCGATATCAGCTGCCAGCGTTTCCAGCTGTTTAATCGCTGCCGGACGATACACGTCAGCAGACACCACCAGCACCTTCTTCTTATGGCGCTCTTTCAGCAGTTTACCCAGCTTACCCACACTGGTGGTTTTACCGGCACCCTGCAAACCAGCCATCAGAATCACAGCTGGCGGCTGGCTGGCCAGATCCAAAGCTTCGTTCGATTCGCCCATGACGGCTTCTAATTCCGCCTGAACGATTTTGATAAATTCCTGGCCTGGTGTCAGACTCTTGGAGACTTCTGTTCCGACAGCACGCTCTTTGACGCGCTTGACGAAATCCCGGACAACCGGCAAGGCAACATCGGCCTCCAGCAATGCCATACGCACTTCGCGCAGGGTCTCTTTGATGTTGTCCTCGGTCAGACGGCCACGGCCGCTGATATTTTTCAGCGTTGACGATAAACGCTCGGTTAAATTGTCAAACATGTGTGACTCGCTCGTTACGCACTCATTTTGTGCCAGTATACCGCAATCAGTGAACGGGTTTCATGCCATACCTGCTGCCTGTGTCAGAAATCTTACCTTTTGCCGTGCAAAAGCAGCGCCGGATGTCCCGGTAAACAGGCAGCCGGACCAGAAAGTGCGCACTGTCCCACAGGATTGATCCCCCTGTATCATTGTCGTGCTATCCGTTCACAAGGTATACTCACTAGTCCTAATTTACGATCTTTTCAGATGTTACGAACTTTTCAGGTGTTATGGATATATTGATAGCCTTTTCTGCAGCTTGTTTATATCTGCTGGCGCTGGCATTTATCGTGCCCGGCCTGAGCCATAATAATGGCATTCAATCACGACCAGTACTGATCAGCGCTACGGCGGCCATTGTACTGCATGTCGTTTTTCTGAAAGATCTGATTCTGGGCGGCGTCGGCCAGAACCTGAGTATTCTCAATGTCGCTTCCCTGATCAGCCTGATAATTTCAGTGATCACCACAGTGGCAATGCTCCGGATGCGGCTCTGGTTCCTGCTGCCCGTCATTTACAGTTTTGCGGCAATCAATCTGGTCGCGGCTGCCATTCTGCCCGGCGCCTTTATTACACACCTGGAATCTCACCCGCAGGTCCTGTTCCATATTTCTCTGGCACTCTTTGCCTATTCAACCCTGATGATCGCGACGCTGTATGCGATCCAACTGGCATGGCTCGATTACAAACTCAAACACAAGAAGCTGGCATTTAACCCGAATCTGCCGCCGCTGATGCTGGTAGAGCGCCAGCTGTTTAAGATTATTCTGGTCGGCTATGTCCTGCTGACAGTCACGCTTATCACCGGATTTATTTACCTGCAGGATATGTTTGCACAGGGCAAAACGCACAAGGCTGTGTTATCCATTCTGGCCTGGTGTGTCTACAGCGTCATGCTTTGGGGACACTATCGTCAGGGATGGCGGGGCAAGAAAGTCATCTGGTTCAGCCTGATTGGTGCTTTCCTGCTGACACTGGCGTACTTCGGCAGCCGCTTCGTGAAAGAAATCATTATCGGTCATTAATGACAATCCAGATAACCGGATCCATGCTTAAGCATGAAGAAAGTTGACCATGGGCTGGTATAATTGCCAGCCTGAACTTGACACCCATACTCAGATTCAGTACAGAGTACAAATTCACCGCGATACAAGGAACTAGCTTTTTGGACGATATATCCACGGGAGTCTTATTCTCCATTCTGGTATTACTGCTCCTGATCTCCGGATATTTTTCCGGCTCTGAAACCGGCATGATGGCGCTCAACCGCTATAAACTCCGTCACCTGGCCAGCCAGGGACACCGCGGGGCAAAGCGAGTTGAAAAACTGCTTAATCGCCCGGACCGTCTGATTGGCCTGATCCTGATCGGCAACAACCTGGTCAACATTCTGGCTTCTGCCATCGCAACCATTCTGGGCATGCGTCTATACGGCGATGTCGGTGTCGCCATTGCCACCGGTGCGCTCACCATGGCGGTACTGGTCTTTGCAGAAGTGACTCCGAAAACACTGGCCGCTTTATATCCTGAGAAAGTTGCCTATTCCAGCAGTATCTTGCTCCAGCTGCTGATGAAATTGATGTATCCGCTGGTCTTGTTCGTCAATGGGATCACCAATGGATTCCTGCGTCTGCTGGGTCTTCGTGTCGATAACATGAACGACTCCCCGCTCAGCTCCGAAGAGCTGCGTACTGTGGTCAATGAAGCTGGCAGCCTGATCCCGCGTCGTCACCAGGACATGCTGTTGTCGATCCTGGATCTGGAAAACGTCAAAGTTGAAGATTTGATGGTGCCCCGAAACGAAATCGTCGGTATCAATATCAACGACGACTGGAAATCAATTGTGCGCCAGCTCAGCCACTCCGCCCATGGCCGGATTGTCCTGTACCGCGACAGTATTGATGAAGTTGTCGGTATGCTTCGGGTACGTGAAGCGTATCGTTTGATGATGGATAAGAACGATTTCAGTAAAGAAAATCTGCTGCGGGCCGCGGATAAGATGTACTTCATCCCGGAAGGCACACCTCTGAATATCCAGTTGCTGAAGTTCCAGCGCCGTAAAGAACGAATTGGCCTGATTGTGGATGAATACGGTGATATTCAGGGCCTGATCACGCTGGAAGATATTCTGGAAGAGATTGTCGGTGAATTTACCACTTCAATCTCCCCGACTCTGGCCGAAGAAATTACTCCGCAGAGTGATGGCAGCCTGTTGATTGAAGGCACTGCGAATATTCGTGAACTGAACAAGAGCCTGAACTGGGATCTGCCGACTGACGGTCCGCGGACCCTGAACGGCCTGCTGCTGGAGCACCTGGAAGATATTCCGGACAGCATTCTGAGTGTGTCTGTGGCGGGCTACCAGATGGAAATCGTGGAAATCTCCGACAACATGATCAAACAGGTCAAAATTCTGCCGACTCAGCTTCGCAAAACCGGCTGATCGCCTTCATAGCGTCCGTTAAGAATGAAAAAGCCAGCATTTCAGTGCTGGCTTTTTCATTTGCATCCAACCGGCACCGAAAAGCTTATTTCACTTTCAGTTCCTGAAGCATACTCTCAGGCAGTGCAAGCTCTTCATTCTTGTTCACATCGATACCCCGATCCAGAATGTCCTGTGCAATCTGCTTCGCCTCTTCCAGTGAATGCATGCTGTAAGTACCACACTGATATTCATTCAGCTCAGGGATCTGCGACTGAGCGGCAACTTTCAGCACATCCTCCATTGCGGCCCGCCAGCTGTCAGCGACCTGCTGCTCATCCGGAGCACCAATCAGGCTCATGTAAAATCCGGTCCTGCACCCCATCGGGGACAGGTCAATAATCTCGACCTGATCGGAATTCAGATGAGCACGCATGAAACCGGCAAAGAGATGTTCGAGCGTATGAATTCCGCGTTCAGACAGAATCTCATGGTTGGGTCTGCAGAAGCGCAGATCAAAGACGGTGATGGTGTCGCCTTTCGGCGTCTGCATGGTTTTGGCAACACGCACAGCCGGTGCATGCATCTTGGTGTGGTCAACCGTAAAGCTATCAAGTAATGGCATTATATCCTTCTCCTTTGCCTGTCTTTCCTGTTGCTCAGCCAGCCACCTTCATTCAGAACGGCCACCAGCTGCGATTCTCTTCGAGCTCCTGCCGGCACTGCTTGAGCTGCCAGCCATAAGATTTCGCCTGCTGATCAACCTTGCGGGATACCTGCAGCAAATTGGGCTTACTCCGGTAAGTTCCCCGGCTGTATCCGCCCCGTCCTTCATGATAGGCCAGATACTGATGATACGCATCCCACTTGGAAATCCCCAGTTGGCGCTGTGTTTCCGCGGTATACCAGCCAATGAACATCAGCGAGTCATCAAAACTGGAGCGGGAGCCCCAACTCCCTGTCGCACGCTGATAGTCCTCCCAGGCGGGATCCTGTGCCTGAGCATAACCATAAGCACTGCTGCTGCGAAACCAGGGGATAAAGCCGAAGACATAAGGACGGGGGGGTCTTGCATCATGACGAAAAGCACTTTCCTGACGCACAAAGGCCATGGCGACCTGAATCGGGGTGCCCCAACGCTTTTCCATTGCCAATCCATCTTCATACCAATCGGGGTATTCCCGAAAAATATCACATAAATTGGCCTGATTTTTGGGTGGTGATGTCGCACAACCTGTTGTTAACAAAGCCAACAGTATCAGCGCCAGCCATTTTTTTTTCGCCAAAAGCATTTTTTCATTCCCTGAAGTGGAACCAAAGTGAAAATGGCAGGTCTGATACTATGACTGGCAGTGCAAACTGTCGTCATCCCTGCGAAATTGTAATTATTGATTGGGCAGCAAGGTCGCTGCCCGTTTTTTTATCCGCTGCTCACGCTTCCCGAAACGCATTCGCTTCCAGATCAGCAAAGTAATCAGCCAAGAATGCCTCGAAAGACAACACATCCGACTGTTCAATCTGCTGCTGTTTCGCTACAGAATCCGCGGCTTCCTGCTCAAACTCAGCCAGAGAATAACGGCTGTAGCCATTCGCCTTCAACCATTCTGCATGTCTTACAGCCAGCTCCAGACCGAAATTACCGATGCCTTCGTGCGCTTCAATCTGGCGCAGCACCTGTGCAGATAAGGTCAGATTTGGATTATCAATCCAACCGGCCAGTTTCGTCAGCGTCTGCTGGTATGCATCACCACCGTGAGCCTGGTCCATCACAATAGCGACTTGTTCCAGTTCAGCAAACACATGCTTCGCCCACTCAGCCAGGGTTAAACGTTCCCCACTGCAGCCAATCTGAAGCTGCAGTTCTGAATCGCGGCCGCCAAGCACAACTTTTTTCCAGTTATCACGCCAGCATGCCAGTTCAGCGTCATTCATTTCATCTGAAGGCGACAGCACGGACCAGATCAGGAAGAGATCCAGAAAACGCACCTGATCCGCAGTGATCCCAATCGGGCTGAACGGGTTCACATCCAGTGAACGCACTTCAATATATTCAACACCGCAGCGACTGAGTGCCTCTGAAGGTTTTTCACCGCTTTGCGTCACCCGCTTCGGACGGATCGGAGCATACAATTCATTTTCGATTTGCAGCACATTGGTATTGAGCTGGCGCAGTTCCCCATCGACTTTGACGCCGATTTCAGCGAACTCTTCCGAAGGGGTATGAATGGCTTTTTGCAGGCCCTCTAAATACTGCTCCAGGCTATTAAACCCAATTCTGAGCGCACTCTGAGCATGATTGGTATATCCCAGATCACTCAGGCGAAGTGCTGTCGACTGCGGCAGAAAGTAAGTACCTGCTCCGGTCTTGCTGAACTTGAGATGCTCGGCATCCCGCTTCAGGAATGAACCACAGAGCGCAGGAGAAGCACCGAACAGATACGGAATCAGCCAGCCAAAACGGTAATAGTTACGAATCAGTGCAAAATACGCATCGGATACCGCCGCCTGGCGTTCGCTGTCGCTTTGCTCACCAAACAGCTGCTCCCAGAAGCTGTCCGGAAAGGAAAAGTTGAAATGCACGCCTGAAATAATTTGCATCACACTGCCATAGCGACGTTTCAGTCCCTCACGGTACAGTGTTTTCATCCGGCCGATATTTGAACTGCCGTATTGAGCCAGCTGAATGTCCGATTCATCACCGACATAACAAGGCATGGACATTGGCCACAGCATCTCTTCGCCCATTTGGCTGTAGCTGAATTTGTGGATATCAGACAATTGAGACAGAAGTTCGTCGACATTTCTTGATACCGGAGTAATAAACTCCAGCAAAGATTCTGCAAAATCGGTCGTGATCCACTGATTGGTCAATGCCGAACCCAGGCCTGCAGGATGGGGTTGGGGGGATAACTTGCCTTGCGGGGTAATTCGTAACGCTTCCCGTTCCAGGCCGCGCCCGATTTGTGTCAGCGCTTGTGGGTTCGCCGACACTCTCTCTAACCTTTGCGAAAAATCCATCAGGCTCTTCTCAATTCTTTCTATCACAGGGGAGCTAGGGTAATCATAATTCTGGTTGATTACCATGATTATTGTTGATTTAGAAAAGGGTTTCCTGCGGGATAATAACAACCATAAGAAAAGCCGGCACATCAGGTGCCGGCTTGGATTTTCAACTGAATATAACCTGAATCATCAGATCATTATGCTGTCATTATTGCTCTGGAGTCAGCTGGTGAACAGGTCGTCCCAGCGTTTTCAGCTGCGGCAATAATGTCGCCGAATCACCGACCACAATAATCTGATAGTCTTCCGGATTAAACCACTTCTCAGCCAATGCATTCAGACGCTCTTTGCTGATTGTTGCCGTCAGCGTATTGCGCTGAGACACAAAGTCATCGTCCAGATGATATGTCATGATCTGACGCAGCAAATCTGCTTTATCACTTGGCGTTTCATAGCTCAGTGCTTCCTGCTGCCCGACCGCCAGGCGCATAAAGGCCAGCTCTTCATTCGTCAAGCCGTCCTGACTGTACTTCTGCAGTTCCTTGATCATTTCCTGAATGGACGACAGCGTGACATCTGCACGTACCTCAGCATAAAACAGAGAAGAGCCGACTTCTTTGTTACCGACCTGATAACCGCCGGCACCATAAGTGTAGCCTTTGTCCTCACGCAGGTTCAGATTGATCCGGCTGTTGAAGTTCCCCGCGAGGTTAAAGTTCGCCAATTGGATCTCAAACTGCTCGCCAGTCGCATCAAACGGCAGACCACGACGGACAAAACGGACTGCGCTTTGCGGCGCTCCCGGTTTATCAATCAACCAGACAGCAGGCTGAGTCTGAGACGGAACGACCGGTGTCACATAAGATGGCGCCGGGGCACCTTGCCACTGAGACAAAAATGCCAGATCTGATTTGAGCTCAGACGGCAGGATATCGCCGACCACCGCCATCTGCGCTCCGTTTGGCGTATAAAAACGCTGATAAAACGCTTTCACATCATTGAGGGTAATCCCCTGAATTGACGCCATGGTCCCTTCCGCAGGACGGCCAAAGACGGTCTTGCCATACAGAACTTCCCGGGTCGCCTGGCTGGCCAGCCAGCTCGGACGCTGGTGATCGTACACCAGGCCTTCCAGCGCCTGCTGTTTCACACGGGCAAAATCATCTTCTTTGAAGGCTGGCTCAAACAGACGCTCCTGTAAGATCGCCAGGGTTTCCGGAAGATATTTCTTCAGCGTTGTCACGGACACGACGGTACCGTACATGCCTGGGTCAAAGTTGATCGTACTGCCCAGTTTATCCAGTCGGGATACCAGGTCTTCAGAGGAGCTGCGCAGGCTGTCTTCCGCCATCATGGCGGCGGTCAGTTCAGCCAGTCCGTTCTTTCCGGCAGGCTCATAGCGGCGACCGGCAGGCAGCACCAACTGTAGCTCAACCGTTGGTGTTTCGTTGTAATCGGTGCCCAGCACCTCAATCCCGTTCGCCAGATTCAGGCGGTACAGTTCTGGAACCTTCGCTGTTACCGGCGCTGAAGGCTGCGGCATCACCGAACGGTCAAAACTTTCATGCTGCGGTTCGCGCAAATTCAGTTCGTTGTCTGTCAGATGCTGGTGCTCGGGAATAATTCGGTCTGCAGGCTGATAGTTCGCTTTGGCTGCAGCCATATCTGTGCGTCCGTTCGGCACAGTGCTGAGCACCACTTTCGGCTTGTTCTCAACATAGCGTTTGTACACCGCTTCAACATCCGACGGCTGAAGATCACGCAAATTTTTCAGCTCAGTCCCCAGACGGTTCGGATAGCCGTAGAACGTCTGATAGGCCGCCAGCTGCGCTACCTTACCGTGAACACTTTGCAGGCCGAAGATGGCTGACGCTTCCGCCATACCCTTCATTTCATCCAGATCTTTCTGGTTGACTCCCCGCTGTGCCAGACTGCCCAATACCGTACTGACATCATCATAAATTTGATTCAGCTTGCCCTGTTCGCCACTCTGCCCAATCGCGTACACATACAACGTACAGGCGAGTTCGCCACAATCGTGATAAGCCCCGGCATCAACAACTTTGCCGGTTTTCACCAATGCCTGATACAGCATGCTGTTCTGACCGCCACCTATGACTTTCGCCAGCATATCCAGCGAGGCATCGTCTTTCGCGCCTTTATAAGATGTCGGCCAGGCCATCATCAGCATCGGTTGACGAATATTATCTTCCAGCGTCAGGAAACGGTCTGTATTCAGTGTGACGGGCTGTTTGGCCGGATTCTCAACCTTCGGACCACGCGGAATGTCCCCGAAATACTTCTCAACCCAAGCCAGGGTCTGTGCTTTATCAAGGTTGCCGCCAATTGTCAGCGTCGCATTATTCGGTCCGTACCAGCGCAGGAAAAATGCTTTCAGATCATTGACGTCCACCCGGTCCAGATCTGCAACATAACCAATGGGCTGCCAGGAATAAGGATGGGGCCGCGGGAAAAGCGCTTCGCCGATACGTTCATTCACCAGCCCATAAGGGGTGTTTTCATAACGCTGGCCCCGCTCATTTTTCACCGTGGCACGCTGGATCTCAAACTTGTGCTGAGACACCGCACTTAACAGAAATCCCATGCGGTCCGATTCCAGCCACAGTACTTTTTCCAGCTGATTCGAAGGCACAGTTTCAAAATAATTGGTCCGGTCCCGGTTGGTCGTACCGTTCATCGAACCTCCGGCTTCAGTGATCAGGCGGAAATGCTCCTGATCGCCGACGTGCTTGGACCCCTGAAACATCATGTGTTCAAAGAAATGGGCAAAACCGGACTTGCCCAGCTGCTCGCGCGCTGAGCCGACATGATAGGTCACATCCACATGAACCAGCGGATCCGAATCATCCTCATGAAGGATCACGGTCAAACCGTTATCCAGCACGTACTTACTATAAGGGATCACCACATCATTGCCGGTATTCGATACACTTTCCACAAAGTGCACACCATCGGGCAAAGATTGTGACTGCTCGGGGGACGTCTGACTACTGCATCCGCTCAGGACCAGCAACACAAGGCTCAGAATCCGCTTTTGCACGTTCGCCTTCCTTCTATTTAGGGTTATCAATCAAAACAGCAGCGCTAACAACGCATACCGCGCAGCTTTGCCAGCCAGAATAAACAAAGCACAGAGTCCGGCGCGCATTCGCAGCCAGCCTGCAGCCAGGCAGAGGGGATCACCGACAATGGGCACCCAGCTCAGCAACAGACTCCAGTACCCGTACTTTTTTATCCAGCGGACAGCTTTATTATGACTCTGATTTTCTTCAGAAGTTTTATCAGGAAAGCAACGTCCCAGATAAAAACTCACCATCCCGCCCACAGTGTTGCCTGCAGTGACCACGACAACCAGTATCCAGGCCGGGTATGACGACTGTGTGAGGGCTGCCAGCAGACCCGCTTCCGAGCCGCCCGGCAATAAAGTGGCACTCAGTAGTCCGGAGAAAAACAGCCCCCACAACAAGGCTTCTCCGGACCAGCTCAATCCCATGCTTCAGCCTTTCATCGACAGGACAACCTTGCCCCGTGTCCGGCCGGTTTCAATCTGACGATGGGCATCCGCCCCCTGTTGCAATGGGAATTGAGCCGCAACATGAATGCGCAGCTCTCCCTTTGCCAGCATCGCCAGCATGTGTTCGTTTTGTGTCACCGATGGGGAGACCAGCATGCCCTGCGCATGCAACCCGGCAACTTTTGCAGAAGCGTTAACCGCTTCAGCTGTGATGGTAGGCACGGTCACAACACGTCCGCCGGGTTTCACGCAAGCAAGCGCAGCGATCCCCACGTCACCGCCGACCAGATCGATCAGGACATCAACAGGCTGGATCTGCGTCTTCAGATCGCCGGCTTGATAATTCACGGCTTCAGCCCCCAAGCCAGCAACAAACGCCAGATTTTCTGCCGAACAGCTCGCCAGCACTTCAGCACCTTTCGCATGCGCCAGCTGCACCGCCAGATGGCCGACACCGCCCGCCCCTGCCAGAATTAACACGCGCTCTTTCGGTTTCACTGAAGCTTTCTCCAGCGCCTGCCAGGCCGTTTGTCCGGCAAGCGGTAAGGCTGCGGCCTGTTCAAGTGATACGCCGTCCGGCACTTCACTCAGGCAACTGGCTTCAACCAGAATCTGCTCACTGTATGCCCCGCCATCCAGCGGAAAACCGATGAACCCGCAAACCCGCTGTCCGACTGTCCACTGCGTCACATCCTCGCCAACAGCCAGAACCGTTCCGGCCATATCATAACCAGGCACCCAGGGCAGTTTGTCTTTGTTCTGCTGCGCCGCCCAGCCCAGACCGGCACGGGTTTTGGCATCAATCGGATTCACTCCGGCAAATGCAATCGCCACAAGTACCTGCTCTCCCTGCGGAGCGGATAACGTTGCAGACTGCAATTTCAGACAGTTGGCATCGCCGAATGCCGAGATAGCAAGCTGTTGACATGTCATGTGTTGTTTTCCTTCTGATTCCGTTGGAATTCCTTCACGCCAGCCAAAACTACCGCTTTCTGCCCGGAAATACCAGCGCCGCTGGTCAGTCGGATTGAGGGGGATTGAAAAGTTCAGAGTATAAAAAAACCCGGCACGAGGCCGGGTTTAAAAAGATGGCGCGTCCGGGAGGATTCGAACCTCCGACCGCCTGGTTCGTAGCCAGGTACTCTATCCATCTGAGCTACGGACGCGCAGATTGTGTTCGTGATGCGATCACGGTACGAAATGATGGCGCGCTCGGGAGGATTCGAACCTCCGACCGCCTGGTTCGTAGCCAGGTACTCTATCCAGCTGAGCTACGAGCG
>NZ_BAAHZP010000026.1:0-12699 GCF_054600795.1 Photobacterium sp. R1
GAATACCGGCCTGTCACGCCGGGGGTCGCGGGTTCGAGTCCCGTCCGCTCCGCCACTTCTTAGAGAAACCCAGTCAGTAATGGCTGGGTTTTTTGCTATTCAGGGTTCTGATAATTTCTCACTGACGAAAAGCCTCAGACTAGGCGTCCCCGTCGAAAGACTGGGGCTTTTTTACGTTTGGGATTTATCCATTCCAACGTCTACCCCAAATTTCTTCTAATAATCGAAATCGCCTCAACCAGAGCACCTGTCTCTCTGGAAACAGCTGCAAGCCAGGTATGCCGGATTATATGACTAGAGGTTTAATGACTGCATCATGGCTGATGGGAGAACCGGAAAGCAGAGATGCTGCGATGTGTACGTCTGTCTGGCGCAGAAAAGACAACGGGAGACTGGAAAGTCTCGCTTTAAGCGCCAATAGAAGCTATGGCGCGGAGTGCTGTGAATGAAAGGGACGATGCCTGTATTGCAGATAACTTAACTGTAGTGATAGAAGAAGCGCAGCCATTGTTCGGCAATGAAGATTTCATCCTGAGCAGATAACGCCTGGATCCCGGCGGCGTAACTGTGGTTCTGGCTGGCAAGCTGCAGTCCGGCCAGCAGGTGGGCGGCTTCAAACAGATAGAGGGTTGGGTCACCCATCCCCGTCTTGAAAGGTGTGTTGGCAGACTCACCGCCAGCCAGTAAGTAGATGCTTGCCTCGTGCTGATTTTTGTATTCTTTGACGAGCGTATTCCCTCCGATATAACGAAGGGTGCCATTGTGCACAAGTTCAGGCAGATTCAGTTCATCATCTGCGGAAGTGACGGTTGCAACAAAGAGGTTTTCACGCCGGGACTGCAAGTGCGCCGTATGAAGTGCCCCATTGCCTGTACAGCAGAAGATCAGATTGCAGTGGTTGAGCATAGTTTCCGTCGAGCAGACCTGAATGCCGTTGCGCGGCATTGCGGTCAGCCGACGGGGATCCTGATCGCTGACGTAGAGGTCATGAATCCCTTTGCCTTGCAGGGTTTTGCAGATCCCGCGACCCAGATTACCGCTGCCGATGACCCCAATCGACAAAAATCCCTGGTTGTTGAGTTTCAGACCAAAGGCTTCGCGCAGAATCTGATCGGTATAGTGAACGATGCACTCTGACGCTTCATAATCTGCCGGTGTTTTGATACTCAGGTGAGCGACAGAAACCAAGGGTTTGAGCAGGTGCCTGTTCCGGTATTTGGCGACGCCATTTGCCGTCAGTTCCGTAATCCCCACGCACTCTTTGCTGAATGCTTCTAATATGGCTTCAGCGCCCTGAGCAAAATAGCCGCCGTGGTCCAGGATCAGAAAAGCTTGCCCCTCTTTGGTATATCGGCGGATCAATTCAACACAGCAGGCCGGGTCGCGTAAGGCGATTTTGTCGAATCCGGATTCGACCGTTTGACAGTTTTCAATGGTCTCAATGGTATTCAGGAGTGAGCTGTTGTTACAGAACGTGGCCTGCTTCGGGATAAATACGACGTGATCAGCCAGCTGGCACAGGACATTGAGATAAGGCAGTGTTCCTTCGTAACAATGCATGACTGAAAAAACGACCAGATTATCGGGCAGTGTGTAATCCTTTGCGATCTGCTCCAGAAAGCGAAAGCCTTTTTCAGCATAAAAGGCGGAATAGTAGCTGTGTGTCAAAGTATGCGATGACGTCATATGGACCTGCTATTTGAATAGTGCCAGCAGCGCCTGATAAAGCGGTTCCTTTTGCCGGCTTTGTTTACAACACAATCCCAGTATTAAAGGGTCTACAGTTGCTGTGGGCAGCTTTTGTATCTGGTCGCGAATCGGACTGTTCTCTATGACAACATCTGGCGCAATCCCTATGCCACATCCCAATGCTACCATACTAACAATAGCCTCATGCCCAGCAACTTGGGCATAAATGTTAGGCTTAATTTTATGAGATTTCATCCACTTGTCAGCGTTTTCTCTGGCACTGCCATGCTCTGGAAGGATAAAGGGAAGTTTTTCCCATTGAATTTCCGGCGTGAGCAAGACCTGAAGCGCGGGTGGTGGGGCCAGAGGGCTGATCAGTGACATAGAGACATCGCCCAGGTAGATAAAGGCCAGTTTTCCGGGAAGATTGGCCGGCAACGCTGAAATGGCGAAATCTGCCTCGTCCTGCATGACTTTATCAATCGCCTGCGCCGGATCACCGGTGACCAGCTGTATTTCGACTTGCGGGTAATGTTGCCGGAACTGGTTCAGGACTGCAGGCAAATGACTGTAACTGGCGGTGACTGAGCAGAAGAGCGTCAGTTTGCCTTTGAGCATCTGATCTTGCTCCGTCAGTTCCTGTTGCAGGTGCTGCCATTCGGCAACGATACGACTGGCGACGGGAAGCAGTTTGTGTCCGGCTGTTGTGAGTTCAACGCTGCGGTTGTCACGGATAAACAGCGGCTGGGCCAGCTCCTGTTCGAGGCGTTGGATTTGGCGGCTCAGTGCCGACGGACTGATATGCATTTTCTGCGCAGTCTGACTAAAGTTCTTGCTGTTACACAAATGAAGGAAGAACTGCAGTGATTTGATATTCATGAAGGCGTTGCACTTTTTGCAATGTGATGTTGTGAATATATCACTTTGGACAACATGGCGCCTGATCTACTATCAGGTTATTCGGCAATGACGTGCCGACCAAGGATCAGATTTCACGGAGTAACTTGTTATGGCTAACTATTTCAATACCTTAAATTTGCGTCAGCAATTGGATCAACTGGGCCGTTGCCGTTTTATGGATCGCAGCGAGTTTGCTCAGGAAGCAGATTACCTGAAAGGTAAAAAAGTCGTGATTGTGGGTTGTGGTGCACAGGGCCTGAACCAAGGGCTGAACATGCGTGACTCCGGTCTGAATGTGGCGTATGCGCTGCGTCAGGCTGCGATCGATGAGCAACGCGCCTCTTTCCGCAATGCCAAAGATAACGGTTTTGAAGTTGGTAGCTATGAACAGCTGATCCCGCAGGCGGATCTGGTGGTTAACCTGACACCAGACAAGCAGCACACGGATGTTGTAACCACGGTGATGCCTCTGATGAAGCAAGGTGCTGCGCTGGGTTACTCGCATGGTTTCAACATTGTTGAAGAAGGCATGCAAATCCGTCCGGATATCACGGTTGTGATGGTTGCACCGAAGTGCCCGGGCACAGAAGTACGTGAAGAATACAAACGTGGTTTCGGGGTGCCGACCCTGATTGCGGTTCACCCGGAAAATGATCCGCAGGGCGAGGGTCTGGAAATCGCCAAAGCCTGGGCGGCTGCAACCGGTGGTCACCGTGCCGGTGTGCTGGAATCGTCTTTTGTTGCTGAAGTGAAATCTGACCTGATGGGTGAACAAACCATTCTGTGCGGAATGCTGCAGGCTGGTTCGATTGTTTGTTATGAAAAGATGGTTGCAGAAGGCATTGAGCCTGCATATGCCGGTAAACTGCTGCAATTTGGCTGGGAAACCATTACCGAAGCACTGAAATTCGGCGGCATTACCCACATGATGGATCGTCTGTCGAATCCTGCAAAAATCAAAGCCTTTGAATTGTCTGAAGAACTGAAAGATCTGATGCGTCCACTGTACAACAAGCATATGGATGACATCATCAGCGGTGAGTTCTCTGGCACCATGATGGCCGACTGGGCCAATGATGATGCAAACTTGTTGGGTTGGCGTGCTGAAACTGCTGAAACTGCTTTCGAAAACTATCCGCAGTCTGATTTGAAGATCAGTGAGCAGGAATATTTTGACAACGGTATCCTGATGGTCGCGATGGTGCGTGCCGGGGTTGAGCTGGCATTCGAAGCGATGACCGCTTCAGGCATTATTGATGAGTCAGCTTACTATGAATCACTGCACGAGCTGCCACTGATTGCCAATACCGTTGCCCGGAAGCGTCTGTATGAAATGAACGTGGTGATTTCCGATACTGCTGAATACGGGAACTATCTGTTCGCGAATGTCGCGACGCCACTGCTGCGTGAGCAGTTCATGCCGAAGGTGGGTACAGACGTGATCGGTAAAGGTCTGGGCGAAAGCAGCAACCAGGCGGATAACCAAACACTGATTGATGTGAATGAAGCACTGCGCAGCCATCCGGTTGAGCTGATTGGTCAGGAACTGCGTGGTTACATGACTGACATGAAGCGTATCGCTGTCGGTGACTAATCACCTGATTTTTCTTCCTTTCTAGTAACAAAAAGCCCAGCAATCTCGCCGGGCTTTTTCATGTTCGGAGCGGTGTTCAGGCGAAACGCTGATTATTCCGCTTTGTCGGACAGCTGGGCTTCCAGCTGAGCTACTTTTTGTTCCAGCTCATTCAGTTTCTGGCGGGTACGCAGCAGGACCTGAGTCTGCACATCAAACTCTTCGCGGTTGACGACATCCAGTTTGCTCAGCTGTGCCTGAATGGTTTGACGCACTTTCTGCTCAACGTCCTGACCAAGCGCTTTGACCGGTTGAGGCATCGCATCCTGAATCTGCTTTGCAACCTGCTCAAGTTTCTTTGGATCAAACATACGCGGGTTTAACTCCATGAAGGTATTGTGATACTTGACGTTAGTGTACACCAATTTCACCCTGCCGCAGGCAGGAATCCTGGGATGAGCGACACGTGCCTTTCTCTCCATAAAAAAGGCCGCTTGCGCGGCCTGAAGAATCAAAGTGAAAATGGTGGTTAATTTTCACGGGCTCTGAGAGCTAGTCTCGCTTCATCAGCCCGTTTGAGCTTTTCCAGGTCTTTGTCCTCGACAAAGACAGGCAGCGGTTTATGCGTGCTGGCCAGATACGTGTAAATGACTGGCAGAACGAACAAAGTAAACAGGGTCCCGATCGTCAGACCGGCCACAATCACGATACCGATACTGAAACGCTGTGCTGCACCAGCGCCGGTGGCGAACAGCAGCGGGATCAGACCGGCAATCATCGCGGCAGTGGTCATCAGAATCGGGCGAAGACGAACTTTCGCTGCTTCCATCACCGCAGACATTTTGTCCTTCTGGTGATTGAGCTGCTCTTCTTTGGCAACCTCACAGATCAGAATCCCGTGCTTGGTGATCAGACCAATCAGGGTAATCAGACCCACCTGAGAGTATATGTTCATCGACGCCAGACCCCAGCCCAGAGCGACCAGAGCGCCACAGATTGCCAGCGGTACAGAGACCATGATGACCATCGGGTCGCGGAGGGATTCGAACTGAATCGCCAGAACCAGGAAGATGACCGCCAGAGCAAGGCCAAAGGTCGCGAACAGTGCGTTGCCTTCAGTCACGTACTGACGGGCTTCGCCCATGAAGTCATACTGGTAACCGACAGGCAGATTGCTGGCGCCTTCCGATTTGAACCAGTCGATGGCGTCTCCCATGGCGATTTGCGGATTCGGAACGACACCAATGGTGGCGGAGTTCAGCTGGTTGAAGTGCGGCAGGGCGCGAGGTTCTGCGATCACATCAATACTGATCAGACTGCCCAGAGGAACCGAATTACCGTCAGCAGCACGGACATAGTACGTATTCAGCGACTCCGGATTCAGACGGTACTTTCGTTCCACCTGCGGGATGACTTCGTACGAGCGGCCATTGAGGTCAATCCGGTTGACATAACCGTCGGCCATCATGGTACTCAGGGTGATCCCGATATCCTGCATGGTAACGCCATAGGCTCCGGCTTTGTCCTTATCGATGTTGATCTTCATGGTGGCTGAATCAAAGTTCAGATCCAGGGTTGAATAGACGAACATCGGGTTCTTGCTGACATCAGTCAGGACGGCCGTTGCCACCTGGAACAGACTTTCGAAATTGTTCGGTGTGGTGATGACGAACTGGATCGGCAGACCTGAACCAGCGCCCGGCAGCTCCGGCATCTGGAATGCCGTTACGGCCATGCCCGGGACATCGTTCACCAGTTTGGTGACCCGGCCAACGACTTCGGCCTGGCTGGCTTCACGCTGACTCCAGGGCACCATGGACGCAATACCGAATGCCTGGTTCGACTGGGGCACACCGGAGAAGACCTGAGCGAAAGCAACTTCCGGCTGATCACTCAGCATCTGGTTCACTTCGCTCATGGTGTTTTCGATGTAGTCCAGGTTGGCTGTCGATGGGGCAGTACCCATCATCATCAGAACCCCTTTATCTTCCGCTGGTGCCAGCTCGCTCGGGATGAACTTGAACAACACGGGCAGGACGGCAAAGACGATCAGGGCAAATACAATCACAACCGGCCGGAAGTGCATGACAGTGCCCAGCATTTTCTCATAGCCGGCCGTCATGCGATCCAGCACGCTGTGAACCGTGTCTTCAAAGCGGTTTGGCTTGTCGTGTGCTTTGAGGATCTTGGAACACATCACTGGCGATAGCGTCAGGGCGATGATCCCGGAGATGAAAACGGAGCCGGCCAGCGTCAGCGCGAATTCCTTAAACAGCGAACCGGTGATCCCACCCATCAGCGCGATCGGCGCGTATACTGCACCCAGCGTCAGGGTCATGGCAATGACCGGCACCGCAATTTCCCGTGTCCCGATAATGGCAGCACGGAACGGCGATTCACCCAGTTTGATGTGGCGGTCGACGTTTTCCAGGACCACGATGGCATCATCGACCACCAGACCGATGGCCAGAACCATGGCCAGCAGGGTCATCAGATTCCAGGAGAACCCGAAGCCCTGCATCAGCATCGCCACACCAATGAGTGACAGCGGGATGGTAATGATCGGGATCAGCACGGCCCGGAATGAACCCAGGAACAGGGTGATGACGACCAATACGATCAGTGCAGCTTCACCGATGGTTTTGATGACTTCCTGAATAGACTCGTTAATGGCAACAGTGGAGTCGTACAAGATGTTCATCTTGATGTTGCTCGGCATGTTGCGCTGAATTTCAGGCAACAGCTCCAGCACATCGGCAGCGATGTTAATCGGGTTGGCACTCGGAGCAGCATTGATTGCGGCAACCACGGCTTCCTGACCGTTTGCTGTCGCCCGGTAAATGTCGTGGCTTTTCTCCAGGGTGACTTTGGCTATGTCACCCAGTCGAATGACCTGGCCTTTCTGGGTTGAAACAATCAGCTTCTGCAGCTCATCTGTGGTCTTCACCTGTGTATCGGCCGTGCCGTTATACAGTACAAACTCGCCATTAGCCTGACCCGTGGCAGACTGGTAGTTGTTGGCGTTCAGGACGGTCATCACATCGGATGCGGTCAGGTTATACGCAGCCATCTTGGCCGGATCCAGCCAGACACGCAGTGCGTATTTCATCCCGCCGTACAGATCGACCTTGGAGACACCATTGACGGTGAACAGCTGTGGGTTGAATACCCGCTCTAGATAATCTGTGATTTGGCTGGAACTCAACTCGTCACTGGTGAAACCAATGTACATCACCGCCGTGGTTGAACCGGTCGACATGGTCACCGTCGGGTCTTCGGATTCACGCGGCAGCTGAGAACGGACCGAGTTGGTTTTGGCCAGAATATCAGCCAGCGCTGCGTTTGGATCCGTATTCAGCTTCATGGTGACCGTAATGGTCGATGAACCCAGAACAGACGACGATGTCATGTAGTCGATGTTATCCGCCTGCGCGATGGCCTGTTCCAGCGGCTGGGTAATAAAGCCCTGGATCAGATCGGCACTGGCACCGTAATAACTGGTGGTCACCGTGACGACAGTGTTTGTCATTTCCGGATATTCCCGGACCTGCATTTTGAAAATGGCCTGGAAACCGAGCAGGGCAATCAGAATACTGATTGAGACGGCAAGGACCGGCCTTTTTATGAATATATCAGTAAAGCGCATTTAACCTCCGAATCACAGCATTGGTGTTTCAGCCGGGGTTTTCAGGGCATCGTTGTCGACAATGCGGATTTTCACATCATTACTCAGGCGGATCTGACCCGTCGTTACCACCTGGTCGCCCGGTTTGACGCCTTCCAGGACATGAATGTTGTCGCGCTTGCGTTCACCGGTTTTAACCACAGACTGACGCACACGCAGGTCGCCTTTGTCGTCTTTGTAAACGATGTAGACGTTGTTGCCGTACAGGGTGTAGGTGATGGCGTGTTGCGGCAGAACAACCTGGTTTTCCTGCGTTGGCAGGATGATGTGGGCACGGGCAAACATACCGCTGCGCAGACGACCATCATTGTTTGGAATGTCAGCCTGAACCTGAACCAGACCGCTCTGATAGTTCACCGCTGGTTCAATGGCGCTGATTTTGCCCTGGAAGTTTGCTTCCGGGTAAGCATCAATCGCGATATCCACTTCCTGCCCGATATGAATATCTGCCAGATCGGTTTGCGGGATCGTAAAGCGCAGTTTCATCAGGGAAGTATCTTCCAGACGGACGATATCCGTACCGGGCTGGATGTACTGACCCAGGAACACATTCCGCAGACCGACCTCACCTGAGAATGGCGCGGTAATAATACGGCGATCGATCGTTGCTTTCAGGCTTTCAATATCAGCCATCAGCGAAAAATAACTTGCCTGTGCATCGTCGAAAGCTTCCTTGGAAAGGGAACCTTTTTTATAAAGATCCTGATAACGGATGTATTTTGCTTTGGCGGCAGGCAGTCGGGCTTGTGAACTCTTGAGGTTGGCTTCTTCAACATCAGAGTCCAGTGCCAGCAGGCGCTGACCTTGCTTGACCGACATACCCGAGTCAAAGTTCAGAGTCTTGATGACACCTGAGACTTCAGTTGTGATCGTGACACCCTGATTCGGTTCAATAAAGCCAATGGCTTCAATAGCCGGTACCCAATTGGTGGCTTTCACATCCTCGACAGTCACCGGAAAGTCCGGTTCTGGCCGGTTTGCGAAATACGCCTTCATTCCTGCGGATTGAACATTTTTCCATGCGAATAGTGCGCCAAAGAGTAAGGCAACGATGACGAGCATGATTAACCATGCTACCCATTTTTTCATTTTCTTTGCTCCGGAGTCTTAGTTAATGCGTTATCAATGTGTAATTACTGCATCCCAGCAAGCGTTGATGGCAGCATCCCGCGCTTCGTCACTTACCGTAAAGGTGCCGGTCAGGTGTTTGCGTGCCAGCGCAGCGCAGGGTTCCAAACTGAGAGCGGCGAGTATCTCGTTGTCTAAAGGCTTAAACAGCCCCTGAGCTTTCCCCTCTTCAAACATCCTGTCGATCGGGGCAAAGAGTGTTTTTTCTAACGCTATCTTGTACTGCTTTCCGCGATGCGGCATGTTTTCAAACTGGCCCTGATTAATCAGCGGTGCTTCGTTGTCCGTGGCCATATTCCAGATGTTCAGCCACATGGTACGAAACCGAAGTTCCAGCGGCATGACATCCGAAATGTTCTGCGTGATTTTTTGGGCGACAATGGTCAGTATATGATCGTGAAGCTGGTACAGCAGGTCGTCTTTATCCGTGAAATACCGGTAAATCGTACCTGTTGCTACCTTGGCTTCTTTCGCCACCATGTTCATCGACAGACCGTGAAAACCATGTTTTGCCAGCAATTCTTCGGTTGCCTGCAAGATACGTTCTTTTTTATCAGTCATTGCTACTCACAAGGTGAATGAACGTTCATTCATTATTATTGACGCTTAAATTCTGTGCAACTTACTTGTTACTCATTTTTTGTGACCAAAAACACGGGAGCTGTCTGAAATAGACACGAGACGAGAACAGGTTACAATGCGGCAGCTGAATCAAACATGACTCACAGGGTAAATCATGAAACTCAATCCCAGACAAAATGAGGCAGTGCGTTACGTGGCCGGGCCGTGTCTGGTACTGGCTGGCGCCGGTTCAGGCAAAACGCGGGTTATTACCAATAAAATTGCCTATCTGGTCCAGCAATGCGGGTACAAAGCCCGGAACATTGCGGCGCTGACCTTTACCAACAAAGCTGCCCGGGAGATGAAAGAACGGGTGGGCCAGACGCTGGGCCGTCAGGAAGCCAAGGGTCTGACGGTATCGACCTTCCACACTCTGGGGCTGAATATCATCCGTCGCGAATATAAGACGCTGGGTCTGAAGGCGAGTTTCTCCCTGTTTGATGATCAGGACCAGATGGCGCTGCTCAAGGAGCTGACGGAAGCTCAAATTGACGGCGATAAAGATTTGCTCAAACTCCTGTTGTCATCGATTTCCAACTGGAAGAACGACATGAAATCGCCGACACAGGCCAAAGCCGAAGCCCGCAGTGAGCGTGACCAGCTGTTTGCCCATTGCTATGAGCTGTATCAGCGGCAGATGAAAGCTTACAACGCGCTGGATTTCGATGATTTGATTCTGATGCCGGTCCTCTTGCTGCGGGATAACGAGGAAGTGCGTCTGCGCTGGCAGAACAAAATCCGTTACCTGCTGGTGGACGAATATCAGGACACCAATACCAGTCAGTATGTGTTTGTGAAGTTGCTGGTGGGTGAGCGGGCTAAATTTACCGTGGTGGGAGATGATGACCAGTCGATTTATTCCTGGCGTGGAGCCCAGCCGGAAAACCTGGTATTGCTGAACAAAGATTTTCCGACCCTGAGGGTGATCAAGCTGGAGCAGAATTATCGCTCAACCAGCCGGATCCTGCGAACCGCTAACATTCTGATTGCCAATAACCCGCACGTGTTCGAGAAAACCCTATTCTCGGAAATCCCGGATGGCGACATGCTGAAGGTCATTACGGCAAAAAATGAAGAGCATGAAGCGGAGAAAGTGATCGGTGAACTGATTGCCCATCGCTTTCTGAATAACACCGATTACAAAGATTACGCCATTCTGTATCGGGGCAACCATCAGTCCAGACTGTTTGAGAAGGCGCTGATGCAGAACCGGATTCCTTACAAAATCTCTGGGGGAACCTCATTTTTCTCCCGCACCGAGATCAAGGACATCATGGCTTACCTGCGCCTACTGACCAATCCGGATGACGATAATGCTTTCCTGCGCATCGTGAACACGCCGCGGCGTGAGATTGGCCCGGCCACCCTGGAGAAGCTGGGCACTTATGCCAATATGCGGGGCAAGAGTCTGTTTGATGCCAGTTTTGAGCTGGGCCTGGAACAGCACCTGACCGGCCGCGGATTAGACAGTCTGCGCCAGTTTACCCGCTGGATTGTCGAGCTGGCCGATAACGCTGAACGCGGTGATGCGGTTGCGGCAGTCCGCCAGCTGATCCGGGACATCCATTATGAGGACTGGCTGTTTGAAACCTCTGCCAGTCCGAAAGCTGCTGAGATGCGGATGAAAAACGTGTCGGATCTGTACAGCTGGGTGACAGCGGATTTGGAAGGGGATAATTACGACAACGAAGTGCGTACCCTGAAAGAAGTGGTTCAGCGGATGACGCTGCGGGACATGATGGAACGCGGGGAAGATGACGATGAGGCAGATCAGGTTCAGCTGATGACACTGCATGCCTCAAAAGGTCTGGAGTTTCCGTATGTTTATCTGATTGGCACCGAGGAAGGTATTCTGCCGCACCAGACCAGCATTGATGAAGACAATGTTGAGGAAGAGCGACGGCTGGCCTATGTCGGGATCACCCGGGCACAGAAGGCGCTTACTTTTACGTTGTGTAAGGAACGCCGTCAGTACGGGGAGTTGATCAAGCCGGAACCGAGTCGATTCTTATACGAGTTGCCTCAGGATGATCTGGAATGGGAGACGGAGCGTAAACCGGTTTCTGCGGAAGAACGGATGCAACGTGGCCAGGCACATATCGCGAATCTACGGGCGATGTTCAATAAGAAATAAGCACACGTGGCCTCAGATCAAACAAAAAAGGTTAGCTTGCGCTAACCTTTTTTCATGTAGGGTAAGTACGTCTTACAGGCCTTTGGTCATGTGCTCGATGGCAGCAACGATTTCTTCATCGCTACAGTCCATACATGTCCCTTTCGCAGGCATGGCATTAAATCCGTTCAGGGCGTGGTTGGTCAGGGTATCCATGCCTTTCGCGATCCGTGGTCCCCAGTCCGCTGCGTTGCCGGATTTTGGTGCGCCCATGACGCCGCTGCTGTGACAGGCCACACAGAAGGTGCCGTAGACTTGATCGCCGGTACGCGGACCAGAAGCGGCGGCAGTTGCAGCCGGTGCATCACCTTCTTTGTAAACTGAGCCGACTGGCTTGATGCGATCTGCGATCGCTTCGTCAGACATATCTGCCGCGACGGCTGAGCCGCTGATGGCAAGGGTGGCGACAGCTGCGACCATAAGTTGTCGAAGAGAAAATTCCATTGAGCTCACCTTAACACTCCCAGATTATTTGCTCGGATAACACAGCCATCCTGTAGATTGTTGTAAATATGACGTTTTGCGACAGGCTGTGAACCATTTATTAGTGGTTTTTCTGTTAAAAAACTGAGTGATTATATCTGTTAATGGGGTGGTGATAAACAGAACGGCTGTGTTTGTATGATGCGAATCAACCCAAAGATGGTTACAAATGAAGCGAATACAAAATTTTTTGCAAAAAAGACTAGACGACACGCATGCTGATCCGTAATATTCACCACCGCCGATAGGGCAAGGCGCCCGTAGCTCAGCTGGATAGAGCGTTGGCCTCCGGAGCCAAAGGTCACAGGTTCAAATCCTGTCGGGCGCGCCACTCCGGAACGGCAAGACGGCACTGTTGGCGTTGAAATATTGGTGGCTATAGCTCAGTTGGTAGAGCCCCGGATTGTGATTCCGGTTGTCGCGAGTTCAAGTCTCGTTAGCCACCCC
>NZ_BAAHZP010000027.1:0-9711 GCF_054600795.1 Photobacterium sp. R1
TCGCAGTCGATAGCTGTATCTTTGGCATTAACCGCCACAGTAAAAACCAAACTTGAGAGAGACAATAATAATTGCTTCTTCATCATTTTCCTCGAAAGCACATAACGCCGGGCATAAGGTGCACCAACACCAAACTAACCAAGCGCACTAAACTCAAAACAAAAATCGCCGAGTGTAACGTGTCACCTTGATGCCTTTGTTATGCCAACAGAACTCAAAATAGCTCTGATTTTGTTGAAAGCAACTATGGTATCAGGAGAGAAACAACCGACTTTAACTTTGTAGTAATCTCTAGCCCAATCAAATAACAGTGGGCCATGAATTAAACCTTGCTGCTCTGGATAGATGCTTAAAAACGATTTACTTAACAAGACTGTTCTTGGAAAAAGGTGGAAATGAATAATACTGGCCGCTTCTCCAAATTTGCAGCAGTACACTTTTTCGGGAGCTAACACTTTTGTAATACTTGATTCAACTTCGCTAAGTAATACCCCAAGCTGACATTTAGCTTCATGAGGAAGTTCACTTAACTCTCTTAGATTCTCTTTATACATAACGATTAAGTAACCCGGCACATCACAATCGCTGCACTGACTTACAGTAAAATATTCTGTCTCAAGTATTGTGGTGTTCATTACTCCATCATTCCTTAGGCATAACGCCCTGTTAAGGTGTGAGCAACGCAATACCGAAGCTTCCGCATACCACCTTAAACACTAAAAGCAACGCATGGTGAAAATGCCACGCGTTGCGAATCACTCTTAAACAGATTGTTATGCCTACTTTTTGTCAGTGATTGCACTAATTCCACGAACAGTGAAACGACGTGAGAATAAAGGTGATTTGTACAACGTCTTAGTTTCTTTTTTGGCAGACATGATTAGGTCATCAATTGCTTTTTCCAATCCTTCATCTTTGTAAGCAATTGACTTTTCGTTAGAGGTGAAGGCTAAATCTGGGTTGATCGTTTCACAATCTACAGTAGGGAAGCCGATTTCAGCTAGGTAGTCATAAAATACTTTTTTTGGAACAACCAATCCATACTCACGCCACGCATACTTTTTGCCCCAATAGTAACCATCGGTGGCATCATGGTGAACGCGCTCATCATTTTTGCCTTTGTTTATAACGTGTTTACCTTTTGCTTCTTCTTTAGCAAACAAGAGGCTAATAATTGGGTTTACTTCAGTATTTTTTGATAAAGCCGACAAGTCGATAATTTTATCGCCGTGGTCATCAACGTAATATCCAATATTGTAACGCTCGCCTTCTTCAACTTCTGCTGTACCATTAGCAATAAACTTATAAACAGTATCAGTTGTAGCTGGCGTAAACGAATGCTCAAACTTACCATCACCTAGTGGTTTGATTTGATAGTTTGAAACGATCAGATCATGAATAGTATTAAGCTCACGAGATTTCATAAAACACCTTACATTGCAATTAAACACATAATAGCTATATATGGGCTTACTATCGACTTATCAATCACTTGTAGGCATAACGCCGCGCTCAGCCGCGGACAATTTTGGGCGCTTTATGCGCGATAATGGGAGCGCAGCGACCGCGCATAAAGCGCACAAAGTTGACCGTCGGCCTGCAGCGCATTGTTAAGCATTTTAGGTGGGCCATACCACCTCACTCTTGACTTTCTTTTTTAGTTCAAAAGTAGATATTTTTTCCTTTCCAACTTTTTCGGACCACTTGATTGATACCTTAAGAGAATCAGCTTCCGAAAATTTATTTGATGTTGCTGCATCAATTACTCTGTAACGGTACAAGTAATACCCTCCTTCAAGAGTCTTTGGAGAAGCATCCAAATTTAGTTGCAGATAAAGGCTTTCACCAGTTTGGGAAGACGTTACCGAAATCGACTTTAACTCGACTGGAGCTCCACTATTTTGAACGATATACACATATGCGCTTGCCGAATAGCCAGGCCAGAACCTGTAGAAATCTACAACAAGGTATGGCTGGCCAGTATTTATATTTTCAGACGTTAGTTCCGGGTTTGGCAGTGACCATTGCAGACTTCTACGATCGGCCTCAGTTTCATCATGGATAAAATGATACACCTCAGCCGTTTTACATCCAGCAAGGCATAGAGCTAACAATACGACGAGTAAAAATCTATAAATCATGGCTAATGCTTAACGCCCCGCTCACCCGCACATACTGCGGAGAGCGTTTTTGTGTAAAGTGGCGCGCAGCGAAACACAAAAACGAGCGTAGCAGTATGTGTCGGCGTGCAGCGGTTTGTTAGCTGTGGCCTGCATGATGAATTTCGACATAGTGCGACTCAACCAGAGCAATGTGCCCAATGACATTTTTTGAAACCTTAGCGTCACTTATTTTGCACATAATGTAGCGATTATCGATAACGCCTTGAGGATTCCAATCAAAGTAACAGATAAAATCGAGGGTTAAATCATCTGGATCAACGGTATGTATCTCGTGATCCCAGTACCCGTGATTTACATTTGGTATTCGATTGATCATTATTGGCAATCGCGAACCTTGCGCCTGTAGTTTGAAGCATGAAATTGACTCATTAAACCAATCGTATTTCTCATAACCAATATTCAATGGCGCACATACTAAATGTTTAAAGAGTAATACGCTAACCTCCTCAAAATCATCCAATATATCCCACACATCATCATCTTTAGGAACATAATAAATGTTTCGAAGGTGCCTTGATGCCTCTCTGTATTTCTCGAAATATTCCGTTACTTTTTTCATAGCACCTTATGACAGCTAACGCCGCGTTAAGTGGTGAACAACGCCTACGACCTAGCCTAAATCATTGTGCCGTATACACTAAAGTTGATTGAAACTAAAAATACCAAGCGTTGTGAATCCGTCTTGAACGCTTTGTTATAAGCCTGTTTTCGCATACATTGCCGTACTACTCAACTCACCTGACGGCAATCTTCGGTCATTGCACAGTATCCCTTCGAATGTATATCCACCACGCTCTGCTACAGATCGACTTTTCAAGTTATTTACAGCAGCTTTGATTTCGAGACGATTAGCCTTAAGTTCTTTGAATGCATAAGTTTCTACAGCTTTGACTGCTTCCGAAATGAAGCCATAACCAACGCTCGAACTACGTAGCCAATAACCAATTTCGAAATACGGGACTGTTTTGTCACGAATGATAAGCCCTATTGCTCCTAGAAAACGACCAGTGCTTTTCTCGACGATTGAATATCGTAACTCACCTTCAAAGTTCTCAAAATTGCTGATAGCTTGCTTTGTATTCTCGATAGACTCTGCTTCAGTCAACGCATATGGAACCCAAGGAAGATAAACACCAAGCTCATCTTGGCTTTCTAATATCGCTTCGAGCATCAAAGGCTGATATTCCATTGAAGGAGGCACTAGTTTAAGCCTTTCTGTTTCCATATATAACAATCTCCAATTAAGGCTTATAACGCCCAATTAAGGTGTGAAGCACGCGACCACAGAACTTAATTTAACCACCGTAAACACTAAACTTAACCCAAACCCAAAATGCCAAGCGTGCTGAATCACTCTTAAATTGTTTGTTAGCCGTTTCCTTCAGCCATGTACATACCTTTTGCCATAACCTTAGAAGGAGTTAAATCATCACTCGTATATAGAATACAGTCTGGGTTGTACTCTCCGTTTTGGTGCATTTCCCATTCAGCTGCAAGCAACTTACTTTCAAAATGATTAAAATTGAGATTGAACCAGTTTTGTAGTTGCTGAAAGTTGTCAGCCTGCATTTCCCCTTGATGCTCTTCATACATCGTGTCTAGAATAATTGGATAATTCCGATCAATTGCAGCCATTAGTGCTTTTCTCGCAACACCTAATAACATTTGTCCCGTAAATTTGAGCTGAAAGTCCATTAGGTGATGTCGAAGCCCATATTTAATTCGAATTTCTTTCGAGTGAGACCAATATCGATTTTCCAGTAAGTCCAAGCGAGCTTCATAGGTTTTAAGTATTTCAGATTCGATAAAACCTTTAGTTTCTTCTTTGAGTTCGTCAAGTGTTAAGAGCTTAACGTTGGTATTCTTCGCAGCCTCAATTGCTCCAGATTGAAATCCACTGCTAGAAACAATAAATGCTTTGTCTACCCCTAGATCTTCTGAAATGCTGCGAAGAGCTAATACGTGACCTTTGTTTACCTTACGTTTCCAGTGCTTTGCTTCAACAATCCATTTTAGGTCGATGCCCAAAAATTTAGTTTTTACAAATACATCAATATCATGGCTTGTCCTAACACCAGTTAAGCTGACATTTGTTTCAGCTTCTGCTCCAATAGCTTTGAAGTGTTCGCATATTTCCTCTTGAAAGATAAACCAATCTTCTTGACGCATTAATCACCTTCAATACTCATATTTTGTTAAAACGGCTAACGCCGCATTAAGGTGTGAGCAACGCTACCACGAAACTTAACCAGACCACCGTAAACGCTAGACCCAACGGGGGAATGAAAAATGCCATGCGTTGGGAATCACTCTTAAATGCTTTGTTAGGTGAATTTACATGAGTTGAGCTGGGCTAGTTTCGTCATTTGGTATCACTTTAATATCCGTTGCACCGGCTCTTCGATATACTTTTAGCTGGTTATTTGGAGACTCGAGAGCCAGTTCATCGAGTTTAGCCCTCAGATTATTAAAACGCTCTTCGGTGATATCTTGTTCTATGGTCAAGATGTATTCTAGCTCTCTTCCCAGAGCGCCATACTTTGCCCCTGCAATACGATGCTTTTCAGAACGTTCGGAATCACCTAAAAATGTTTGCAAGCTAGCCAATAAGGCAGCAGCAACACTTGCTAGCCCTAGACATATCTTCACCCAAGTCTCAGTGTTATCTTGGGAAATCGTCGCAAATACCGATGTACCGACTAACGTTGTTAAGATTACTGTTGGTACGCCCAACCAGTATTTTCGATGATTAAAAGTATCAGCAGAATAATAGTGGGCTGCCTGTGTTACAGCTACTCGCCTATACCACTCATTAAGAACTTCTTTTTGTGTCTGCATATAGACTCCTTTATTCACCTAACGTCGCGTTAAGGGGTTGCAAACGCTACCTAAAAGCCAATGAAACCGCCTTAACCACAAAACCCCATTGGAACCGAAAATGCCACGCGGTTGCAATCCCTCTTTAACGCTTTGTTATGCTTCTTTTTTACGATTTAGGTATTGGCTATTAACTTTAACGCCATTAGGTGAAATCCAACCCTCGTTCAGGTAAGAGTGATAATATTCTAAAAATTCATCGTGCTCTTCAAATGAATACATTCGACAATCTACATTGTCGAGTAAATCGGTTGTGACTTCGATTACACCATTTTCACGATAAGTAACTTGATTTACTGTCCAAGAGAAGTAATCGCCTACAACACGATTATTGAATTTAACAGATTCGCCAACTCTTGGAACAGCAGCAAGGCGAATGTTTTTTAGTAAGTGAGTCCACTCCTTTTTACTCGCCAAATATATATTGAATTCGATTTCTATCAACTCTTCCTCCTGACCTCATGAAGAAGCATAACATTTTATTCAACGACATCATGTCGTATAACTCTGTCATATATATCCAAAGACCAAATAAGACATAAGCACCTGATAAATAAAGACATAATCAAAGTATCACATAAACAACTCAATAAGATATACGACATCATGTCGTGTATCTCATTTAATCAAAAATCATAACCATCTGTTTCCAGGCACTTTTACCACCATCTGATAAAACATCCTCATTCAGCGACAGTGTATCCACATCTGAAAAGCGACATCACACCACCACCGACGCCTGCCCCACCACCAAAAATCAAACACGCTACCGCCCTTAACACTCAAGTTACTGAAGGATGTAAATTTCTGTAACAGTCATCATATTGAGTTATGGGCAAGGTTTCATTAAAAGGCATGTTTAGGGTTGCATATCTGTGCTACGGGACAAAGTTCTGAAAAGGTGGAGAAAGAAGGTGATGAAGATTGAAGCGGAAGTGCCTGATGTGTTGCTATTGCTTGGCACAGGCACAGGCACAGGATTTCAGTTGGAAACAGAATAAGTATGCTCTGTAGCCAACGGATTTCGGCAAAGAATGAAACAAAAAGAGCATATGCCGACATATGCTCTTTTCAATCGATTTGTAACTGGCGGTATTATTCAAAACTGACTGTTGCAGAATCACTTGGCATGATGGGCTGCGAACCATCATCATCTTCAACCGTTGCCGTTACAGTATTCACATGTGGAGAGCTAGTCACAATTGCAGTAAATTGACAGCTATAGGTGTCTTCAACTTGTGCCGCAGGTTGAATCACCTGAGGTACAGAACAAGTTGTCGACTGAATACTACCCGTAACCTGAGTGATATCTCCAAACAAATTATCAACCAGACTTGTGATTGTCAGCGCTTCAGCATCCGAATCATTCGAGATACTCACTTGATAAGTCACCACAGCCTGCGTGGCTTGTTTCACCACTGATGCGGCTGGCGGCGCATTGAGAACATTCACCGTCGCATCATCCACAGCACTGACGATTTCACCATCATCATCTAAACCAGACACAGTGATGACGTTCGTCACTGCCGTATTCCCGTTGCCTGAGACAAACGAGACAATCGTACAAGTGTAAGAACCACTTGGTGCTATCACCTGTGGAAGACTACAGTTTCCCTGACCATTCAGCATGCCTAACTTGTCGTCATCAGCGACATCAATGGTCACCGGATCAACACTTGAGGTGTTATTGATTGTGTATGTATAAGTGACGTTACCACCCGGTTCTTCAATCGTTGATGGAGAAGCCGTTTTTATCACTTCAATACTGGAGGGCGTGTTGAGAATCACAACCGTTGCAGAGTCACTCGCGCTGACTGGATTATTTTCATCATCCTTACCTAACGCTGTAACAGTATCGGTTTCAGAACCACCCGCATTCCCAACGACATTGATCTGGAATGAACAGCTGTAGTTTGCCCCAACCGCGATCACTTGCGGGACCGAACAATCACCTTGTCCATTTAAATCTCCATGAATGTTATCGACCAGCGAATTGATGGTGACCGGATCTGATGCTGCCGGACTTGAGTTGCTGACAACGACAGAAAACGTCACTAAACCACCCGGTTCATTCAACTGCTCTGGCGAAGCGGTTTTGACGAGCTCAATATTGGGTAACAAATCAGTGATGGTAACCTGTGCAGTGTCTTCGCCTGATAACAGATTGCCGTTATCATCAATGCCACTGGCGGTCACGATATCTGTTTCTACATCACCCGCGTTACCGACAATATTGGTCGTAAATTGACACGCATAGGTGTCAATGCCGCCCGGATTTCTGTCGTCTGACGGAATGGTCTGCGGAGCACTACAAGTCGTACTGACAATACCATCGTGATTTGCTGTCGTAATGTCACCGTAGATGCTGTCTGTCAGTGTATTTAATGTCACGTTATTTTTCGGGTCGATACCCACATTCGTTACCGTCACCGTAAATGTCGCACTCCCCCCCGGCTCTGCTAGCGTTTGTGGATTGACCGATTTCGAAACTAACAATTCCGCTGGCGGGACTGCGATTGGAATGTTAAAGGAATCATCACACTTACATTTAGAAGGCGAGCCCGGGTATGCATCAGAAGGGGTCACGCAAAGTTCATTCGCTCCGGACTGGCGCCAACTCGTACAATATGGCAGGTTTAATTGGCCATCATTATCCGGGTCAACACACGTAGCGGTTAAAGTAAAAGTGGGTGAAAGCGGGTTATACCCAGGCTTTGCAATGTCACCACATTCATCCTGTACACCTGAAGGTGTGGTTGTGCCCGGATAGGGATCGTTTGTACCGTCCAGATCCAGCCAAGGGGGTGACGGCTGGAAAGGTAAAGTAGAGATACTGCATTGCCCGCTTTTTGCACCATCCGAGTTAGGATCGCCATCCGTGACAAAGTAGATCCCAACATCATGTCGCTCTTTTGATGTGGTTTCGATATCAAATGTCGCAGTAAACTGCACAACATCACCTTGATAAGCACAGCCGTCATCCAGAATTTCAAGCTTCGGCGTTCCGTCGGGGTTAGTCGCTACACCAGCGATTTTTACATCATTCGCCGTACACTGCACCGCAAAACCTGCGGTTTCTTCCATACAGCCGCCAAACTCAGTACCCACAGCACTGACGTTTTTTATGGGTAGAGCCCCTGTGAAGACCAGGGCGCCTAATATCCAGTGCCTCTTGATTTTAAACATGTATATACTCCTTCCATTAATTATTTCAGATATTAACCCTCACCAACGGGTGAATTAGGGTCAGCGAGTTCAAAAGCATTCACGACACCTAAAACCAATGTTTTTTTACTGCAAAAGAGCATAAACCTGTCACAAAGGGCCCTGAACTTTTCAATTTAAAACCGCAATGAGACTGCATCAAAACCATTCAGTCAGTATTTATGCTTTACCAGACAGTCCACAATATTCTGTGAAATTTAAATTAAACCAATACATTCTTACTCCAATCTGATATTTAACTGAAAAAATTCAGCCATACATACAAAAAATTAAGTTTTTATTTTTATCAACAAAAGTAAACAAGATGAATTGAACAAATACTTGAATAACCTCCTTGAGTATATTGAGTGATACGAATAAACCTCACCCGGTGAATAAACCTGAAATTAAGTCAAAAAATCATGTCTTTGTGTATTCCAACATCACGGCAGATAGCGACGCATTAAAATCTGCACGTTCGGATCCTGCAATCAGTTTTTAGGGCGTCTGTCCTGATTTTATCCCCACTCTCCTTGAATCAAACACGCTACCGCCCATAACACTGAAGTCGCCGGAGAATTAAAAATAAAAATTGCTGTTGTCGCCATACTTTCCAGTTATGGGACAACTTTCATAAAAGACACACTTGAGGATGCAGAATTGTGCTTTGAGGCAAAGTTCTGAGGGAATTGAAATGAAATAAAAACGATGAGATTTGAAGCGGCGCACTGGAAGCCATACTATGAATTTGGCACTGGATTTCAACAAGAAACAGACTGTATCAGGCGGGTGTAACTGCTGGCAATTCACACCATCACCTAACCCATATCATTGTTTTATTTCGGGTTGGGGCCATATTCATTAGTGCCGGACTGGCCGTCCTGCACAAAGAAGTAAAGTAAGATGAGGAAGCTCAGAATTGAAAGCCGGTTGAGCAGCATACACCGGCCAGATCGGCCAATGTCATGTAACCCCTGCACACCGACAACTAAGCGATGACAAGAACAGGTACCTAAAACGACCTAAAAGGTTAGTCGGCTATTAGAGCGGGAGTCCAATTAGCTTGTTAGCCAAAGTTCACGTTGTTCAAGATAAACTCAGCTCTTTTTCTCAAGGATACCTTCGGAACTTCAACTAAATCATAACCAAATTTTTCGTATGCATAGAGCATCTCCTGATATGTTGCTACAGCTTCAATGAAATCCTGCTGACGCTCTACATCATTTTTGTAAATTGATTCCCATGGAGGAAAAATAAACACGTTTTGGTTATAAATCAGTTCACGACATTTATTCAATAAAAAATCAGAAACTGGTATTTTTTCGAGCTTGCTGTATCCATATGAGTCAATAATACTTCGATCATAAAAGGGGCGTTGTTGCCTAAATCAGTTGAACCTTTTCCAAGTCCTGCGATCTGATCCCTTGTGATGGTAAGTGCGGTGGTA
>NZ_BAAHZP010000028.1:0-7506 GCF_054600795.1 Photobacterium sp. R1
GTTTTGTCATTGAACACCTCATTTACGGTGGAGACTTTACCACCTAATTTGGTGTCCGGGATCATTAAACCACTACACTTTGTCTGTCGGTTTTGTTGATACATTTTATTTGATGTGTCGCCGCCATGTTTAACTCCATTGTAATATATGAAATAAAAATCATATCAAATGGTTCAATAGTTTATGTCGACACAGCTCACGAACCAACCTAACGCCCTGTTAAGGTGTGAGCAACGCTATACCGAAGCTCCCGCATACAACCTTAAACACTAAACGCAACGCATAGTAAAAATGCTACGCGTTGCGAATCACTCTTAAACAGTTTGTTATGCTACATCCATCCGCCTTGTGAAGGTGCATCTTCGAAAAGAATTGTTAAAGTTCCTTTTCGAGAAACAACATAATCCCAGCGCTTGGCAGCGACCTCGATGTATTTTTCAGCGGAGCCTTTTGCTAATCCAAGTTCTCGATCGACGTCTGCATATTTAATTGCAGCTGTATTGTCGCTACTAGGACGTTGCCCCATCCATGATTGGATCAATGATATACAATCATTTTCATCAGTTATTAACTCAGACCCATCATGTTCCGCGATTTCACTTTCAACCGAATCATTTTGTTCACTAGGCATTACTTTCAAACCTAGTTTGCTAATTGATTTATTGATTCTGTTATAAGCAGGACCAAGTGAAGCCACAAGATTCCCGTCTTGTCTGTCGGGATCAAATGTAGCAGGAGTAATGCCTAGTAGATCGGTAGGGAGGTGGAAATCTTCATGACCACGAGGAATAACAATAAAATTACGCTCACGTCCTAAACCGCCAACAAACAGACCAAGTTCAAACACTACGTTATCACGAACAGTCTTTTTAGATTCCCCTCTCAATTGAGTTATATCGTCAGGGGAGAAGACAAATAACCCGAAGTCAGAATCGTCTAACACGTCCATTAACGATTCCATAGTATACTTACTTAAATCAAAAACACCTTGAGACCAAACTGTCACCTCTACCGAGTGCTCTAAGTTTTCTTGAATTGCGTAAGCAACATCTAAATTTTCGACAGATGAGCCAATAAACAACCTAGGCTTCATATATTTAATATCCTCACTAAATTTTGCTATGTAGCAAAACGCCCCGCTAAGCCAAGGCAAATATGGAAGTTGCTTTGTGGTAAAGTGAGCGAAGCGAACAACAAAGCAACTGGAGTATTTGGCTTCGGCTTGAGCGGTTTGTTATGGCTTTTACCATAGCTCATCTATTAATAACGTTTTCCTAATGCTACCTCTAATACCATCTACAAGAGCCCTATGGTGGCGCCTGTTGTGATTAAAGCTATTGTAGACTCCAACTGGATCAAATTTTGGAACTTCGTTATTTTCAAAGAAGCTCTTTGCGAAACCAAGCATAAAAGTCTCCAGCTCTTCTTTTAAAGTATCGGTTAGGTTTATGTTGATATCTTTGAGCAGGGTGCTTATGTCTTCACTCACACTCTTTGGCATGAATGGATCATTAGAAAAGTCACTTAAAGTATTTAAAACACTCTGCGCTTCTTTTGTAAGGTAAATCTTGTCTATTTCAATCTTACCTAACTTTAGATTTTCGTATCGTTGCTTTCCGACATCTAATTTTTCTTTAGACTTTGGCTCGGCAGCGAAGGTTGAGACTATTTCAACATCCATCAACTGATTGGATGAACCACATGGTATCCAAGAAGCGGTGTTTTCAATCGCTTTAGTTGTAGTATTTTTTTCATCTGAAAACACAAAACCAAAGTCTTTTAACATGTGTATTACGTTTATTTCAACCAGTGAAAGATAATTTAGCCAGTTTTCAACTGAGTTATTATTTTGCTTTAGCTCCGCCAAAAAGCTTGCAAGTAATTCTGACTGCTTTTTAATGGCTTCAGATCTTATCGGCTGTAAAATCGTCGATTTTGCTCTCCTATAAGTCAACACCGCAACAATAGTTGCTGTACCCGCGAACAGAATCGTAGACAGATCTTTAATAAACGAAATATTACTCTTTAAAAACTCTATCACATCAAAACTCCTCTTATCCGCCTTACACGCTCGGGTGAGCCATAACGCCCCGCGCATGCGCGCGAACTTGTGAGCGTCGCAGGGGCCGCAGGCCCCGAATGACGCGGATTGTTATGTGTGAATTTCAAATCGAAGCTCACCACCAGATATTTTTAAGTTGCCAAAATCACCGGTAAGCTCAAATCCACCATCGACCACCTGCAATGTATCAATGTTGCCGTAATCACTTGAACCGTCTAGAACAGTTGATGACATTACAGTTGATTTGGGCTTTAAACCAGATACGGAAACTGTATTAGCGAATTGAAGTACTGCTTTTCGGTAACACGTATATTCATTTAGCTTCGGTTCAACATAATATTTGGACTCTGGCCAGACGCTAGCCTCCAGCTCAAAGCTCAGGCAGTTATTCTCACAGCTCCAATCTAAAACAAAAGAATCATTCAGATCGATACCGTTGAATACTTCCATTTGACGCCAATCCATAGTCATTCACACATAACGCCGCCAACACAGGCCGAGCGTAGCGAGGTCCAGTGCAATGCGCTTTTTGCATTGCACGTTTATGCTTGGCCTTGTTAGCACTTTTGCACTAAATGAATGTAATAACATAATCTCCCACAGTTATTTCTAGTGACCTGGTATAAAAAATCTTCTCCTCTCTGGTGATGGAAAAGTGATCAAAAACATCAACCCAAGCTTCAATACTGATATTCATGAAGTCTTTGAGATTAATTTTATTACCGTTTTGGTCTAAGACCTCCAAACTTGGTTTTTTAATTGTTGTTTTGGGATCAATCTCCCCCGGAGCCATAGGACGGTAAGAAAGCTCTTTTTCGTCAATTGCCGATACCGAGGATACCTTTCCAGGATCTAAACCGAAGTGCTTATTTGCGTTTGCAATATCTCTGCACATCTTCAAAGAATCAAAGGTATTGCAATAACTATGAATCGTATTCTGATCCAATTCGCTAGATTTAATAACCCAATCGCGCAATGAGTGCGAAGTTATACAAAAATTGAAAAAGCGATCCAATACCTCTTCGTCTTTCTTGGATGTGTAAACATTTATTGATTCTCTGCACAACTTGAGCAGTAAATCATTTGGGCTTTGAAGGCTAGGAATTACGCTCATAGTTGAACTCTACCTGAGTGCTAACGCCGCGTTAAGAGGTGAGCAACGCGATGCCACTCAACTTAAACTATTGTGCCATAAACACAAAAGCTAAACTTTAAACCAAAACTGCCAAGCGTTGAGAATCCCTCTTAAACGCTTTGTTATGTGCGTGCTAGACGGTAACGCCTTACCGTACCCTCACTGTCATCTGTGTAGTTACCGAGATATTCACCACCACAGTTTTCGATGACCTTTTGAGATGCGGGATTGTCAATTGAGCAAGTAACAATAACTGAGTCCGAGACAACGTGATCTCGCACCCAAGCAAGCAGAAATGAGGCAACACCCTTACCACGAGCTGACGGTCTAGTTTCGTAGCCGACATGACCAATGACATTTTCTACGTTGGCATTAATACCTTTGCGAACTCGGATTGCACCTAAAATTTCAGAGTTCGATACACAGTAGTAAGTTGTGCTGGGTAAATATCCGTTTGGTAACTCGGAAGTTGCCTTAGAACGTTCGATCAAACCTGACAAATAAGCTGTCGGATTTTGCTCTACACCCGAATATTTTGGGATACCCGAATCTAAGCATTCTTTCGCATAACTCACTAATATTGGAGCCAAATCAGGGTTGGCCTCAACCACTTCCATGTCGATTTTCCTCATAAGCACATAACGCCGCATTAAGGTGTGAGCGGCGCTTGCCTACACTTTGAGCGAAGCGAAAATGGCAAGCGTTGCGAATCACTCTTAAATGCTTTGTTATACAATTACTTGCGATGAATTTCTTGATGATTTTGCCACAATACATAGTCATACAAGTCAGCATCAATTTGCTCTTTTTTTGCTGATACCTGAATTGTATCCAAGAAGTCAAAGCCTGATTTATCAATACAATTAAGAATTTTCCAGTCTGTTTCAGTTTTATTCTTTTTAACCGCTAACATTTGCGACTTATTGAAGCAGTACGCAGCAAAATCTGCGATTTGTAAATAAACATTAGACTTAGACTCTTCAAATTGAATAAAGTTTCGAGGCGTAAACTGAGTCAGAAAAGAAAACTTTAGTGAGCTACCTGCATTCCGGATGCCTTCATCACAATAGAAATCAATATCACCCGCCAGCCCGTTGTCAGCAATATAGGTTAAGCTCTTTTTTAGCGTTAAATAGAACGCGACATGTTCAAAGTTCAATTTATCTAAATGTTCTAATTCTCCAATGGAATTAGGATCTATACCATTACGTTCATAGAAGCTCTTATCCCATGTTTGCGAAACACATGGGATGTAGTGAGAAGAAAACACATCACACATAACTTCAAACGTAGCAAATCTGTCTTCCTGAGGCATTACAGACCACTGCCCTTTCCCATTCATAATATCGGTCAGGTGAAACTCTTCTATTCCCCATGTTTTACGAATTAATTCAACCCCAGCTAGCATGATGTCTGTTAATTGCTGAACTTGTTCAGGTAGCAAAATAGTTGCTACATAAGACTTTCGGTTATCTGCCAGCCAGTTTGATGGTGTTGAAATCCCCGGTGAGCCGGAATCATCAAAAGCAACAATTGTTCTCATAATTTTCCTAATTGTATAACGCTGCGTTAAGGGGTGAACAACGCTACCGCCTAACCTAAACCATTGTGCCGTAAACACTAAAACCGAATCAAACCCAAAATGCCAAGCGTTGAAAATCCCTCTTGAACGCCTTGTTATGTGCGTGGTTGATAGGTCACTGTTTTGGCTCAGGTAAGACTGGTGGCGTACTATCCATGTAAGTTAAAAAGTTCGCCCAAATTTCATGAGTTCTTTGCTTCGTTAGCTTAGTTTCGCAAGAGATAGCCATAACACCGCGAATCGTACCCTCACGCCACTGAGTATAAACAGAGTCGCAATGAGACGACATGTAAGCCTGCCAGTCATTTTGAGCCACTTTGATAGCATTAACTAGCTCAGGGTCATTTGAATTATGCTTAAAGCTAGCCTCTAGATAATTCAACAGTTCTGTTTTTGCGGACGCTAGTTCAATTGATGCACACTGGTTAATTTGAAGAGTATTCAATGCATTATCGCAGTCGATAGCTGTATCTTTGGCATTAACCGCCACAGTAAAAACCAAACTTGAGAGAGCCAATAATAATTGCTTTTTCATCATTTTCCTCGAAAGCACATAACGCCTGCATCAGGTGCGCCGTAGGCGTCACCTGGATGCACTTGTTACAACACGGTTACATCATTTCGTTGATATCATTTTCTAAATTACTCATGCAAACCCTGAAGTATGCAAATTGCTCTTCAGATATCTCTTTTGCGTGAGCATCTGCTCTGGATGCATTGATGAACTCTAGCTGCTTAAAAGTATCCTGTTTAGTTTTATCGAAAGAGTTTTTAAAAACATCCCACTGCTTGGAAATGATTTTTCCTAAGTCGAGGAAGTATATTTCACTCTTTGCTGCATCAAATAACTCATCATAGGCAAGACCTGCAAGTCTTGATTTTCGTGGCTCACCGAAAATTTTTAAAATCACAGTTTTAGCTTCTGCTGATCCCATATTAGCTTTGAGCAGGAACTTTACTAATTTTCTAAGCTTTACTTCAGCCGAGTTCCTTCTGTGTGAAATTTCACTCCACATTTCTTCTGTAGTGAGGCCTATTTTCTTGTACCTAGATTGGTTCAATATGTAATCTTTTATAGAGTCAATATTGAAGTCAAATCCTAATCTATCTTTTCTAATTAGGCCATATCCTAAAAGATGAGCTGTATATGATGGATGAAGGTCAGCGAACTCTTGAAAAGTTGAAACGTCATCATTTGCCAACATTGATAACATCTCATATTCATCCGGATAATATTCTTTCAAAACACCAATTATCATTTCAAGATAATTTGAATGATTCAACATGAAGTCATTTTTTGCATCTTTGTAAGAGTACCTGCCTATATTAACCGGACGCTCCAACTCTTTCACACCTTTAGATATAAGACTGCAAACATGACGCATTAAAAATGGGTGACCACCAAAATCATCAGTAAGGCTTGAATAAACACTCTCTTCAAATTTAAGCCCCATTCTCTTACCAAGCTTACGCACCATTTCTCTCGTGTCTCTTACTTGAAAGCCAGGTATATATACAGGATTAAAATGATTGAATATTGGGTTGTCGATATTGTCAATCTTTGGAAGCTCTATACACGTTGGATTCGTACCAACAATTAGATAAGATATGAGATTTGCATTTCTTTGGAAAATTGAACGAAGGGTTTGCCAAAACAAAGCAAAGTCTTTTCCATTACACCAATGATTAGCTGGAGCAGTATTTCTCGAGATATTCTCAATTTCATCGAAAATTAAGAATATTGCCCCCCTTAATTTCGCTCTACATTCTTTAAGGAATTTCTCTGTAAGATGTGAAGCATCTTTTTCTGTAAATTTAGATTCTTCTGGGAATTCCAGTTCGATTTTTAGATATTCCTTGATTTTAAAGCACAAATAATACAATGCTTCATTCCAGCGCCTTTGGTTAAAAGAGGTTTCTTGACAGTCAATTATTACAGCGTTTATGTTTTCTTTTAATAAATTTCTTTCTATCCCATTGATGAGTGATGTTTTACCAGTTTTACGGAGCCCGAAAAGGCCTGAGTTTTCTCCACTTTTTAATCGATTGGTGAGCTCTTGGATTAGGTCATTTCTTCCAAAGAAGTAAATGTCTTTTTTTAGTGGAGCTTCAAATGCAAACAAGTCACGCGTATAAAAGTATTTCCTAAACCTATTTCTGAAGAAGTATGAGTCTTTTATTTTATCTAATTCTCTGTAGTAAAATGGAATTATCACCTGTGTTTCTGGTTCGTTTTTTATTAGTATCTGCAGGGATTCTTCCACATTGGCGTCTGCACTAACCAATATGTTGCATATTTTCTCGATTCTGAGGGATGAATGCTTTTTAGATATGTATTCAAATACATCAAGCGTTCTAGCTTGTATGCTTTCATAGTTACTAAATACTACAACTATCTCCCTATCGAGATTAAACATATCCGCGTAAACTTCTGTTGGATTTAAAACAATGTATTTATATACACTATTGTATCCAAGATTTATTTCTTCTCCGCCATTGGTTATGAAGAACTCTTTAGATAATGTTTGAATGACTTTTTTCTCATCCTCAGAGAAGTGAGAATCTTTAAACGATGGATGAATTCCTGGATATGTTTTTTCGCTCATTTCTTCATATCACCTAATTTCGTAATGTTCATAATTAAGGGTTGTAACGCTGCGTTAAGGGGTGAACAACGCTACCGCCTAACCTAAACCATTGTGCCGTAAACACTAATACCGAATCAAA
>NZ_BAAHZP010000029.1:0-5718 GCF_054600795.1 Photobacterium sp. R1
ATCACAGTAAAAATCTTTAGCTTTATTTATTACTGTGAAGCAATATAATTGTGTATATTTTGGGCTTGTTCATTTGACACTTTTAATAGGTTTATAGGAATTAAAACTTGCATTGTTGCTGGTCTTATTAAGCCCTCAGCAAAACGATATCTTTTTGATATCTCATTAAGAGATTTAGCGTCTTCATGACTGATATTAAACTTGAAATATATCTCGGAGGGATCTTTGGCGTCACTCGTCCAAACAATCACCACGAAATAGTAATCCCCTGGTATGAACCCATTCATTCTATTTGTAGTGAAATCATAAATTTTATCAAAAAGTTGATCGCTAATGACTGACGACTCACGTACAAGGTATGGGTTATACGGTCCGATTTCATTCACTAATTCACTTTGAAGGTTGTTAATAAAGAATCGGTCCTGTGAGGTTGAACTGTCATTCCTAAATATAAAATATCTCGAAAAACTATCATCAGGTTTTATATCTAAGCCAGTGAATGGCATGACAGTTGGTTGATTGTCTATTCCTGCGGTGGTGGCATCTGAGTAAAATGATGTGTCTGCAAGCTCTTTTTTATATCTATTTAAATCATCACTTACAATCAGAGTGTGAATTTTAACTAGATGGCCGGTATCTTCACCTATATTAGATATTTTTATGTATGGTTGAAATATTAACTCACCTAAAAAATGACCAACTTGTACAGTATCATTGATTTCAACTTTGACATTTGGTGACTTAAAGTATTCATGCATCGGCTTGAATTGTGAAAGCAATAGTGCGGTTGTAGCAACGAGCAATGATATATATTCAGCTCTTTTACTTCCCATGTGACTACCATTTTCATTTTAAATAATATTATCTAAAATCTAATACTCAATAACGAAAAAATCAACTTTATGTTCTTAAAATTAAAAAACTACAGAACTGATTTTTTTGTATTAATTTATTATCATTATACAAATTTGACGCTAACACTATACAATGTTGTACTTTGAGGTGGACTTGTTGTAAAAAACACACAAAGAAAGTTTGCTTATATTTTAGATATAAATCATCTCAATAACGAGACATGTTTTCCCTTCATTTATATACATAATTTACATGCTCTATTGGGCGAGCTTCATATTCGTATGTAATACACATTAGCCAGAGGAGATAAAGATGAAGATTTTCATAGCTTTATTGTTATTATTACATACTAGCTCGGTTGTTTCACAAACTAACTGTATTAACGATATTAATGGAAATCGGCAATGTAGATCTGAATTGGATTTCTCTAATTTTTTTCAAGCTGCATTTCAAAATCAGTACCAATCTCAATGGTGTTGGGCAGCTTCTATAAGTATGATTTTTAAATATTACTCACACCCAGTCTCTCAAGAAAGAATAGTCTCTGAGGTTTATGGAAGCCCGGTGAATATGCCAGCAGCTTATGGTTCAACCATTTCTCGACAAATAAATAAAGATTGGTACGACGACTTAAGTGTTCCTTTTTCATCCAGGGTTACGGGGTTGTTTGATCTTGATGCTGGAGTAACCAATCTAACCAACCAAGATATTGTAGATAATCTTGATCAAGAAAAACCTTTAATCATAGGTACTGCAGGACATGCGATGGTTCTTTCATCAGTAGATTATATTGTTACGCTTCAAGGCCCTCAAATAATCGGAGCGTTAGCTTTTGACCCGTGGCCTGGCAGAGGTTTAAGAAGTCTATCGCCTAGTGAGCTAACTCCAGTAGTTCTAGGTGGTCAACTAAGGTACTTAGCTAGTGTAGCTGTCACTGAGGACGCTCCTAGTGATTCACCGGCTAACTCAAGTGGTTCTGGAGGGGGGAGTGTTTCATACGCATTTATGATCTTATTGGTAATAGTTTCACTATTTAGAATTAGGCTTTGAATTGTTTATGGTACTCGTCTGATGAGGGGAGTAATTCATACATGAGTTGCACGAATGGATTGAGCTACCGGGAGTTGTGATGAATAGGTTTTGTAACTTTCTGATTATCTATTAGTATGGTTTTCAGAACCCATATTTCAATCGTAAAACCTGAGGTCTTTTTGTGATTTCTTTCTATGATCGCTTTATCCACTTTTTGCATGAAGATCGACGCATGCTGATTTTGTTGGTCATTTCGCTCACAGTGTTAAACCGTGTGTCCATTACCGGCATCCCATCGTTCTTGGTAGCGATCGCTACAATCATGTTCATTGAAATGGCTCTGGTGGTCTCCTGGCAAAGCCTGAACGTTCACATTTCGAATAGCCAGTCAGGCTCGGGGCACTGGCTGTTGTCCCGTCAGGTTGTGATTGAGTTACTGATTTGGCCAACGATGCTGGCTTGTGGGTTCCTCCAGGCGCTGTTTGCGTTGCAAGATACCGGTTGGGGAGAGCGGGTCATCGCCAGTTTGTAGAGGTGTGAAGTTGGTTTGTAGGGTGTATTCAGTTGAATTTACTCTAAAACCAACCTCTTGACCGCCAGGAGGGTTTCATACACCTGGTGTAGGTGTAATCCTTTCGCTCTTTACTCAAATACCGATGCGTAAGCTCATCCCCGGAACCTTCCCCTCTCCCTGATCATCAATTAACCATAGGTGCACATAAAATCGCTCTTTGATTTCATCGCAAAATGACTTATCAGGGAGAAAAATATGCACTATCAATATGAGATTGGCGTTTCACGGCTGCTTGCAGAGGTGGCCTTATGAGGGTGATGTAAAATCGACCTATCAGACCTTGTTGCGTGTCATGGAACATACGGGCGTCCCCACTCAAGCTCAATGCCGGGAGGGGTACTGCGGAAGCTGTAAATGCAAGTTGATCGATGGCCAGGTGATTTATATTCGAGAACCGATTGGATTCACCTCGGACAACGAAATTTTGAGCTGTTGTGCGGTACCGGTGGGGGATGTTGAGCTTGAAGTTAACATGTAGCCCCCAAAAGCTTCCAAATACTGTTTTAACTCACCAAACCTCCATGGCCACCAGCTAGGAGTTTTTTTTTGCATTATTGATGTTGTGGTTGAAATCTGCTTGTCTCAGCGACACACCCACCAAATCTAATACCTGTTAATAAAGCCTTCTACGGCACAGAGCGGCAACACTAAAGCGCCTTTGAGCATCAATATTATTTCGATGATGAGTTACTTTAGTAAAAGCCTCTGTCACAACCACCTTGGTTCACTGCGTTGTACCAGCTGTCAATAGAACCATCATCAAGCCAGTTCAGTGGCTGCTCTGCTGTTCCCCTGGGTTGCTATCTGTAACTGATTTGGCCTTCGGTGTTAATATGTGTTTCCTTCCGATATGAGCGAGATATTCACTATTTTTTCTCTAATTCCCTTGAATAATTTTTTCTCTATAAATTCAAAGTCGCTCTATCCATTATGCCTGCGTTTATCTTAGTGAATTTTGAAATTTTATAATGATCATTCTCATGATTTAAACATACACGGGAAACATGATTACCTATACATATAAGATAAAAAATTTAGCCCTCAAAATAAAAATTAAGGAATGAATATGCCTAAAATTATTCTAACGTGCCTTGGTGGTGGAGTGAGAGGCGCTGCAACTACCCAATTTTTGGCTCGAATTGAAGAATCTTTAATGAAAGAACATAATACATCAATACGTGATTGCGTCGATTTTTATGCTGGAACTAGTACTGGATCAATCATAGCATTAGCTTTAGCAACGACGAACCTTACTATGTCCCAGATAAACGAGCTGTATAATGTCACTACCGCAAAAAAAATATTTAAAGAGAATAAGGGATTATTCGAGCTTGATGGTATTAATGCACCGAAATATGAAGGATTCGGTAAGACAAAAGTTCTCTCTGAGAAATTTGGTTCTGCACGGATTCAAGATGTTCCTGATGGTAAACATGTGCTCGCCGTCACTTATGATGTAGAAAAAAGAACACCTGTAGTTTTTAAATCAACAGATCAAGAAAACCGAAGAAAATTATCTTCCGACATTGCAGATGCATCCAGTGCTGGGCCTACATACTTTCCTACCAAAAGCCTAAATGGTCACTGGTATGTTGATGGAGGTGTTACAACCAACAATCCTACAATGTGTGCAATCGCTGAAGCCTTGAGAGCATGGCAAAATACACCTATTAGTGAGCTACTTGTACTTTCAGTTGGGACAGGATTTAGAACTCGAAAAATTAATGGGCCTGAATCAAGAAAGTGGGGGGCCTTGGGGTGGGTTACAAAAGGCAATATAATTGACTTGCTTAGAGACGAAAAAATTGTTTCTTACCAAGCAAGAACATTACTCAGAGATGGAAATTACATACATGTAAATTCTGATATGAGTAAACAGACAATGCCTAATCCACCAGACGATGCAATGGACGATATATCAAAAGCTAACATTGATAAGCTTAAAGCAATGGGTGATTGGTGGTTTAAAATTTATGGTAATGATGCAATTCAATTATTGTTAGGTAAGTCTATCAAACGATCGCTAGACAGCATTGACCCACTTACTAGGAAACCAACCTAACTCTTATATTTAAGATGGTGTTGTAATCCTTTAGCCAACGCAATTTGTAAATTAAGAAGAGCGTGAAAATGATCAAAAAGCTTTGGGATAAATTTACATATTTTATTGGACGTCGTCCTCAGGGCAGCCTAGAGAGAGGTTACTTACAGAATAATAAAGCAACCTTTCTTGATCGCCTTGCTATGAATAATAATCTTGACACTATTTCTCGTAAACTGGCGTCTAAGTTTTAAGAAGATATAGAGCAAAAGATTCGGTGGATGCACGAAAACAAAATGTACCATCGGAAACGATACCTGTTCTTTCAACATGTCAAAATCTGGCTCTCTTTTGTCACTACGGTCAGTGTCGCATTGGCTGCAACTTATTATTATCCTCCAACTTGTTGGAGCTCCATAGCAATTGTTTCAAGTGCGTTGGTGACAACCATTGCACTGATTGAACGCAGTAGTAATCACAGGGATATCTGGTTGCTCAATACAAGGTTTTGCCATAAATTTTGCACCTTATACAACGAGTTTAACGAAGGGTTGTTGACTATGAAAAACAAAGGCAATATCTCAGTACCTGACCAAATTGCTGTCTTCCGTACGAAATTTATGGCGATAGATACAGAGTTTCGAAGTGCCATGCACATTAGTTATGAAGATAGTGCGTCTGAAGAAACAGGTAACCCTGATAATCAGAACGAGTAAGTTTGTTCTTTGGTTTTTTTGCCCTGATTGTTTCAGCTTTGCCCAGTTGTCAAAGAGGCACTTCGATGTACACTTGAGCAGCTCTTTATTGAGTGATCACAGCGGGTTCCTGTGAGCCCCGATAGCGTTGACGTAGTATGTCTCTCCTTGATATTTCATTGAATCTCGGACTTCAAAACTGGCACGGCTCATGACTTTTATTGCTCGATATTTATTAAGCGCGCTTTCAATCATGCCTGTGGCCTGGGAGCTTGATCTGTCTGCGACACAAATGGGACCAGAGAATGAGGTAATGTATTGCCTCCAACCCACCCTAATGGCCCCCTGCTTTGATGGGCAAGACCTAACCACTCATGGCCGGTTATTGCTGAATGACGGCTATAAAGACATTCGAACAGGAATGAGTGAGGTAAACCTAGCAGCGAATGATTTCTCTGGAGACGTTCCGATTGATGAGTGCTTGCACTGGATGAATGTGCCTGATTGTTATCGCTTAGGAA
>NZ_BAAHZP010000030.1:0-5162 GCF_054600795.1 Photobacterium sp. R1
TACCGGAAATTACCGGACGAATCCTAAAGTAATAAAGTACCCAATCAAACTTATATTAATGCTAAGTAAATGCCCTTATGGATCAGTATCCGTAAGGGTTTTTTAGTTTCTAAGGTAATGAAAAATAGGGATATCTATGACCCAGCGTAAAACCCGAAGCAAGATAGCGGAACCGGAGACAGGAACAATTAACCATTTCGCCAACGTAGTAAAGCAGGGGAAAGCAGACAAACTAGGATCAAAGTCGACAGGTAAAGTGCAGTACGAAATTGCCATGCATGCTGCTGACAAGCAACTCTACTTCCGAATAACGGGGCAGAGCGGTGGGTCAGGGTTGCATTCTAAAGAGTGGGTGCCAATGGCCAGCCTATTCGAATTGATCGAATCGCAAGAGGATAGGTCATGGAAAAGCCAACTGTATAAACCACTGTTCAAAGGAGGTAGTGCAAACAATCAGGGCTTCTGCGCAGCCGTAAGTAGATCACTGGGATTAGCCGAGAGGGCAGAACCATCAATCTACATGCATAAGAAAGGGGAAGATTATAGCAAGGTAAAAGAGGAGCTAATGAACTTAGCCAAGCTTTAGGATCGCCATGATCCAAATGCTAAATAAGCTGCACCGAGTTACGTAACACCACAGTCAGATACCACAGCTAGCCTACTATCAGTCTCGCCAAACCATAAATAACAGACAGTCAAAGAAATTAGGGAGCAATGTTCAGCATTGATCTCACATCAATAAATATTCAACAGAGGAGCTACCTAAATGGCACCGAAAAGTAAAACCAGAGTATATTCAGAGCCACTACCTATGCGAAAACCTAGTAAGGGTACAGGATTCAAAGCTGCGAAGGCTTGCGCTGCTATAGGTGCCAGGTTCGGCCCGTGTGGCATTATAGCCGGGGGAATTTTGGGCTATATTGCAGGGGAGCTAGTCGATGAAATGCTAGAGGATTAGCCATGATCAAAGCAGAGGAATGAGGATCTCTGCTTTTTTTTGGGGGGCTCGACAGCGACGACATCCGCCGCCGTCGCGGCAAATAATGAACTATCGGTTTCTACGCTCGGTTCATGGACTCCTGAATCATGCCTTGCTCGGCAATGGCCTGACCTAAGTCGTGCTTTTTTTCTAGCTCGTCTTTGGCCTTCTCACGGCACTCTAGCTTAAGAGCTTCACGTTGTTCGTCCGAGTATAAGTTGTATGTTTTTTTTAATTCTCTCTTGAGTTTGTTGAAGTTCGCTTCCGTTTTCTCGTCGATCTTAGCTTTCCACCGTAAACAGTCTAATCGCAGCGTAACTTTGACATTAACGACTTTAACGCCGTTATTTTCCAGTTCTTCTACTCTTTTATCGACGCAAGACATTAGCTCCCCAAGGGAAATACCATAACCAATGCAAAGCTGGCTCAGGTGGTAGATAGAAATAGCTACATCGCCGTTCTCGATCTTGGAATAAGCCGCCTTGGTTATTTTAAGAGCCTTCGCTACGGTTTCCTGGCTTTCCGGGGATGGATCTGCCTTGCTGATGTCGCCACCGGACCGCACATAATCCGCACCATATAGCCTAAGTTGCTTAACAAACTCAGCGAGCACAGTAGATATGCTTGTGTGTTTTCCTAACTTAAAAGTCTTCATTCAACTACCCATTCTTGCCCAGAGGTAAAGCTCTATACCTGCTAATTCTTGGTTGAATTTTAACTACTCATTTAAAAAAGTCAAAAAATAAGAAACTTTTCTGTTGACGACCTAGGGGATGATCTATAGCATCCGCTCTATAGGTATCGCATTGAGATACTTTTTGTAATATATCTTATTGGCTGTCGCTCTTTAACAATCAGGAAAGGTCTAGCTTTTTTACGTCCGTGGTTCGTTCGCATGAGGTTGTAATCAACAACATAGAGGAGCTAGCAGAGATGCTAAGCGAAGTAAGAGCCAAGCAACTGTTCCACTCAGGAATGTTTCTAGCGAAAGCGAAACATATATCAGCGTGTAAACCGATAGGGAATAAGGCCAAAGCCGAACGACTGGAGGGTTGGTTAAGCCAATATAAAACCTTCGAACCACCATCAGACTTTCTAGCTGGCAAGTTGGAAGAATTGGTGGGAGATTCGGATGTCCTTGGCGACAGCGACGACAGAGCCTACATAGAAAGCTGTGTTCTTCGTTACCAACGGGGCATTCCGGTACATATCGGTCGGCTGATGAAATACCAACGAAACCTCGAAACTGGCGAGGCGAACCTTCAATACCTGATCGGTATGGGACTTCTCAGTATAGATGATGAGAATCGCGTACAGGTGATGGGAGACCCCGCCTTCTTTCTCTCAGGGCCAGAGCTAACACTTTGGCCGAGGAATCCAGATGGCACGTTGGTAATAGAACGGCGCAAATTAAAAGAGGTCAATGTAGAACTCGCCCAGCGAATGTACGTAGCAATGATGTACGTTCGGTACAGAAATGTACTGCGATTCAATGTCGACTTCCGAGGTAAGCACCATGAATGGCCTAATCCATTCGGTTCCTCGACAGGTAGAGAGGCACCAAAAGGCGCATCTTTCGTATACCTGTCTAAACCAATCCGCAACCACCTGCTCTATCCGAAAAAGGGTAAGCAAATATTTGTGTTGGACTACTGTTCACAGGAGCCAGCATCACTCGCGGCATTGGCTGGCGACCATGCTCTATGGTCTGCCTACCAAAATGGAGACTTGTACCTAGAGCTGCAATCACGCTCTCAGGCTTTCACTGAACTAGACAGAGTGCGCTTCAAGCGGCTGTGTATCGCACACCTATACGGTATCACATCACGAGGCATAACTAAGAAGTTCGGTGTCAGTCCGACAGTGGCGGCAATCTGGGATCGGGAATTACGTGCCATCTTCTCTAAGGTCGATGCGTATCTCGATGGAAAAGTGGAGGAGGCGAAGAAACAAGGTTTCGCTGAAGTCTTCGGATTTCGTAGAACCGTCGCCGCCGACACGCGAACGACAACAATCCGAAATTTCTATGTTCAGGCGGTATGCAGCTACATGCTCCGCCAGCTCTGCATCAAGCTAGAGCGAATGAACATCCCACTTATTTTCGCAATTCACGACTGCGTAGGCGTCCAGACCCAAGCTACAGACTCAGAAGCTTTTTCCTTAGTTGAAAAGACTATGGCGGATGTTTCCGAGGAGGTGCTGGGAGAAGGATATCGCCTGCGTTGCGATTGCGAATACCACGTAACAAACAATCGTTAATTACTAATCAGGAGATTAAAATGCAACTACGTACTAAAAACAGCAAGACAGCTCAAGGACCAAAAACTCCATTTTCACCTCTAGCGGCTCCTATCGCAGTAGCTTTAACTCAAGCTCTAAAAAGCAATGAGGATATTTTCAGTGATAGCTTGATCGAAGCCCTAGAGAAGACGCCAAACTGTGTTGTTGCGTTGGATGGAGGAGAGCCAGTATTAATCACGTCCGGTAGTGCTGTGAACTATAGTATTCCATTGGAAAGTAATGAGTTCTTCGCTCTGGTGGCTAAAGCTGCTAGATCTGCTGGCATTAAAGGATTACTTCGCTCAGATATCAAGAAGGCTATTGAATCAGTGGCGTTAAGTGCCACGATAGATGGTCAGGAAGTAGACGTAGCGCTGTACAACGAACGTCTGGATGAGGACGATCCTTCCAAGGGTGTGGTGCTGAATATGAGTAGTACTGACGGAAAAGCTTTAGTTTTGTCTGATGGTGAAGTCAGAACTATCGATGAAGCCACAGGTATTACATTCCGCCACGCTCCGTCGAATGGCTGCTTAAGTTATGGCTCGGCTCCTTACGATAGCGAACGTGTTGTCAGCCAGCTGAAACAGGTGTTCAGTAATCTGAATGACAATCAATTTGCATTAATTATGGCGTATGCTGGTTTCATCCTTTCACATCCTCGTGCCGATGGGCTTACGTTCCCTATTCTGTATTTGCACGGAAATGCTGGAACAGGAAAGACCACGGTAGCTCGCTTGTTAACTAAGCTACTTGGTCTGGGTGAAGATACGGTGAAAGCTCAGCCAAAGGATGGACGCGACTTGGTAGCGACAGTCTCGAAGAACTACCTAATGTGCTTCGATAACTGCGGTGGTATCAACGATAAATTGGCTAATGCGCTATGTAGCATAGCAACCGGAGGTACTGTCGATGATCGTAAGCTATATACGAACACTGACGTGGTTGCCACAAGATTGCACCAACCATTGATCATGACGGCAATATCGTTTCCGAAGCAGCATGATTTGTGTACACGCTCTTTGTTTGTGAAGGCGGGCAAGCCAAAGGTAGTCTATGGCAGTGACATTGAGATCTACCGTAAGCTTGACCAGATCCTGCCTCAAGTTCAGGCTTGGTTGCTGGATACCACCTCGAAAGCTATGAGCTACATAGGCTCGGTTGAAACCATATCGAATCATCGAGCTGGTGATTTCAATTTATTCCTAGCAGCTTTCGAGCGGGCTATAGGCATTGAAGATCAGTCAGTTCAGCAATATGTGAACAAGACTCAGGAAAAAGCTTTGAACCAGCAAGTTGTAGAGCACGATGAGTTCCTAGCTAGTATCGTTAATGTGGTCCAACAGCATAAGCAGTTTTCTGGCGTTCCTAGCCAGGTGCATAAGATGCTGATGAATTCGATATTGGCGGGAATGCGTCGTCTGCCTCGTAACTGGCCTCAAAATGCTTCGGCATTAACTGGGAAGCTTAACCGCATAAAGGAACAGCTAACAAAACAAGGTGTTGAGGTACTTTCTGGTGGTGCGCGAGGTACTAATGGTCGTAAGTTAATATTGCGCGCCATTGATGCAGCAGAGGTGGATGTACCTAATGTCGAAGCCGTAGTAGAACAACTTGAAACAGAAGAGCCAGCACCAATTAAGGATGCTGCACAAACTGTTGAAAGTTCAGTACATATGGTTGAGTCAGCACAGGACAGCTATTACGTTGAGGAGCTACCAGAAATTGATGAGAGTGAGCTGCTGGGCGATTTTGAACCGTTAGATGACGATGCTATGGATGCCTTGATGGAGGACTCCGAAGAGTCTGCATCTCTGCTAGATGTAGCACCTGACTGGTCTCAGATGTCTCAGGAAGAAGTAGACGCAGCTACCGCTGATTTTCTTGGCTGATAGCCGTTCAT
>NZ_BAAHZP010000031.1:0-4692 GCF_054600795.1 Photobacterium sp. R1
CTACATCATGCAGGAAGTTAGGCAGAGTAAGCCTTAGAGCGAGATTACAGGGCCAGTCTGGTGTGACCGACCCAGCGATCTAGGATTTTAGTGTGGGTGATTGACAGATTACACCAAAGATATTAGCCTTGTTGCAGGTGAATGATGTGCACAACGCTTAATTCTTATCACCTAAAATTATTGTGCCATGGATAGTGGCGTATTGTGAGATATGTAAATATGAATGAAATTGAAGAGAAGACAGTTCGGAACTGTAATCAAAAAGTCGTTGCTAGCGTCGAGCGTGCCTTGAACTCATCTTATTCATTTTCTGTTACCAACTTACCTTTTGAAAAAGCTATTCTTACTGAAGAATCAGCTGCTTACCTTGGTTCTAGGATCATGGTGCATTCGCATCTGACTAACTCTCCTTTCACTAAGGTGCATTTCGAAACTGGGCTGGAAGAGTCCATAAAGGCAGTATCAGGTAAAGCTAAATTAGCACCTCCCGGAAATCCAGGGCATGATATTACAATTGCTGGCGAGCGTTACTCCCTAAAAACTCAGGCTGGCAATAGCATTAGACCAAACACTGTTCATATTAGTAAATGGATGGAGTTAGGTAAAAACCCAAATTGGCTCTCTGATGAATCCGTATTACCTGAATTACGTGATGAATTATTATCTCACATGGAAGGCTATGAACGAATTCTCGTATTAAGGTATCTTCCAGGGAGTAAAGTTGGAAGTCGATACCAGCACTTCTACGAATTAGTTGAAATACCAAAAAAATTATTACTGCTCTGCCAGCAAGGCGAGTTTGAAATGAAGCATGGCAGTTCGCAAAGCATAAAGCCTGGATATTGCTATGTAAAACGAGATGGACAATTACTTTACTCACTGTACTTTGACGGTGGTGGTGAGAGAAAACTTCAAATAAAAAATCTTCTCAAGAGTGAATGTATTGTCCATGCGACTTGGGAATTTGATACCTAATAAAAAGAAAGGAGCCTAGGTAGGCTCCTTTCTTTATTTAAAATCAAGATCAATTTGTGGTGGAGCTTCAGTTAAGCGTTCACGTGCTATCTGTGCGTAGTCGGGGTTTAACTCAATGCCATAGTATGAGCGGCCTAATTGACGACTAACCATTCCTGTTGTCCCTGAGCCGAAAAATGGGTCTAGGATAATATCATCTTCTTTACTGCCAGCTTTTACACATATCTCAACTAGTTCCGGTGGATAAACTGCAAAGTGAGCACCTTTGAAAGGTTTGGTTTTTACTTCCCAAACAGTTCTGCGGTTTCTAAGCTTCTTACCATCAGCTGTCGGTTCTTTCACTGCTTCGTGGTCATAATAGTATTTTTCACTTTTAGAAAGCATAAATACATATTCATGAGAACGAGTTGGCCGATCTTTGACTGACTCTGGCTGGCAGTTAGGTTTGTACCATATATTGTCAGACCTTAAGTACCATCCATCGTCTTGCAGAGCTAATGCCAATCTCCAAGGCAATCCAATGAGGTCTTTAGGTTTTAGCCCTTCAGGCGTTGGCGCTCTGTAGCTCATCCCTCTTGCAGGGTTCTTTTTATCTTTATCTCGCCAAGTTCTTCCACCACTGGTGAAGGAATCGCCGATGTTTAGCCACAAAATACCATCATCTTTAAGTGTTCTTCTAACCTCACGGAAAACAGCAACAAGATCGTTAATGAATTCATGAATGGTGGTTTCGGCACCTATCTGGCCTTCAATATCGTAATCCCTCAGCCCCCAATACGGAGGAGATGTTACGCACATCTGAAAAGTTTTGTCCGGGACATTAGATAGAGCCTGTCGAGAATCACCTACAACTAATTGATCTTTGAAAAGACCTAACTGTTCATTTTCATGATTTATAGCCTTCTCTTTCAGGCATTCTATACTTTCGCTCATCAACAAACTCTCTTACTTTCAATTGCTCACCTAGCAATGGCGAAGCAGTATAGCATAGGGTGCCCTATGCAAAGTAAGGGCTAACAATCCAAAAAGTAGCCCTATCTTAAATTTTCCAATCAAATCAATTGGCTAGATTTTTCTTTGGAAGCAAACAAGAAACCTGCTACAACCCCATAGCCAAAGTACATCAGTGGTAATGGCATAACGTTACTCCTTATTAATCTCTTTGTAGATTGCGTATCCGATGATGAACCCTAATCCGAACAATGGATTAGCTGCAATTACTGGCATGTTTTTCTCCTTCTGATTTAGTGGCTTGTTGTACTAGCTCTGATACGTTGGCACTAACAGCTCTTAGTCGACTACTGGCCAAGTGAGCATAACGAGTCGAGATTTGTGGGCTAGAATGACCGAGTAAATTCTGGACGTCATAAAGAGTGGCATTCCCTGAGTTCACCAAGATCGATGCAAAAGTGTGACGTAGATCATGAATTCTAAAGTTATCTAATATACCAGCAGCCCTCTTAATGCGGGCAAACGCCTTCTTCGGGTGGGCAATAGGTCGTCCAGTGGCAGTTCTACTGGGGAAAATATAGGGATTACGTGGGATTTGATATCGTCTCTGATCATTTATGACCTCCATTGCGAGCTGGTTGAGTAGTACGGTTCTTGATAACCCTGACTTTGTGTGGGTCAGGAATAGACTCCAATTGCCGTCGTCGTCGACGGTAAGGCAGTCCCATTTAGAATTAGTGATTTCCCCGATCCTCATTCCAGTTAGCAAGGCGAATTTTAGAGCGTTGGCTTGGGTACGATTAGGTTCTGCATCGCAAGCTGAGATGAAAGCAGAAATTTCTTTTTGGCATAGAAATCGTTGGCGAACATTGTTCTCCTTTAGCTTATTGATATACTTACCTGGATTTTTGTCGAGAAAGTTCCATTGAGTTGCTAAATTTAGAATTCTAAGAATTAAACTCCTGAGCCTGTTTACGGTTGCTGGTTTCCTCCCTTCTAACAGGCCATCAAGCAGCTTCTGTATGTCTTGCTGACTAATATCCGTAATAGGTTTCTTGGCCCATACCGGATAGAAGTGCATCTTTAGATTTCCTTCATCGCTTGCAGCTGTGATTTTGTTAACTCGTGCGTAGGGGAGGTAATGCTGTTCAGCGAACTCATAGAAAGTGAGCACATTACGTTTCTCATCCCTGACTGCCTTGGGGTCATTACCTAGGGCTATCTCACGCTTATGGTCATTAGCTAACTGCCTAGCAGTAGAAATATCTAATGATGGGTACTCTCCTATCTGTAAAGACCTTTTTTGACCGAAATAGGTATATCTAAATAAGAAGCGTTTCCGCCCTTGGCGATTAACGATGAGCTTGAGACCTGAGCACAACTCGTCGGTATATTCTGTTTCCTTACTTTTGCTCGCCGTCGGCGTCGGTGGTAATGAGTCGAGTTGGCGCTTATTGAATTTGAATTTTCGGGATTGCATCACTGCCTCCTCAGTCATTCTCGATGGAGAAATACTGGCGTAATTCAGTGAGCAGTGTCTTAGGTAGCAGCATGTAGATTCCCTTACCACTGTCCTCGACAATGCTCAAAGTAAGTACTGCTCCGTAATCCAGATCGTCTTCGAATTCAGTGTATGTTAGTGCCCGTTTCAGCAGTTCGATATCGTCGACGACGACAGCAGAGAGTTCAGAAATTGAAGTTAGGAACCAGAGTCCACATTGCAGTTCATCCCATGCTTGTTGGGTTTCTGCTTCATCGTGGAATGGTTCGGTGAGTATGGCTTTGACTTGTTCTTTCAGGGTTGTGGTGATTGGTAGTGAGGAGAGGTTTCCTAAAGATGTAACTTTGATCATATTAAACTCCATGACAATTTATACCATAGATTTAATATGTGCTTGATTCTATTTATGTTTCGCATTATCCGTGATCCCCTTGCCTCGCGTGGCACAAAATAGAATTTGAACTACGGCGATTTTGTTGTTAGCATTGTGGTACAAAATGAAAAACGTAGCCGGAAGGGAGAGAGTCAAAATGGCTAAAGAAAATATTGTTAGAGTTAGAATTGATGATGCTCTTGATAACAAACTGAAGTCTCTTTGTACAATGGATGGTGAATCACCTAGCTCTATTGTCAGAAAATTAATTAGGCTTTACGTTGATAACCATCCAATGGCAGATAAATTATGGGACGTTAGTTTTGAGGTAACTAACCTCCCCGAAACTAATGAGCACGCTTGGTATAGTTATATTTTGAGAGTTGAGTTAAATGGCGATCTTAGTCAGCTTGAAAGTGATGAACTAACTTTTTTACTACCAGAATTTTTTGAAGATAATGGATATGAACCATACAGAGTGGATTCTGCGTATTACCATCGAAAAGCATTTCCCAACTGTACTGGAAAAAAAGGGCGTTTTCTGGGTGCAAAATTAACTGAGGGAAAATGGAAAGGGGCGATATTCATTTATCGTGATAGCTTGTTAGATACACCAGAGATTTGCTTTGAAGAAATAAAGAAAAAGATGAAAGAAAACATTTTGTCTGGTCTATCTAAACACCTTATAAGTATTACGCAAGGCAAATTGGATGATTCTATTCTAAATGGCATTTTAGCCAACGAGTTCGTGCGTGATGTGAGTTTTATTGATGATCAGGATGAGAATTGAATTCCCCCACACTAAAATCCTAGATCGCTGGGTCGGTCACACCAGACTGGCCCTGTAATCTCGCTCTAAGGCTTATCCCGCCTAGAATCCTGCATGATGTAA
>NZ_BAAHZP010000032.1:0-4089 GCF_054600795.1 Photobacterium sp. R1
TAGGTATGCCCGTCAGAAGCTAACTGCTGGTCATATATGGCATCGTTGATCCTCAAGCTGATTTGATCAACAACGCCATCGACTACTGACGATGGGTTACAGTACGGATGATTTGAATCGTATTAACCCAAAGCTTCATGATGGGATGAAAAATAATAAAAATGAGACGGATGGCACACCTTAATGTGACTGTTAATAACAACCAAGTATTATATGCACATTATAGATTTCTTGGCACTAAAATTCTGTTTTTTCGTATGATATCTGAAGTGTGAGCATAGCCGAGTGACGAACACTCAGGCTAAAAATCACGAACAGCATTGATTCTCTTGGGCAATCAATACACATTTTCTTCTTGTGGCTTCTAGCATGGAATGAGGGTGAAGTTATAAAATGGCTTACAATCCTTATAGTGGTTTTTTTTGTTTCTATGAATAGTGATGAGAGATATGGTTAAAAAGAATTTCTATGCTAGAAAAAAAGGGAACATCTATCATTTATGTTTCCCTGAGTCGACCGGGTTCTTTGACGGTAAGCTCTTTCTAAACGCTGGAAAAGGTTCGGCCATTAAATTTCAGGGTAAATTAATTTTTGCTGATGGCTGCCTCTCTTCAATTAAAATAATTGATCTGACGGGAAATGGTGACAACAGCGGCAATTCAAATAAAGGCTATGGCAGTGACATAGTTTCAAGTACATTAGCTTTTCTTCAATATTACTTCACAAATGCTGATTTGATTACTTCAACGGTTAAATTGATAGGTAAAATGTCACCTGATGGTGACGATGAAAAAAATGCTTGTAGGTCACATCAACGCCGTGTCGCTTTTTGGCAGAAAATGGGTATGAAAGTGCATGACCCTTCTAGTCAATATTCAAGGATATCAGGTCTGTTCAAAAGAGAATCAGCATACATTATACCTTCTGTTCAGGTAACAGATTGGTATGAAGATATTGATGTTCGTGCTATGAGTCATTGCACAGATGAAGACAAATATGTTGCGTTATGTTTTTGGAGGACATCTCTTGCACAAAACAAGCAAGAATTATCAAGGTTAGAGAATCTTCACTCAGAACATAATGAAAATGAAAGGTCAAGATTGAAACAATGGGTGCGCATCTATCAATTCATAGGAGCTGTAGGGGCTGTTGGGGGAGCGCTTTCTTTGGGCATGCCCGCGATTGATGTTGTGATAAGTATGCTAATTGGCGCAGTAGCCGGTCTTCTGATGTTTCACCACAATGGTCCTAACGTAAAGGAGTATGATCAACTGCGTGCATTAATTTCATTAAGATGCATGTTAAAAGATGAGATCACAGAACGTGAGACACTCCAATGCGGACTACTCTACCGTCTCCTTACAGACAAAAATTTACTTTCAACTGCACAACGTAATGGGTTGACCATTCCCCCTGGACAGATTAAATCGTTCCATCTTGCTGGAGAGGGCATGAGCCAGTATTTGGACGCTTTTGCATTGGTGATGAACGACGTTAAATAAGAAGTACGAACAAAAGACTCTCATCCGAAGACGAAAATTACTTGTTGTATCGAAGTTTTTCATACACAAACTGAGTATATGTAAATAAGTGCACATGTGGCGGTTAGAGCTATAGACACCTATATACTTAGAAAAATTTCTGAGTGTGCCTTTCTGTGGTTGGGAGATCTTTTTCTTAGCTTGCTCAAAATATCTACGTTCGAGCGATTATATCTTAAGGTTGTGTAAAATTTCAGCTTCATGCATATTGTGAAGATTATTTGAAATTGAAAGGCATCTTATGAACACTATCTTGATTATCTCGACTCTATGCTTTGCGGCACTCAATGCTCTTTTGTTAATCAAACGAAAGAAAGACCGCGCAGAGCACAATTCGTTGGCAAAGAAGTTGGCTTTAGTTCAGTCTCAATTGGAAGAGCTACAAGCCAAAGATAAGCTCGGCGTCTCATTGGGAGAAGTGGATTACTTTAAATCACGGAAAGACAAGCTGATGTTCTTGTTGCTTGAAGTCGATGGCAAACGTCGCAATCAACTTTTGGGCATCACCCCTAATATGTACGACGACGGTCAAGCAGCTAAAAAATGGTACAAGTCGTTGTCTTTGCAAGTGCACCCTGACAAAAACCCTGGCGACGAGAATGCCGCGAAAGCATTTGATAAGCTCAACGAGCTTTACACTATGATGACACTTTAAAGGTGACTGACATGAGTGATAAACAGCTACCCGTTGCTCAGGTGTCTTTGTCTAAGCTTGTTACCCCTTTAATCACCAGTGTTGCCAAAGATGTTAACGAGACCATCGACCGAAACAACCAAGACCTGTTAGAAAATTCTTATACGGTGCTTGATCATGGTAATCAAACACACAAGCCATTTTACAACACCCCTTCTTTAGCGAAGTCCATTGGCACTGACATTAGAGGACTGAAAGATGCGCTCGCTGAAGCCGACGAGGGTGAGGTGAAGTGGATAAACAAAGTGCCTTATTTGGCGCAAGGCAGTACGTTGGAATTTTTATATGAGCGCTTAGAGCAGCCTAGAGACAGCCGCGAGCAAGCGCTTATCGAACATACTATCGACACGATAAACTTAGCAGATGACTTAAGTTATACGTGCATTATTGAGAAAATCGGAAAAGCATCCAGTGATCAATAATGGAAGAGAATGTTTTTATGAATGAATCAATGAAAATTGCATTATTAGAAGAGACACAAACTGTCGTTAGTCACGCCGTTGATGGTGAGCGCCCCATAACGGCTTTACAGGTGCAGACAGACACCAAAGTGGTCAATTATCGCCTTTACATGGACTCCCGCATAATTCATGAACAGACGGGCTTATCCAAATCTGAGGCGAAAGATCATGTGGTTAATGCCCCTGAAGACAAAAAATTTCACATAGGTGATGTAGCCTTCGTTAGAATGGCTACGGTTATGAAATGGAATCAACCCTGTTTGCAAAGTGACGACCCCGACGTTAAGGCGCGTGGCCAAGCCTTTCGATCATCAGCACACGGGCTATTCACCGAAACTGGTGCCATGAAATCACGCGCGATTGCTGCCACCACGGTGGAAAAAAAATCCAACCAAGCAAAGAGGATGAAACGCAAACAACTGAGAGAGGCAGGTCAAGATGAGGAGTGCCAACTTTCACAACAGCCAATCAATGGGCAAGATACGGAGATGCACCACGTTGTGCGCGTTGCGGATAAACCAGAGTTGGCTGCTGAGATGGATAACATTGTACTCTCTCTAACTAAACGTCATCAAGAAGAGCACAAAAACGACAAAACCCTTCCCACGCCGTCGAATTTAGACATATAAACAGTAGTGCCGGTCTTCATTTGAAAGATAGGCACACTCTTTTTTGCCTGCCTCAATTTAACATTTTTTTCGTATCGCTTTCTAATCTGAAAATATCCTCCGATACTATTAAGCGGGAGTTGAGCTACTATCATGCTAGTGATTTTGTTTAATAGGTTGTTACCTTTCGAGTCTTATTGAACCTCCTTACAATTTCTTGATATGCATTTCTTGGATGTTGAACATTTTAGTAAACTTGTCTTGGGGAAGTTAAAAGATATGCATGCATGGTCGAAATGATTTTTTAAAAAAAAATCATTTGATTACCATTGATTATTCGGCATACTAACGGAAATTGAATATATAGCTGTTATACTATATTTATTTCATAACCAAAGCTCATCACTTGATTATAAGAAGAGGCACTATGTCAGAAGAACTGAAAGTACTGTTAAATATCCGTTCACTGCGTGCAGCTGCACGTGAATATCCTTTAGAACAATTGAAAGATGCATTATCAAAATTAACAACGGTTGTTACTGAGCGCGAAGAACACGAAGCTGAAGATATTGCGAAAGAAAAAGAGCGTGAAGAAAAATTAAACCAATACCGTGAAATGCTTCTAGCTGAAGGCATTGATCCTGGAGAGCTCTTGTCACAGTCTGGGGCGAAAAAGGCTAAGAGTAAACGTGCAGCACGGCCGCCGAAGGGCGTTGTTGATCAAATCAGCTTGAGGATCAACGATGCCATATATGACCAGCAGTTAGCTTCTGACGGGCATACCT
>NZ_BAAHZP010000033.1:0-3226 GCF_054600795.1 Photobacterium sp. R1
GCAGCGCAGGAGCGGATTGCCGCCTATACCACGGAGCAGTTCCGGCTGGGTCGCAATATTCGCCGTAGTGCCATCGACGCAGCCCTGCATGCAGCCGGTGTGCAAAATGTCGTGCTGCATCAGCCGGCGGCAGACATTGTGATTTCCAAAGAGCAGGCCGGATATTGCATCAATATTACGGTGAATTACGGGGGAGAAGATGAATAACATTCTGCCCCCCAATGCGACCCGGGCAGAAGTGGCCATAGCAAGCGCCATTACGCCAGAGCTTCCGGTAACCATCCGTGACTTATGGGACCCGTGGCAATGCCCGGCAGCATTTTTGCCCTATCTGGCTCAGAGCTTTTCTGTAGACCGATGGGATGCCAACTGGAGTGAGCAAGAGAAACGCGCCGCCATTGATGCGGCGTTTTTCGTTCACAAGCACAAAGGCACCATTGCAGCGGTGCGTCGTGTCGTGGAGCCGCTGGGCTTTCTGATTGACGTCATTGAGTGGTGGGAAAAATCGCCTCAGGGGCCTCCCCATACATTCGAATTGAGCGTTGGCATTTTAGATAAAGGCATTACTGATGAAGTGTATGCCCAGATGGTGGCACTTATCTATGATGCGAAGCCGCTCAGAAGTCATTTGCTGGGATTGGAGATCAAAGCAGAAGTGCGAGGTGCGTACTTTTATGGCGCATCGATTTACAGCGGCGATATCACCTCTGTTTTCCCATATAAAGAAAGTCAGTTAACCGTGACAGGTTTGTATTGTCATGCAGGTTTAGAACACACGATTGACAGCGTGAGTGTATACCCCAATGAATAAATTTTATGTTTTATTAACCGAAATTGGTGAAGCAAAATTAGCGAATGCCACCGCATTAGGGCAGGCGGTAAAGTTCACCACATTAGCGGTAGGCGATGGTAACGGGACATTACCTACACCAAATGCCCAGCAGAAAAAATTGGTCAATGAGTTGGTCCGTTTACCCCTCAATTCGGTTGAAGTCGATCCAAATAACGCAAATTGGATTATCTGTGAACTCATCATTCCTGAAAACGTTGGAGGATGGACGATACGGGAAGTGGGTGTGTATGACGAAGATGGCGACTTAATTGCCGTCGGTAATTTTCCTGAAACATACAAGCCTATTCTGGAAGAGGGTTCAGGTCGAACCCAAACGATCCGTGTTGTCCTCCAGGTTAGTTCTGCTGAATCGGTCGAATTAAAAATCGATCCAGCCATTGTACTTGCATCAAGGCAATATGTTGACAGCAAGGTTGCACACCTGGAGAGAAAAGATAATGCAGCCACGGATGATGATATTGACAGTCAGTCAATGGCTGAGAAACACATCAAGCTGCCGCAGCTCTGGAAAGCACTCTCCCCACAAAAACTGGTGGATCGCTTATGGCTGAGCCTGTCTTCCAGGATATACCCGGTTGGTGCCCCAATCCCTTGGTTCTCAGATATTGCTCCAGATGGATTTGCAATCATGAAAGCACAGCCATTTGATAAAAGTTTGTATCCTGAACTCGCGAAAGTTTATCCGGACGGCATTATCCCGGATATGCGGGGGAATGGCCTGATCGGTAAAGAGGATAGTGAAACTGTTGGTGATTGGGAAAAAGGGAAAGTCATCGAGCATGGCCATCCCAATTCAACGGTCAGTTCGACAAATATTGGGAATAAAACTTCGAGTAAAACCGGTAATCACGCCCATACGAGTTATTACTACTTAGGGAATACGGCAAATGGTGGAGGGAATGCTGGCTTTGGTACCTATTCAAATCAGTGGACTCATTCCAGGTTAACGAATTCCGCGGGTGAACACACCCATGTAACCAATGTCGGCTCCCATTCTCATACTGTTTTTGTCGCATTATTTGGGGCGCTGAAAAACACAATTGACCACCGAAAATGTAACTGGATTATCAGGATGGCGTAATGAATCAATTTTTCTCTTCTTCGAAAGTGATTGAAGTTTCAAGACTGTCTAAAGATGGCTGGTGGCTTGAAAACTGTCATGAGCATGTGGCGAAAGGCACCTCGCTGGGGCAGGATTTTACGCAAAATCTTTATGTTCCTTCAGCGCCGGGCATGATTGCCAGATATGATCGTATTTCAGAGCGTTGGTCTGAAGAAATCAAAGATATGTCCTATGAGGTATTTTATTCAGAAAGCGGTGAAAAATATGTCATTGGCGAGCCGGACGGCCAATATCCAGACTGGGCCATCACAGAGTCGCCACCTGAGTATGATAATGAAACACAGACGGTTCTCTATCAACATGGCCACGGATGGTCCATTTACCCGATTTTAATTGGTGAGAAATATTACAATCAGTATGGCGTCTGTTTTGAAGTGTCTGATTTTAATTTCGTGCTTCCGGAGGGCCATACGTTTATCACACCACCGAAGACAGAAGACGGCTTTTCTCCCTACTTCAGCAATGGTGAGTGGCGGATTCTGGAAGATAACCGGGGTAAGTTTGCTTATGCAAAGTCAAGAGTTGAGTCTGAGGACTATGAGATTCAGGATCTCGAACCATTGCCAGCGACGCATTGTTTAGAAGAGCCTGGTGATTTTGACTCCTGGGAAGACGGAAAAGGCTGGGTTTATGATATTGAACGGCATCGGCCCATCAAATCAGGGGAAGAGAGAAACTGGCGTGACAGTGAACTGAGAAAAGTCATTGACCGAATCGACCAGTATGAAAGAGATCAAAATTACCCGCCTGAAATGAGAACTTCCCCAATTCAATCTGAAGAAGCGTTCATGCAGCTTCTGAACGATAGAAAATTATTAAGTGAGTACCCGGAACAACAGGGGTTCCCATTTGGTGAGCGCCCTGTTTTGTCCGGGTTAGCCTGACATTACATCCCTTTGACTTGATAAGCACCCCGCCCCGGCGGGTTTTTTTATTATCCGACGAATAGGAATCGGTTATGACGCAATTTCTCCACGGTGTTGAAGTTATTGAAATTGATGATGGAACACGCCCCATTCAAACCGTGAAATCGGCGGTGATTGGCCTAATTGGTACGGCCCCGAACTCAGCAGCCGCCATAGCGGCCAGCCTGACGCTCGGCAGCGCTGTTCTTAATGACGGTCTGGTGTTCACGGCCTCTCAGGCAGGCAAGGCGGGCAATGCAATCAGTGTGGAACTGGTTGATCCGGCTGCAGCCAGTAAAACCCTGTCGGTCTCTGTCGATGGCAGTAAAATCCGCATCAGTCTGG
>NZ_BAAHZP010000034.1:0-1612 GCF_054600795.1 Photobacterium sp. R1
GAAATTGACCGTCCATCCTCAGCCCGTCAGGCCGGTCTGCGTGCCCGGATTGATGCGGAGAAGGGCTTTTGGTGGTCGAAGTCGAACCAGCCCATTTACGGCATTGTGGGTACATCCCAGCCTGTGGACTGGTCGTTGGGCGATCCGAACACCACCGCCAACATGCTCAATGAAAACAAGGTCAGCACGATTATCCGCGAGGGTGGTTTCCGTCACTGGGGGAACCGCACCTGCAGCGTGGATCCCAAATGGCAGTTCGAGCAGACCCGCCGGACGGCTGACATCATCAATGACAGCGTGCAGCGCTCCCATATGTGGGCCGTGGACCGAAACATCACCCAGTCCTATGTGGATGATGTGGTTGGCGGGGTGAATGCGTACCTGCGTGAACTGAAATCTCTGGGCGCCATTCTGGGCGGTGAGTGCTGGGCCGATCCGGACCTGAACTCCCCAGAAACCATCAAGAAAGGCATCGTCTATTTTGACTTTGATTTCTGCCCGCCGTATCCGGCTGAGCACGTGGTGTTCCGCAGCCGACTGAATGACAACTATCTGGAAGAGGTATTTAGCTAATGGCTGCTGATAATTTATTAAGCCGCTGGTCCATTTGGGTGGATGGTGTCGGCAAGGCCGGGAATGCCAAGGAGTACACGCCGCCGGTGCTGGAAGTTTTAACCACGGATTTTCAGGCTGGGGACATGGATATGCCTATTCCGGTTGATGATGGCATGGCACCGATGGAGGCGTCATTTTCGCTGTTCGGGGTGGATGTGAGCGTCTTGCCGCTGTTTGGCCTGCGTCAGGGCGCCCGGACGGTTGTCTCCGTTCGCTCGACCTATACCGACCTGTCAGGCAACAGCTATGAGCTGGTTGAAGAGCTGGGTGGCATGATCACCAAGATTGAGCGGGATACTCAGGATGGCGGCAGTCAGCGTGACAAGGCCATGAAGGTGACCATGAAGCTCAATTACTACAAGGTTTCTCGCTCTGGTCTGGTGCTGATTGAAATCGACCCGATCAACCACGTCCGAAAGATTGGCGGCATCGATGTGCTGGAAGGTATCCGGGCCATTCTGCGACTTTCTTAATTCAATTATTTTCTTTGAGATCAACAGGCCGCTTGTGCGGCCTTTTTTACAGGAATGAAAACTCATGGCTTACCCATCAAAATCAACTGAAATTACGTTGGAATATCCGGTGAAATCCGGCGCCACGGAAATCACCGCGCTGAAGATGCGCCGCCCCCGGGTGAAAGACCAGCTGATTGCGGATAAGCAGAATAAACATGATGCGGACAAGGAGATTCACCTGTTTGCGCTGCTGTGTGAAGTTGACCTGACGGTCATTCAAGAGCTGGATATGGATGATTATGAAGCGGTGAAAAATGCTTTTTTGGGGTTTCGCAAGAAGACAGAACCGCCGAAGGACTCGGAGAGCGGGACATCCAACGAGGCATGATTGTTCTGGCCAGCCACACCGGCTGGCAGCTCAGTGAGCTTCTGGAGCTGCCTTACATCACGTTTATTCAGTTTCTGGAACTGCTGCCCAAGAAGGATGAGAAATGAATCAGAACCTGAAAACCGTTGTCACGCTGGGCGGCACCGTAGACAGC
>NZ_BAAHZP010000035.1:0-1516 GCF_054600795.1 Photobacterium sp. R1
GCAGCAGTCATAGGTGGGACAGGTTCAAGATTAAGTGGAGGAAAGTTTGAGAATGGTGCTGTGACGGGGGCGTTTTCGAGGTTGTTTAATGATGAACTTCATCATAAATGGAGACGCGCGTGGACAAGAGATCCTTCGATAAGCACTTTCACGGCTCAGCAAATGACTTGTGATATCTCTGTGTCATTTTGTAGAAAAACTATTGCTTTTTTTGGGGAGCAGTATGGGCTTATATCGATGAATGATCTTCCCGATTACTATACGTCCCCATTAAAATCGAGATATTTATCAATGAATGTGTCGGCTCTTGCTATAGAAAATCAGTACAAGTATGCTGCAAACAATTTAACAGGTAATACGGATCATAATGACATCTTTTTCTCTGTTACAGGTAGTATGGATCGGTTAAGTTTTTCATCAGGTATTGGTGGTCTTGCTGGAGGAGTTAATACTATTAGCACATTGAATAATGTCAGTAATTTTCTGGGTGATTTATCAATAAATTCTCTGAAAACACATTCAGTATTGAATTATAAACAGCAGTATATAAATTCCGCTGAAAGAAGATGGTGGTATCGTGGTGAATAGAAATGTTAAAATACTGTTGGCTTTTATTTTACTCCTAACTTCTTGCGGCATTATTGCCGCAAGTAATTGTCCCGTTAATATAGGAGTGCAAATGAATGAATATGTTAAATATGATAAATTGACTGAGATGAGTCTGTTAGATGTTAGGGACAGATATAAGTTAAAAAGTTTTACTTTTGAAGGGGAGAAATTGCAGCTTCCAATAAATGAACAAGCAAAGTTAAAGTTAGAATCTTCTTTAAGTGCTGGGAATGAATTTTATCTGGTTGAGGATTTTGGCAGTTTATGGATTGTTGATTTTCAGAAGATGTTTTATTTTTGTAACTTCGATGAATTTAATTGGGCGTCGTTTTTAGATTTGGTTGTTACAAAATCTAGTAACGATGATGTATTAAAACAAATTGCAAGTCATATTAGGTTGGCGCTGAGTGGGAATTATGAGCTTATTATCCCGAAAGATAGTGATTTTATCATCTATGACAGTGGGGAAAAAATAGCAATTGTTTATATAACAATTGATAGTAAGATGATTGTTTTTAATAATTTCCAATAGTAAAGTTGGAGTCTTTAAATGCATGAAAGACTCCTTTTAAATGAATTGTAGGGACAGACACAATTCATAGTGGATTTTATTTGACCGTTAGAACTTTGATGCTTGGGGTAAAGAGCGTGATTTTGTCTGGGAAACCGACAAGTCGTTCGTTCAGCAGGCATTGCTGACCAACCGGGGTTATACCGGTCATGAGCAGGTTGATGAAGTGGATCTGATCCACATGAACGGCCGGATGTATGATGCGACGCTGGGCTGTTTTGTCAGCGCAGACACCTTTATTCTGGCACCGAACAATAGCCAGTCGTTCAATCGCTATAGTTATGTGCTGAACAACCCGATGAAGTATACCGACCCAAGTGGTCATTTCTTTAAGAA
>NZ_BAAHZP010000036.1:0-1381 GCF_054600795.1 Photobacterium sp. R1
TGAAGTCATTGATGCCATGCTTCCGGGAAAAGCCTCTAAGCTTCAGATAGTAAGGAATCGTACCCCAAACCGACACAGGTGGTCGGGTAGAGAATACCAAGGCGCTTGAGAGAACTCGGGTGAAGGAACTAGGCAAAATGGTACCGTAACTTCGGGAGAAGGTACGCTGCCGGCGGTGAAGAGACTTGCTCTTGGAGCTGCTGGCAGTCGCAGATACCAGGTGGCTGCAACTGTTTATTAAAAACACAGCACTGTGCAAAATCGAAAGATGACGTATACGGTGTGACGCCTGCCCGGTGCCGGAAGGTTAATTGATGGGGTTATCTTCGGAGAAGCTCTTGATCGAAGCCCCGGTAAACGGCGGCCGTAACTATAACGGTCCTAAGGTAGCGAAATTCCTTGTCGGGTAAGTTCCGACCTGCACGAATGGCGTAATGATGGCCACGCTGTCTCCACCCGAGACTCAGTGAAATTGAAATCGCAGTGAAGATGCTGCGTACCCGCGGCTAGACGGAAAGACCCCGTGAACCTTTACTACAGCTTGGCACTGAACATTGACCCTACATGTGTAGGATAGGTGGGAGGCTTCGAAGCAGGTACGCCAGTATCTGTGGAGCCGTCCTTGAAATACCACCCTTGTAGTGTTGATGTTCTAACGTCGCCCCGTTATCCGGGGTGCGGACAGTGCCTGGTGGGTAGTTTGACTGGGGCGGTCTCCTCCCAAAGCGTAACGGAGGAGCACGAAGGTGGGCTAATCACGGTCGGACATCGTGAGGTTAGTGCAATGGCATAAGCCCGCTTAACTGCGAGAATGACGGTTCGAGCAGGTGCGAAAGCAGGTCATAGTGATCCGGTGGTTCTGAATGGAAGGGCCATCGCTCAACGGATAAAAGGTACTCCGGGGATAACAGGCTGATACCGCCCAAGAGTTCATATCGACGGCGGTGTTTGGCACCTCGATGTCGGCTCATCACATCCTGGGGCTGAAGTCGGTCCCAAGGGTATGGCTGTTCGCCATTTAAAGTGGTACGCGAGCTGGGTTTAGAACGTCGTGAGACAGTTCGGTCCCTATCTGCCGTGGGCGCTGGATGATTGAAGGGAGTTGCTCCTAGTACGAGAGGACCGGAGTGAACGAACCGCTGGTGTTCGGGTTGTGTCGCCAGACGCATTGCCCGGTAGCTAAGTTCGGAACAGATAACCGCTGAAAGCATCTAAGCGGGAAGCTGGCCCTGAGATGAGTCATCCCTGAGACTTTAAGTCTCCTGAAGGGCTGTTCGAGACTAGAACGTTGATAGGCAGGGTGTGTAAGCGTTGTGAGGCGCTCAGCTAACCTGTACTAATTGCCCGTGAGGCTTAACCATACAACACCCAAGGGGTTTTA
>NZ_BAAHZP010000037.1:0-1326 GCF_054600795.1 Photobacterium sp. R1
TTCATGACTGGGGTGAAGTCGTAACAAGGTAGCCCTAGGGGAACCTGGGGCTGGATCACCTCCTTACCTAAAGACTGCGTTGTTTCGCAGTGTCCACACAGATTGCCTGGTCGAAATGTAGAGAGCCACTGGTGCTGCCCAACAGCATCAGTACGAATTAGAAGTCCCATTCGTCTAGAGGCCTAGGACACCGCCCTTTCACGGCGGTAACAGGGGTTCGACTCCCCTATGGGACGCCACGGGTCGTTAGCTCAGTTGGTAGAGCAGTTGACTTTTAATCAATTGGTCGCAGGTTCGAATCCTGCACGACCCACCATTCCTGCCACGGGAATGTAAAACATCCGTGGGCGATTAGCTCAGTTGGGAGAGCACCTCCCTTACAAGGAGGGGGTCACTGGTTCGAGCCCGGTATCGCCCACCATTCTTTCCTTCGGAAAGACACCCAGAACGACGGGGCTATAGCTCAGCTGGGAGAGCGCCTGCCTTGCACGCAGGAGGTCAGCAGTTCGATCCTGCTTAGCTCCACCACTCTTTAAGGGTTTTCCCCGAGAATCTTTAGAAAGTGGTTATCTGTTGATAATTCACAATGCTCTTTAACAATCTGGAAAGCTGACTAGTAAATTCAATCTTTGAGATTGAATCAACTGTTTCGAAAGAAACAGAGTTCTCAAGCAAAACACATTCAAGTGTCTTGTATTTTTTGTCTTCACTTTTCAAAAGTGAAAGCAAAGTGAGTCCGGCGAAACAAATCAAACCTTGGTTGTTTGAACATACGAAACCTCTTGGGGTTGTATGGTTAAGTGACTAAGCGTACACGGTGGATGCCTGGGCAGTCAGAGGCGATGAAGGACGTACTAACTTGCGATAAGCGGTGATGAGGCAGTAAGAGCCACTTGAGTCACCGATTTCCGAATGGGGAAACCCAGCTGCATAAGCAGTTATCATCAGGTGAATACATAGCCTGATGAGGCGAACCGGGGGAACTGAAACATCTAAGTACCCCGAGGAAGAGAAATCAACCGAGATTCCGGCAGTAGCGGCGAGCGAAACCGGATTAGCCCTTAAGCGTTTTTTGTGTCAGGTGAAGGCTCTGGAAAGTGCCGCGATACAGGGTGACAGCCCCGTAACCGACGATGCCTTAAACGTGAAAACGAGTAGGACGGGACACGTGTTATCTTGTCTGAAGATGGGGGGACCATCCTCCAAGGCTAAATACTCCTGACTGACCGATAGTGAACCAGTACCGTGAGGGAAAGGCGAAAAGAACCCCTGTGAGGGGAGTGAAAAAGAACCTGAAACCGTGTACGTACAAGCAGTAGGAGCCCT
>NZ_BAAHZP010000038.1:0-1235 GCF_054600795.1 Photobacterium sp. R1
TGTAGTGGTTTAATGATCCCGGACACCAAATTAGGTGGTAAAGTCTCCACCGTAAATGAGGTGTTCAATGACAAAACGACAACGACGTATATTTTCTTCTGAATTCAAAATGGATGCTGCGAGCTTGGTTCTTGATCAAGGCTACTCAATAGCTGAGGCGGCACGCTCTCTAGATGTTGGTGATACAGCCCTGCGCCGCTGGGTCGATCAACTAAAGATAGAGCGTGGCGGGAAGACCCCAACCGTTAAAGCTCTGACGCCTGAACAGCAGAAGATCCAAGAGTTAGAAGCTCGAATTAATCGCTTAGAAAGAGAAAAATCCATACTAAAAAAAGCTACAGCTCTCTTAATGTCGGACGAACTCGAACGTTCTCGCTAATTGACCAGTTGAGGGAGCACGAACCGGTCAAAATGCTTTGTGGGTTGTTCGATGTCGCGTCTTCCTGTTACTACGAGTTTAAGCAGCGGAAGCCAGATGCCAATCGCATTCGGTTAACTAGCCGAGCTAAGGAGCTCTTTAACATGAGTCGTGGCGCTGCTGGCAGTCGAACTCTTGTTTCTATGTTGCGCTCTGAGGGCTTCGAAGTTGGTCGATTCAAAGTACGAAAGCTCATGCAAGAAGCGGGGCTGATGAGCAAACAGCCAGGCTCGCATCGCTATAAGCAAGCTAAGTTAGAACGGCCAGATATCCCGAATCTGCTGAAGCGTGAATTCTCTGTTGTTGCACCAAATGAAGTTTGGTGTGGTGATATTACTTACATCTGGTCAGGTTCAAAGTGGAGTTATCTGGCCGTCGTACTAGACCTATTTAGCCGACGCGTAGTGGGATGGGCGCTATCAGATAAACCAAATGCTGAGCTGACTTGTAAAGCCTTGGATATGGCTTGGGAACAACGAGGGCGACCTAGCCACGTAATGTTCCACTCAGACCAAGGATGCCAATATAGCAGCCGTAAATACCGTCAAAGGCTTTGGCGATATCGAATAACTCAAAGTATGAGCCGCCGCGGTAACTGCTGGGATAATGCTCCTATGGAAAGGCTATTTAGAAGTCTAAAAACTGAATGGATACCAGCAACAGGTTACCTGACCCAAACTCAGGCTAAGAGAGACATTAGCTATTACTTGATGGACTACTACAATAGGCAACGGCCCCACCAAGTAAATGATGGGTTGTCGCCAGTTAATGCTGAAAATCGGCTTAAATCTGTGTCCGGAATTTGTTGACCACTACA
>NZ_BAAHZP010000039.1:0-1201 GCF_054600795.1 Photobacterium sp. R1
TGTACTAGTTCAGACCAGATCTGACACTTCGATTTGAAAAGAAGAGAGTTACCCACTTTGATTAAGGTGCTGAATCTTAAATCAAAGAAACAAAGAGGTAACTCTCATGCTTCATACTAGCAATCCAATCATCAAACACAAAGCTGGTCTTCTCAATCTCGCAGAAGAACTCGGTAATGTCTCAAAAGCCTGTAAAGTCATGGGTGTCTCCAGAGACACTTTCTATCGCTACCAAGAGCTGGCAGAAACAGGTGGCGTCGATGCTTTGGTCAATCAAAGCCGAAGAACGCCCAACATGAAAAACCGTGTTGATCCGACGACAGAACAAGCCGTCGTGGTTTATGCGCTGGAATATCCAGCTCATGGGCAAGTGAGAACGAGCAACGAATTGAGGAAGCAAGGTGTCTTCATCTCGGCAAGCGGCGTTCGCTCTGTGTGGCTTCGCCACAACCTGGAGAACTTCAAAAAGCGATTAGTCGCTTTAGAGAAAAAGGTCGCTGGTGAAGGGATCATCCTCACCGAACAGCAAGTCGCTGCGCTTGAACGTAAGAAACGAGATGATGAGGTATGCGGTGAAATAGAAACCGCCCATCCTGGTTATCTCGGCTCTCAAGACACGTTTTACGTAGGCAACCTGAAAGGCGTTGGGCGCATCTACCAACAAACTTTCGTCGATACTTACAGCAAAGTGGCTTTTGCCAAGCTCTACACCACGAAAATGCCCATTACCGCGGCAGACTTACTCAATGACAAAGTTCTGCCCTTCTTTGAATCTGAAGCGCTACCGATGCTGCGTATCCTCACGGACAGAGGCACCGAATACTGCGGCCGTGTCGAGCAGCATGACTACCAGCTATATCTGGCGATCAATGACATCGACCACACGAAAACCAAAGCCATGTCGCCTCAGACCAATGGCATCTGCGAACGCTTCCATAAGACCATACTGAACGAGTTCTACCAAGTGACTTTCAGAAAGAAACTCTATGGTGACTTAGATGAACTCCAAAAAGATCTGGACGAGTGGATGGAATACTACAACACTGAACGGACTCATCAGGGCAAGATGTGCAATGGCAGAACACCATTGGAAACGCTTCGCGATGGGAAGGCTATCTGGGAAGAAAAGGATCTGACCCAGATATAATCTGACAGCACCGCTAAAAGTGGGTAACTGTCAGATCAGGTCTGAATCAGTACA
>NZ_BAAHZP010000040.1:0-1086 GCF_054600795.1 Photobacterium sp. R1
CAGTCTTTAGGTAAGGAGGTGATCCAGCCCCAGGTTCCCCTAGGGCTACCTTGTTACGACTTCACCCCAGTCATGAACCACACCGTGGTAAACGCCCTCCCGAAGGTTAAGCTATCTACTTCTGGTGCAGCCCACTCCCATGGTGTGACGGGCGGTGTGTACAAGGCCCGGGAACGTATTCACCGTGGCATTCTGATCCACGATTACTAGCGATTCCGACTTCATGGAGTCGAGTTGCAGACTCCAATCCGGACTACGACGTACTTTGTGGGATTCGCTCACTATCGCTAGTTGGCAGCCCTCTGTATACGCCATTGTAGCACGTGTGTAGCCCTACTCGTAAGGGCCATGATGACTTGACGTCGTCCCCACCTTCCTCCGGTTTATCACCGGCAGTCTCCCTGGAGTTCCCACCCGAAGTGCTGGCAAACAAGGATAAGGGTTGCGCTCGTTGCGGGACTTAACCCAACATTTCACAACACGAGCTGACGACAGCCATGCAGCACCTGTCTCAGAGTTCCCGAAGGCACCAAAGCATCTCTGCTAAGTTCTCTGGATGTCAAGAGTAGGTAAGGTTCTTCGCGTTGCATCGAATTAAACCACATGCTCCACCGCTTGTGCGGGCCCCCGTCAATTCATTTGAGTTTTAATCTTGCGACCGTACTCCCCAGGCGGTCTACTTAACGCGTTAGCTCCGAAAGCCAGTGTTCAAGACACCAACCTCCAAGTAGACATCGTTTACGGCGTGGACTACCAGGGTATCTAATCCTGTTTGCTCCCCACGCTTTCGCATCTGAGCGTCAGTCTTTGTCCAGGGGGCCGCCTTCGCCACCGGTATTCCTTCAGATCTCTACGCATTTCACCGCTACACCTGAAATTCTACCCCCCTCTACAAGACTCTAGCATGCCAGTTCCAAATGCGATTCCGAGGTTGAGCCCCGGGCTTTCACATCTGGCTTAACACGCCGCCTGCATGCGCTTTACGCCCAGTAATTCCGATTAACGCTCGCACCCTCCGTATTACCGCGGCTGCTGGCACGGAGTTAGCCGGTGCTTCTTCTGCAGCTAACGTCAAGGATGAGCACT
>NZ_BAAHZP010000041.1:0-1041 GCF_054600795.1 Photobacterium sp. R1
GGCGTTGTTGCCTAAATCAGTTGAACCTTTTCCAAGTCCTGCGATCTGATCCCTTGTGATGGTAAGTGCGGTGGTAACATGGGTAAGGCGAAAAAGAAGATAACTAACTGGGCGGAGTACAATAAGGCTCTGTGTAAACGTGGTTCTGTTACGTTCTGGATAGATGACTCAGCCATAGATGCATGGCAATGCAAAGCCCATCATGGTAAGCGTGGTAGAGGCTTCCAGTACTCTGATACCGCGATTGAAACGGCCTTGATGATTAAGGGGATCTTCTCTCTGCCATTACGTGCACTGCAAGGCTTTATCGACTCGATCTTCAAGCTATTGGATGTTCCTCTGACATCCCCTGACTACACCTGTATCAGTAAACGCTCGAAGACTGTTCAGGTCAAATATCGCAATAAATCTAGAGGGGCTATCCGCCATATCGCCATTGACTCGACTGGCCTAAAAGTCTTTGGTGAGGGTGAATGGAAAGTGAAAAAGCATGGGGCAGAAAAACGCAGAACATGGCGCAAACTGCACTTAGCTATTGATGTGGATACTCACGAAGCGATTAGTGCGGAAGTCAGCCTTGTCAATGTTGGCGATAGCGAAGTGCTACCTACGTTGCTCAACCCACTACGCAGAAAGGTCATTGCCGTATCTGCCGATGGTGCATATGACACCAAAAATTGCCACGAGACTCTGAAAAAGAAAGGTTGTACCCCGTTAATACCACCTCGAAAGAATGCAGCACTTTGGGAAGATGGCCATCCCAGAAACGAAGCCGTAACAGCGCTGAAAAATGGGGCAATAGCGGAATGGAAAGCCGAGTCTGGTTATCACTATCGCTCAATATCTGAGACTGCAATATCCCGATATAAAGGACTCACAAGCGGTAAACTGAGCTTGAGATGTTACAACGCTCAAGTGGGTGAAATCATGGCGAATGTTAAAGCTATAAACAAAGTCATAGGACTAGGTATGCCCGTCAGAAGCTAACTGCTGGTCATATATGGCATCGTTGATCCTCAAGCTGATTTGATCAACAACGCC
>NZ_BAAHZP010000042.1:0-963 GCF_054600795.1 Photobacterium sp. R1
TGTGTCGGTTTGGGGTACGATTCCTTACTATCTGAAGCTTAGAGGCTTTTCCCGGAAGCATGGCATCAATGACTTCACCACCGTAGTGACTCGACATCGGGTCTCAGCCTTGAGATGGTCCGGATTTGCCTAAACCATCAGCCTACACCCTTGAACCAGGACAACCGTCGCCTGGCCCACCTAGCCTTCTCCGTCCCCCCATCGCAATAGTAAGAAGTACGGGAATATTAACCCGTTTCCCATCGACTACGCCTTTCGGCCTCGCCTTAGGGGTCGACTTACCCTGCCCCGATTAACGTTGGACAGGAACCCTTGGTCTTCCGGCGGGGAGGTTTTTCACCCCCCTTGTCGTTACTCATGTCAGCATTCGCACTTCTGATACGTCCAGCATGCCTTACAGCACACCTTCAGCCGCTTACAGAACGCTCCCCTACCCAATACGATAAATCGCATTGCCGCAGCTTCGGTGTATCACTTAGCCCCGTTAAATCTTCCGCGCAGGCCGACTCGACCAGTGAGCTATTACGCTTTCTTTAAATGATGGCTGCTTCTAAGCCAACATCCTGGCTGTCTGAGCCTTCCCACATCGTTTCCCACTTAGTGATACTTTGGGACCTTAGCTGGCGGTCTGGGTTGTTTCCCTCTCCACGACGGACGTTAGCACCCGCCGTGTGTCTCCCGGATAGTACTTACTGGTATTCGGAGTTTGCAAAGGGTTGGTAAGTCGGGATGACCCCCTAGCCTTAACAGTGCTCTACCCCCAGTAGTATTCGTCCGAGGCGCTACCTAAATAGCTTTCGGGGAGAACCAGCTATCTCCAGGTTTGATTGGCCTTTCACCCCTAGCCACAAGTCATCCGCTAATTTTTCAACATTAGTCGGTTCGGTCCTCCAGTAAGTGTTACCTCACCTTCAACCTGCCCATGGCTAGATCACCTGGTTTCGGGTCTAATCCCAGCAACTG
>NZ_BAAHZP010000043.1:0-961 GCF_054600795.1 Photobacterium sp. R1
GAACCTGGAACGTTATTAGTTTAAAATTGTAGGGTAAAAATACAGGGATGTATTTTTAGGGTGTCGGCGCTGGGAGCGCCTACAACCGGCCCGGACAGCGACAAAGGACTAAAAGGCATTTCTGGGTACTCTTTTTGCCATAAAAGAGTACCTGGCGCGCATCACACAAGGCCAAGTAAGCCACCGAACTCAAGCGCGACATACTTACTCAGCCTCTAGAATCGCACTCGTTATGTGGATTCTCGCCTGGCACGTATCAGACAGTGCTGGTGAGCCTCCGAACTCAAGCACGACATACCACGATACCCAGATATACCCAGACATACGATCATACCCAGTCACTCATTCTTCACCGTGTACTTATCCATCAGCGAGTACAGTGTCGGCCGCGTAATCCCCAGTATGTTGGCGGTATGAGACATATTCCCGTTACTGAGTGACAGGGCTTTTGCTATGGCCTGTTTTTCAGCCGCTTCTCTGACCTGACGTAAATTGAGTGCCAAGGGTTCAAGGTCGTCTTCTATCGGTTGAAGCGCCAGATCGAGCGAGCTGATGAATTTGTTATCCGACATGATCACCGCGGATTTCACCTTGTTTTGCAGTTCACGGATATTCCCGGGCCAGCTGTGCTGGAGCATTGCACGTATAGCGTCGTCGGTGAAGCCGCTGATTTTTCGCGGTGACTGCTGGTTGGCCTGCTGTAAAAAGTAGCGGGCCAGAATGAGAATGTCCTGCTCACGGTCGCGCAGTGGCGGGTTCTGAATGGTAATTTCACTGATACGGTAGAACAAATCTTCCCGAAACGTTTTATCTGTCATCATTTGTTCGAGATTCTGGTGGGTCGCGCAGATGATTTTCACATCTACCGGAATTTCCTGGCGGCCACCGACACGTTCAATCACTTTCTCTTGCAGGAAGCGGAGTATTTTGGCTTGCAGCGGATAGGGCATGTCACCGATTT
>NZ_BAAHZP010000044.1:0-959 GCF_054600795.1 Photobacterium sp. R1
GGCACCACACTGACATATCACCGCAAAAAGCACACCCTGACCGTTGATGTGCAGGGTCAGCTGGTCGTGAAAGCGACCGGGGATATGACCGCAACAGTAGGCGGGGATCTCTCAGCGACGGCGACAAAAAACATTTCCGTGACTGCCTCAGAAAACATCACCGTGACGGCCACCGGAGACATTACGGCCAAGGCCGATGGCAACATCCTGGCTGACGGCAAACAAATCAAACTCAATAGCGGAGCGGGTGTGGTCACTGGTGAGTGTATCTGTCCGTTAACCGGCAAACCTCATGCGGATATTTCAACCGTTGTTTTTGCGGGGAAAGCGTAATGCCATTAGATCAGGAACGTTTGAAAGCATCCATCGTCAGCAAGATGGAAGCAGAAGGCGCGGTTGCAACGGGTGAGTACAGTTGGGTCAACAAGCTGGCAACCGTTATCAGTGCTGCAGTCGTTGAAGAAATCACAACTAACGCTCAGGTTGCTGTCACGAGTGGTAGCAGCCAGGGAAACTGGCCTGTCACATAGGTGAACGATGAACGGAATGAACGCACAGACAGGTAAAGCCCTGAGTGGGGTGGAACATCTCAAACAGTCGGTGCGGGATATCCTGACCACCCCCATGGGCAGCCGGGTGATGCGCCGGGCTTATGGCAGCCGTCTGTTTGAGCTGATTGACAATCCAACCAACCCGGAAACCATCGCAGATATCATTGCAGCCACAGCGGAAGCGCTGAGGTTGTGGGAGCCTCGCATTTTGGTGAAGCGGGTGATCGTTCAGTCAGCCGCCCCGGGCCGTATCGAGCTGTCAATTGATGGTGAATACCTGCCCAATGGCCAACCCATTACTCTGGAGGGGATTGAAATTCGATGAGTATGCAGGATTTAACGCAGCTCCCGCCTCCGGACTTGCTGGAGCCGCTGAGCTTTGAGGCTATTTTTGCTCAGATGCGGGAT
>NZ_BAAHZP010000045.1:0-868 GCF_054600795.1 Photobacterium sp. R1
TTTCTGTAATTATCGCGACGGCGTCGTCGGTCCGGTCTCTATCCGGTCTTTAGCTGCGATTTTAGGATTATTTGAGTTGTGCATTTCTCCCGACGGCGGCGGCAGTAGTCCTCGAAGATGTATTTTTCTTGTTGTCCTGACAGTTGCGACGGTCATGACAGCGCCGACGATTCTGACAGCCGTGACAGTCCCGACAGTACCCAGCTAGATTCACATTCTATTCCACTAACTCAACTCGGCACCCTAACTCATACCAGATTCGCGCTGTAGTCGCCTGTCGCGGTGGTAATACCGGTTCCAGTATGAATACCAGTCCGGTGATTAGCTGCTGTTTCTGGGGCGGTGGTTGAGTGTAGATTACTACTGACCTAAATTACTTACGAGATAACAGACCGATTACCACTGAGGGTAATCGGTCATCGTTTAATGCTGTTTTTTCCTGACTTTCTAGTTCTGGGAGCTTTAGGATCATGGGTGTTCCTCCCGTTACTAAACTAACTATCCATCCCATATCTATATTAATAACTTCAGCTAATGGACAGGATGTTGGTTATATTTTTGTTGGTTCAGGCGGCGAGTTTTTCTGGGTTTCGGTTCTGGTGTTGAGTGGTATGTAGTGGCCCTGAATCACGCTGTACAGACGAGAGAAGGTTCTGATGGTGGATATCAGTCTGAACTAGTAAATGTATCACTGTGGTGACTACGTGGAGAGTTTCGGCGGACCTAATGGATCTGAGCTTACCGGAGGTCACTGCGGACCGGATATAGACAGGCCAGAAACAGAAAAGGCTTACGGATTTCTCCATAAGCCTTATCAAGAATCTGGTGGCCCCTGACAGACTTGAACTGTCGACCAAGCGATTATGAG
>NZ_BAAHZP010000046.1:0-749 GCF_054600795.1 Photobacterium sp. R1
GGGCATCAAATACGCTACATCGCGGTCAAAACCCACGACCTGGGCTTCAATGGCTTCACCATCATCGGTTTCAACCAGACAGCGCTGTTCCAGTCTGAACTTACAACCAACGGCCTGAAGCATCAGGCCGTTCACTTTCACCAATCGCCCGGTGACCCGGGCAATCGGAATCGATGACATAGAGGCGAGAGCATCATTCAAACGCTCATGAAATGCGCCGTCACTCACTGAGACTCTCCGCCGTTACTGCTGTTACTGAATGGCTGGTTTCAGCCGCTGACGGCTGCACTGCCGGATTCTCCAGCAAATGCTCACGCAGCGTTTCCATACAGGCTTCCAGTCTGGCATCACTGCTGGCATCGGCTTCAGCATGATCCGTTACCAACTGAACACCGCCAACAGGCATTTCTTTATTTGCAACCAGCTTCCAGCTCGGGTGCAGGGTCGGACTGAGATTGGTTATACGCTCCAGATCCTGCGGGTTAAGGTTGATCACCACCTTGTCGCTGTTACCCGGCATACTGTCCAAAGTTTCTTCCACCAGCGCCAGAATTTGTTGCGGCATCAGTGTGAGTTCGGCACGAATCACCTGCTGGGCAACTTTCTGTACCAGAGAACAAATCTGCTCGCGCTGGGCATGTTCCCGCTCATCCTGCCATTGCTGAATATGCGCTTGCAGTGCCTGTATTGGCGCTATCGCAGATTCATATTTTCGCGCCCCTGGCTTTCACCTTTGCTATACCCCTGCT
>NZ_BAAHZP010000047.1:0-719 GCF_054600795.1 Photobacterium sp. R1
GCTGAGGGTGAGCTCAGCCGGACAACTGGCGCGCAAGGATACCATCTTCACGCTCAACTCCCTATAATGCGCCACCATAAGCCGTCAAACTCTAGGAGCCCAGTAGCATGCCCATGGATAAATTTCACACCCTGACCCAACTGTTGGACAATGCCGGATGCCAGTATAAGATTTTCGATCTGGGCCGCCGGGTCTGTGAAATCGAGCGAGACACCTTCAAAGCAGTTGAAGATAACCGCCAGCCTTATCCATGGCCGTTACAGCAGCATGCTCACCTGTCGATTTCATTCTGGCAGCCGGGCAATCCTCCGTGGATCTGGTTCCTCAGGCTGCCGCTGGATGAGCGGGGCTTACTCAAACAGGCTGCAGTCGGTGATTTCATTAAGTATGTCATCGAAGCCATGGGCGCCACTCTCAATGCAGTGCCGACAGAAGAAGAGCAGGAAAAGCTGGCGGCCAACCCGTACACCTTCAAGCCAAAAGACGACAAAATGGCGATCTTCCACGCCCATTTGCGTCAGCAACTGGCGTTGCCAGCCAGCCAGTATTACGAACATGCTCAGGTCTATCTCAGCGGTAAACTGGATTGGGCACAATGGCAGGGCGTCGGCTTACAGGGACTGGCAGATATCTGCGCCCGTATGAAGCAGGAAAATAACGCGACCGCCCTGCGCAAGGCGCTGCAGAATCTCCCTATGACGCCGCTGTACGCGTTGCTG
>NZ_BAAHZP010000048.1:0-681 GCF_054600795.1 Photobacterium sp. R1
TATGCCATGCTGGGTACTTTTGCCGTGGCCATTTCCCGTTCGGGTATTACCGATGTACTGGCACAAAAAGTCATCAAACGTATCAGCGGCCATCATAATGCGGCAGCGGCGACCGGTGTGAAGTACTCGGTACTGACCATTTTACTGCTGCTGTCGATTTCGTCGCAGAACGCGATTCCGGTGCACATTGCATTTATCCCGATTGTAATTCCCCCTTTGCTGCATGTGTTCGCCAAACTCAAGCTGGATCGCCGCCTGATTGCCTGCGTACTGACCTTTGGTTTGGTGACACCTTACATGGTGCTGCCTGTAGGCTTTGGCGGCATTTTCCTCAACAATATCCTGCTGTAAAATCTGCATGACAACGGTCTGGATGTGGCAGCCAGCCAGGTGCCTTATGCCATGATTCTGCCGGCAGCAGGTATGCTGTTCGGTCTGCTGCTGGCCACCTTTGTCAGCTATCGCAAACCTCGGGAATATTCTGAAGCACAGATTCTGGCCAGCGAGCCGGAGCACGCTGAAATCAACATGCAGCATGTTTATGTGGCCGTTATTGCTATCGCAGCGGCACTGGGCGTTCAGCTGTACAGTGGCTCGATGATCATCGGTGGTCTTGCCGGTTTCATGGTGATTACCCTTGCCGGTGTGATCAAGTGGAAAGATACCCATGATGTGATCACT
>NZ_BAAHZP010000049.1:0-676 GCF_054600795.1 Photobacterium sp. R1
CCACCATGGTGGGCATGGCCAAGGCCTACGACATGAGCATTGAGCGATTCAATGCCTGGAGCGGCGTGGCAAACAAAGCCGGGCTGGATGGTGAGCACATTGGGGACCTGATTGAAGAGCTGAGCAATAAGTTCGGTGAGTTCAAGGTGCTGGGTGAGCAATCGTCGGTCTCGGATGTGTTTGGTGCGCTGGGGATTGAACAATCCATGCTGGACGGGCTGGCGGCAGCGGATCAGTTTGAATTCATCATGAAGCGCCTGGAAGGCGTGGCGGACAAGCAGCAGGCCGCATCACTGGCGGATATGCTGTTTGGTGGTGAGGGCAATAAAGTCATCACCTATATTCGCAACTCTGGTAAAAGCCTGAATGATCTACTGAAGGAGCAGCGTCAGTTTAACCTGCTGACCGATGAGGGCGCGAAAGGCGCCGTTGCCTACGGGAACAGTTTCAAAACCCTGAAAACAGTGATCACCAGTGCGTGGCAGGAGATTGCGGGGATTGTCGGCGGGGAGATGGCCGGTGATATTCAGACCCTGAGTATCACCGTGGGCCAGTACGTCCGGGAAAACAAAGAGGCGGTCGCAGGTACACTGAAAAGCCTGGTGTATGGCGCAAAAGACTTTGCTGTGGCCATCTGGAATGTGGGGGCTGCGGTGAATCGCGTTGTCCAGATTTT
>NZ_BAAHZP010000050.1:0-659 GCF_054600795.1 Photobacterium sp. R1
AAGCAAGACGTCCCGGTGTCGACACTACGAACATCGGGTCTTTACGCAAGGCTTTCACATGGTCATTTAAGTTTTCACAACCCACAATTAATGCTCCATAGTAAGGTGTACCGGCATTCATCATACGCAGTTTTTCATAAACCTGCCAGAGCAGCATCGGAGAAAATTGAGTTTTCCTGGTTGGCTTTTGAGGGAGAAAATGCCCAGAAAAACTTCTTCCTTTAGTAACTTTCATTGAGAGAATCAAATTGAAAAATAATAGCAAGCACTCCCTAGTTTTGTTCGCTTGGTTTGGGTTGGCTTTTTCCTCTGCCACTCTGGCTTTGGAGGAACCGCTTCATCCGAAAATACAGAAAATTACAGAACAGCAATTTCTGCAGTTTACTCAAGAAGCCCCGGTATATCAGCAGCCAGCACTTGAGATGATCACCAGTTATCAGGAAGCGAAGGAACGGCTGGGGGAGCGGTTTACCGCCAATGACAAGGTGGAAATCAGAAATGATCAGGGAAAAATCTTGTTTCAGCTCATCAATCATCAGGGTGATGACTGCGGTTTTAAAGCTTATTTCCCCGCTGATAATGTTATCGGGCTTGAATGTATTGTTGACGCTGACTATTTCCTGTCACTGAAAACGGGTGAATCTGTGGAAGGAAACCCT
>NZ_BAAHZP010000051.1:0-637 GCF_054600795.1 Photobacterium sp. R1
TGTTATTGCTCTATGTGTCGTAAATTTCATGGTGCTGCTTTTGGAACCTTGGTTGGGGTGAAAGTCTTAAACTGGCTTTTATCCCTCAGTCCTTTCTGCAGAAGGCTGTGATTCTGTGGTCACCGGAAAATGTTACAGGAGTTTCATGGTACAGAAGTTATTGCCAGCGATTTCAATTTATCGGGGCTTACCGAGTAATATCTATTACCTGGCGTTAGCACGAATGATTTTAGGAATGGGTAATTTCATTATTCCATTTTTAGTCTTGCTTTTAACAGATAAGCTGGGTTATTCAGCTACGGTCGCAGGTTCTCTCGCTATGGGAGTGACAGGGACTTATCTTTTGGGTAGTTTCTTAGGCGGGAAGCTATCAGATGTATTGGGTCATAAACGGGTTATGGTCTTTGGTGAGTTTATAGGTGCTATATTACTCATTTTTTGCGGATTCTTTCCTGAATCATCTGTGTTAGTTCCGGTGTTTTTATTTGTATCTTATTTCTTTATTGGTTTGTCATTGCCGGCAAGTAACGCTTTAGTTGCAGACCTCTCTAATATGCATAATCGTGATGCGGTTATGTCTTTGAGTTATCTCGCATATAATTTTGGCTCTGCTTTAGGTCCAATCATAGCGGGGTAT
>NZ_BAAHZP010000052.1:0-602 GCF_054600795.1 Photobacterium sp. R1
CCAGCCACTGGTCGGCATCAGGGTCAATACCGGTAGGGTTATGGCAGCAACCGTGCAGCAATACCACATCACCGGCTTTTGCATTCGCCAGAGAGCTCAGCAAAGCATCGAAATCCATGCTCTTGGTTTCGGCATTGTAGTAAGCATATTGTTCAGTCTGCAGACCCGCAGCGCCAAATACACCAAAGTGGTTTGCCCAGGTTGGGTTGCTGATCCAAACGGTCACATCGCCCAGCTGGCGTTTAATGAATTCAGCCGCTACGCGCAGTGCACCTGTACCACCCGGCGCTTGAGCCGTTTGAGCACGTTTTTCAGTAATGATGGCGGCATCTTTGCCAAACAGCAGTTCCTGAACAGCCAGACCGTATTCTGCAGTTCCGGGAATACTCAGATAAGATTTGGTGGTTTCTTTTTCCAGCAGGGTAGCTTCAGCTTTTTTCACTGTCGCCAGAACCGGAGTATTGCCCGATTCGTCTTTGTAGATGCCAACGCCCAGATTGATTTTCTCAGCGCGAGTGTCATTTTTGAATTCTTCAGTCAGTCCCAGGATAGGGTCAGCTGGTGCGGCAACGATTTTTTCAAACATTCGTGAATCATCCATG
>NZ_BAAHZP010000053.1:0-600 GCF_054600795.1 Photobacterium sp. R1
AACCGGTGCAGACAGCGCTCTTTCGTCTACAGCGGAGGAGGTTAGATCTGCTATGCAGGCATCACCGGCTGCCAGTGCATTGGTCTCAGTGTCATTTTTGGGTGACGGTTCCGGCGAGGTGGCTCCGGCATCCCGTACTTACCTGACGGGTGGTGAAAATGAGCCGTTCCCGCTGAACATTCCGGTTGCAGTGGCCGGAAGCCGAAAACGTGCCAAAGGGCTGGGTGAGGGCGGTACCTTGCCCGCAGCAATTGATGACATTTTTGATCAGACCGGCGCACTGGTCATTGTGGTCAGGGTGGACAAAGGCGCCACGGATGCCGAAACCCAGGCCAACATCATTGAAGGGATGCAGGGCTGGCTGGATAGCCAGACGGAGACCGGGTACACCCCCCGGATTCTGGTCGCGCCGGAGTTCAGCCAGGTGGATGCGGTGGCTGCTGAAATGGAGGCGAAAGCCGCCCGTCTGCGGGCCATTACCTATGCGGACTGTGAACGGACGGCCAGTTATACCGATGCGATGAAACGGGCGCGCCGGTTCGGCGAGCGGGTTGAAGTAATGTGGCCGTGGGTTCGGGTTTTTGACACGGAGCAGGCCCA
>NZ_BAAHZP010000054.1:0-591 GCF_054600795.1 Photobacterium sp. R1
AAACGGCCGATTTCACGGCGTAAATCATCAATGCGCGATGCATGGGAAGGGTGGGTCGACAGAATTTCAGGGGGTTGCCCGCCGCCGCTGGCTTTGTTCATGTTTTGCCAAAGCGCCACACTTTGATTAGGATCGAAACCGGCTTGTGACATCATTCGCAGCCCAATAATATCGGACTCCGATTCCTGCGCACGGCCATAAGGCATCAGAATGCCGTACTGTACACCAAGCCCGAGTCCGGCCATGGCCATTTCCTGATACTCAGTGCCACCGAGAGCGACGCTGGAGATCTGTAAACCCAGGTTGGCTAACTGAGTACGGGACAAGCGCTCGTTGCTGTGTTTGGCCAGCACATGACCAATTTCATGGCCGATAACCGTGGCCAGCTGATCCTGATTTTGTGCAACTTTCAGCAGGCCGGTGTACACGCCAATTTTTCCGCCGGGCAGCGCGAAGGCGTTAACCTGTTCACTGTCGAATACAACCACTTCCCAGCTAGGTGCTTCTGGCTGACGACCAAGCGATGCAGTTAAAGCACGGGTGACACACTGAACATAGGCATTAACCTGAGGATCAGTATTGATCTTTTCC
>NZ_BAAHZP010000055.1:0-585 GCF_054600795.1 Photobacterium sp. R1
GGCGGTGTTCGAACAGGAGAAACTGTATCAGATCATTGATGAAAGCCTGGTGGCGCATGTGGCGATTCAGGAAGCGCAGGGGCCGGTGGTGATCCCTATGCTGGCGTGGCGGGTGGGTGATTTTGTCTATATTCACGGCGCCAACAACAGCCGTTTGCTGCGTAAACTCAAGCAGGAGGTGCAAACCTGCTTAACCTTTACGCTGTTCGATGGTTGGGTGCTGGCGCGGTCGGCGTTTAATCACAGCGCCCACTACCGCTCAGCTGTGGTATTCGGCCAGTTTGAGGTGATAGAGGATAACGCTGAAAAAGACCAGCTGCTGAACCATTTTGTTGAGCAGATTGCCCCCGGAAGAACGCAGGAGATTCGGCTGAGTAACCAAAAAGAGCTGGCGGCGACAACTGTGCTGAGAATGCCGCTTAACGAAGCTTCGGTCAAAATCAGCAATAAAGAAGTGTCCGACGATCCGGTTGATCTGGATGTGCCGGCCTGGGCCGGTTTTATTCCGTACCGCACTGTGATCGGACCGCTCAAAGCGACGGCAGGTTTGCACGAGTCGATCCCGATACCGGACTACCGTGCCGC
>NZ_BAAHZP010000056.1:0-582 GCF_054600795.1 Photobacterium sp. R1
CGGACTGTGCACGGCGTTGAGCCAGCCAGAACAAGAGGACAGCTAACGGAATCAATGCCAGTAACCAATAAGGATGCAAGAAAGTAAAATCAGCCATTTCGCCTCCAACTGATTGCCAGCAGGACACTGAAGAGCAACGCGCCTGCCAGCGGGAAGCGAAACAGCTCTTCTCTTGGCCGCCAGGTTTGCTGAGCGGTTGATACAGGTTCCAGATCATTGATTGACTGGTAAATGCTGGCTAATTCCTGTGGATTCCTTGCCCTGAAATATTGACCGTCAGTGAGTGCGGCGATTTGGGTCAGCGCATGTTCGTCTAAATCTTGAGAGGGGTTAACCATGCGATCACCAAAAAAGCTGCGCTGCACCATTTCCTCGGCACCTATACCGACTGTGTATATCCTGACCTTGTTTTCAGCGGCCAGCTTTGCCGCCTCCATCGGATTGATAACACCGGAAGTATTTGCACCGTCACTGAGCAGAATAATCACGCGTTGTTCGGCGTCACTGTTGATAAAGCTTTTCGCCGCGATGCCCAGTCCTTCACCAATGGCGGTGCTTTGCCCAATCAGTCCGAGCACAGTT
>NZ_BAAHZP010000057.1:0-562 GCF_054600795.1 Photobacterium sp. R1
TGCAGCGTAAAGGTCGGAATCGTGATATTCAATAATGCATCATCAATATTGACTTCAACCTGCAGTCGGTCGGCAAACCGGGCACGTTCAATTTCCAGATAGGCATGTACGTGCTGCAACTCTTCTTCCAGGGTGACAGTTTCTATATTCTGCTTGAGATTGCGACGGAAAAACTGTGACAAATGCTGAATCAGCTGCCTGGCTTTATCAGGATCACGGCGGATCACCGCGTTGATAGTGTTCAGTGCATTGAACAGAAAGTGTGGGTTAACCTGTGCTTGCAACAGGCGCAACTCTGCCTGAGTCAGCAGGGTTTGCTGGCGGTTATAGCGACCTGTCAGGATCTGGTTCGACAAGAGTTTGGCGATTCCTTCTCCCAGCGTCAGGTTAATGGTGGAAAACAGCTTATGCTTGGGTTCATAGAGTTTTATGGTACCTATTACCTCATGGTTGCCGCCAATCAGCGGAATGACCAGTGCAGAGCCTAGTTTGCATTTGTCGTAGAGTGAGCAGCAGTAGGGCACCTCATAACCGTCGGCATAGACGAGTTCGCAGTTATCTA
>NZ_BAAHZP010000058.1:0-560 GCF_054600795.1 Photobacterium sp. R1
AGTAAGCCGGACAATAGGTAATGAGACGGTAGTGAGGCTGGGAATGGCATAAGCGGCAGAAGGCTCATTATCGATACCCATTACTGAGATATCCTGTGGCACACGCAAGCTGTGATCATGCAGAGCCCGAATGGCGCCGATTGCCATGTCATCGTTACAGGCAAAAATGGCGCTGAAGCTCTGCTGGCTGCCCAGGAGTTGCTCAACGGCCCGATAACCGCTCGCCAGAGTGTTGGTTCCTTCATAAACCCAGCCGGGCTGTATGCTTATCCGTTGCTGCTCCAGCATTTTTTGGTACACAGCATACCGGATCTGGCCGGTTTCGCTGGCCAGTGGGGAAGTAATACAGGCTATGTTACGGTGGCCGAGATCAAGCAAGTGCTGCATGGCAATCTCTGCCAGTTGACGCTGATCCAAGCCGAAACTGTGCAGAGTGCTATCTTCTGACTGACGGTTCAGGATGATCAGCGGCGGCAGTACGCTTTGCCGCAGAGCAGCCAGATCGGCAAGGCTTAAATGGCGGCTGTAGAGCAATATGGCATCACAGCGCTGACTGGCTA
>NZ_BAAHZP010000059.1:0-556 GCF_054600795.1 Photobacterium sp. R1
CCGCCGCTGCAGATCTCTGACGATGTACGCCATATCACTCATGGCCCACCACCTGCTCATATTTGTCGGTATTGCCTGGGCCGATATCCGGTGAATATCCCACATGCACGGTGTGCGGTGTCAGGCCCTCCGGCTGATAGACATCCTGACCGATTTCAACATCCTGGTTAAACCGGATCGACCAGACCGCATACTCATCCAGCTCCGGATTAAATCCATCCGGTTCAGCGGACACAAAAACCGCCGGATCAACCGGTAACCCGAACCGGCTTTGCTCGATGGCCAGACCTATGGCCATAGCCGCATTTCGAACTTCCAGCTGATACTGCGCATCAGCCATCCCGAGAACGGCGAGGATTTCACAGTTGAGTGTCACGGCCAGCTGCCCGTTCATGGGCTGGTTGTCAGAACGCTCCCAGTCCATCACACCAAAAAACACACAGGGCGTTTTCAGCGCCGTCTGAGTTTCCGGATAGTGCTCTACGATCTTCAGCCATGACAGATTTTCGCTCAGCCACGTCTTCACCGCCTGGTGATAATCATTGAGATGAATCCC
>NZ_BAAHZP010000060.1:0-554 GCF_054600795.1 Photobacterium sp. R1
GACGGAAATGCGCCGGATGCAGGATCTGCTGACACGCTGCCGTGAAAACGGCATTGAGGTCGAAATGCTGGATCAGGCACAGCTGCGGGAAAGAGAGCCGAACATCAGCGGCCTGGGAGCGCTATTTGTCCGGGCAACCAGCATAGTGGATTACCGGCAGGTCACTGAACATATGGCCAGCAATTTTACCGCTTCAGGCGGAAAAACGGCCCTGAATACACTAGTAACAGACATCATCGAGCACGGCGATCACATCGCACTGACCTGCAGCCTGAGTAACGCAACCAGTGCCGGTTCTTTTTTTGTCAAAGGCCGTTTTCTGGTGTGTTGCGGCGGGTTAATGGCCGATCGCCTGACCAGAATGATGGGGCTGAAGACAGATTTTCAGATCATCCCCTACCGCGGAGAATATTACCGTCTGGCAGCCAGACATAATCAGATTGTCCGCCACCTTATCTATCCGATCCCCGATCCTGCACTGCCCTTTTTAGGTGTTCACCTGACCCGCATGATAGATGGCTCTGTCACGGTTGGCCCAAATGCAGTACAGGGAT
>NZ_BAAHZP010000061.1:0-543 GCF_054600795.1 Photobacterium sp. R1
GATATTTTCGCCCGGCCGCTTTTTGACTTCCAGCGACACCGCAGGTTTACCGTTCACGCGGGCATAGGATTCTGCGTCCTTAAATGTCCGGCGAACGGTCGCCACATCACCAAATGTAATCACTTTATCGCCAGACACTTTAACCGGCATTTCCATCACATCTTTGATGTTGTCAAAGACCGATGGCAGCTTGATCGGAAACCGTCCCTGTCCGCTGTCGAGCGTACCTGCCGCCACAAGCCGATTATTACGCGATATCAGATTATAAATATCTTGTTGATCCAGATCGTAGCTTTCCATCAGCAGCGGATCGACCAGAATCTCAATCATGTCTTCCCGATCACCACCGATATCCACTTCCAGCACTTCGCGCATGCTTTCAAGCTTATCTTTCAGATCGCGGGCGATAGTAATCAGCGCCCTCTCTGGCGCTGTGCCCGACAACATGACAGTGATGGCCGGGTTTTCAGAAGCCATGGTGACTTCATTAACCGTCGGCTCGTCTGTGCCGTCCGGCAATTTCGCCTTTGCCAGACTCACTTT
>NZ_BAAHZP010000062.1:0-539 GCF_054600795.1 Photobacterium sp. R1
GCTGTTGCAGCGTCGTCCGGGCAAGATGGGTAAAGGGCCGGGTAAGACGACAGGCTGGATCCATCAGCAGGTGTTGCTGAAACGCGGTGTGGAAATGCTGTCCGGTGTCAGCTACGAGAAGATAGATGAGCAAGGCCTGCATATCAGTGTGGAAGGGCAGCAGCGTGTGCTGGAGGTGGATCATATTGTGCTTTGTGCCGGTCAGACTTCAGTGGAAGAATTGTCGGCGCCGCTTAAAGAGCTTGGCATCAATGTGCACGTCATTGGCGGTGCTGAGTTTGCAGGAGAAGTGGACGCAAAACGTGTTATCCGCCAGGGAACAGAGCTGGCCGCCCGTCTGTGATATCGGCTACTGTGATCAAGAGGCTCCTGAGGGAGCCTCTTTTCGTTGCCGTTACTCAGAAGAGCAGATGTGGTATGGTATTTAACAAGAATCGTTATCATCGAGGATACATAATTTATGGATGCGTTGTCGCTGCTGCTTAATCGTCGCTCTTTGCCTAAAATGACGGCCCCGGCCCCTCAGGGTGAGGCGCTGG
>NZ_BAAHZP010000063.1:0-533 GCF_054600795.1 Photobacterium sp. R1
GGTCCAACCGTTCGGAGACTGGACATCCAGTTCAATTTTCTTACCGCTTGGTGTTTCAACGAAACCGTCACCATCGATGTCTTTAAAGCCGGCTTTTTTCAGCAGTGCTTTGGAGTTCTCAAGGTTGTAGGTGTTGAAATCTTTGTACTTGTTGTAAACCGCAGAGTCAGACCAGGCTTTGAAACCTTCACCCAGACCAGACGCAAAGTGGTTTGGTGTACCGCTGCCATAGAAGGCAATGTCGATAATGGTTTGACGGTCAATCGCCATAGAGAAAGCACGACGGAAGTCTACGTTGTTGATGGCTTCGTTGTTACCTTCTTTTGGTGACTTGAAGTTCAGCATGAAGGCCTGGGTACCAGACGCCGGATACCAGTATTTGTGGTTCGGGTTAGAGGCCGCGTAAGTGCTGTCGATGTCCGGAATGAACGAGGAAGTCCAGTCCAGCTCAGAGGCAATGACTTTGCTCAGCAACTGGTCATTATTGGCAATCTGAGGCATACGAAGACAGTCAACATCCAGGTTATCGTTGT
>NZ_BAAHZP010000064.1:0-525 GCF_054600795.1 Photobacterium sp. R1
ATAGTCTGGTTGAAAACCGCTACAGCACAGGCGATCCGAATACAACATTGAATATAGAGAGTCTGAGTGAGACAGGGCAGACGGAGGCACATGAAAATATGCAGCCCTATCTGGCCATCCATTTTTGTATCTGTATTGATGGTATTTATCCTCAGCGACCGTAACTTCTTATCCTCCGGCCTTTTTTACAGCCGGAGGTGTTTTATTGGACCATATGGTCAGCATGATGCGATTGATAATAATGTTATGTGTTTTGCTGTCGGGCAGGGTAGCCGCAGGTACAGACTGGCCGGCCTCAATCTCAGTCATGTATCAGGGGCAGCCGCTTGCCTTGACCTTGTCTTCTCTCAGGCAGGGTGCTCCGGTTTATACGCATTCAGCGCTCACAAACAAAGGACTGAGATTGGATCACAGGGTGCTGTTTCGTCACAGTAAAACCCTGGATTTAGATCTGGTGAAGGCGCTGTCCGGCCGACGCTTTGCCAGGGTGTTTGAGCTCGAAAAATCCTGCTGGTCTGTCGTTCT
>NZ_BAAHZP010000065.1:0-523 GCF_054600795.1 Photobacterium sp. R1
TGGATCAACCCGGCTGTTTATCGTCGAAACCTTGCCGGAAAAAACCTGATCGGGAAAAGCGGCGACGCTTCCTTCCACCTTAGCGTCAGGATTAATCTGGCCGAGAAAGCGTTCAGGCACAGAAAAATCCAGTTTAACCGTATCCAGAGCGTCCAGGGTGGTGACCACCATACCGGGCGTCACTAACGCTCCCTGGCTGATCTGGCGAAACCCCAACCCGCCGGAAAAAGGCGCCAAAAGGGTTCTGGCTTCCAGCTCAGCCTGATTCTGGGCCAGAATCGCCCTGGCCACTTCGATTCCTGTCCGCAGTTTATCCAGCTCAGAACGGGCCACCGTATTACGGCGAACCAGACCTTCAATGCGCTTGTATTCCCGTCTTTGTTCTTCAAGATTGGCCTGCGCCGCCCTGACTTTGGCTTGTTGTTCGCCCGAGGTCAATGTGAGCAACAACTCCCCCACCCTCACCTGCTGGCCGTCTTCAAAATGGATACCATCGACTTTTTCCGTCACTTTTGCGGTGATC
>NZ_BAAHZP010000066.1:0-514 GCF_054600795.1 Photobacterium sp. R1
GACGCGGCCACGCCATGCGGTGCCGTTGTCTTCAATATTGCCCGGGTTGTTGTTTCGGATGCCTCGCGGCTTATACATTGTCACTGTTGCTAACCCCACTACCATCAGACTCAGTATCAATAAGATTTTGTTGCTGCTCATTGCGTGCCGCTTCCTCTGCTGCTTGCTGTTCGGCCATCGCGGTTAAATCACGTTGGTGCTCATCAATCAGCCACCCATAGGCGGCGTTAAACACTGTGCTATCGATGATTTGATTCGGGCGGTTATCCGTGTATTCGATATGGCCCAGCCCGGTCAGGGTGTTGAAATCAACCGCCCATTCACCTTGCCTCATGGCATAGCCGCCGATGTGTCCCAAAAAGGCCGGCACACCATCAATGACGATGAGCTGATCTTGTGTGACTGCTGTAATTCTCATAACTTCATAATCCAAATAACGGCCACCGACTTTTGACGCACGTCGACGTGACCGTGGTTGTGTGATTGCCCGCTGCCCGGCGTGCTGACATAGGTG
>NZ_BAAHZP010000067.1:0-512 GCF_054600795.1 Photobacterium sp. R1
GTAGCGAGCCACATATCCTGGATCTTCAGGCGGGTCCGGATCTCGGGCAGTTTACATACACGGTGAGTATTGAAAAGCAGAACGCCGGCGGTAAGCAGGTACTGCAGTCAAAATCGATTACGATCACGGTCAGCCAAGCTCCGTCGGCTACTCAAACAGTGTCGCTTGAAACCCGTCAGGTCTTTCTGCCGGATGATTTTACGATGTCGCCAGTGACTGGGGATATCTCTGGCACCGTGATTTACGGGGATCCGAAAACGGGGTCTGCGAGTTCGCGAATGATGGCAATTCCAACACCGGAAGAGACTGAGCTGGTGGGCTTTGTCGCTGAACGAGGCGCACTGAATCAGGGCACTACAGCTCAGCAAATTTTGCAAACCATGGTGAATGCGGTCAGCCAGCATTTACCATCAGCGGGAGATCGGATCGAACAGCTTTCTCAGACTGTGCTGGAAAATGGCAATGTGTCTGCCAGCTATAACATCACCCTCAATACTGCCATGCTGCCAACC
>NZ_BAAHZP010000068.1:0-511 GCF_054600795.1 Photobacterium sp. R1
GGCAAATGGTTCAACGCCGTTCAGTACGGTGTGCGTCAGGGCAGCTGCGACATTGATTACGATCAGGTACGCGATCTGGCACATGAGCATAAACCCAAAATGATCATTGCCGGTGGTTCTGCGATTCCTCGTCAGGTCGATTTCGAGCAATTCCGTGCCATTGCCGATGAAGTCGGTGCCTATCTGATGGTCGATATGGCGCATATTGCAGGGTTGATTGCGGCCGGTGAACACCCGTCGCCTCTGCCGCACGCGCATGTTGTTACAACAACAACACACAAAACTCTGCGTGGCCCTCGTGGCGGCATGATACTGACCAACCACGAAGACATTAATAAGAAGATCAATTCTGCCGTCTTCCCAGGCCTGCAAGGCGGCCCGCTGATGCATGTCATAGCCGGTAAAGCCGTTGCCCTGGGTGAAGCGCTGGAACCCGAATTCAAGCTGTACATCAAAAATGTGATTAGCAATGCCAAGGTTCTGGCAGAAACATTACAGGCACGCGGTTGTG
>NZ_BAAHZP010000069.1:0-508 GCF_054600795.1 Photobacterium sp. R1
GACTTTCTCCAGCTCTACCACTTCCAGGCTCATGATAGCCTGCAGTTCTTTGGGCAGGTAGCTGTTGGCCGGATGTTCCGGATGGCTTTGCAGCCACTGTTCAACCTCGGCCTTCAGCCTGACCGGGCGCTGAGCAGAGGCATTTTTAATTATGCTCAGTTCTACCCAGCCTTGCAGTACGGTTTCATCCGCACTGATGCTGGCTGCTTTGAGTTGATGGTTATTATACTGAGACAGGTTTTGCCACAGATTCTGCCAGTTAACCTCTTTCTCACTGCTGTTCAGATACTGTGACAGGGAAGTGCGCTCTCTGGCGGCGGCAAAGTGTTGTTCTGTCTGTGTCAACAGCTCGGCACGCAGCAAATGGTAGCGGCGGTACTGACTGTCGGCCAGGGTCCACCAGGGCAGGAAGTTCAGTGTCTCCAGCGCGGTTTTGGGCTGGCCTTGCTGGTAGCGCAGGGTTGCCCGCGCTAACTGCCATTCAGCCATTTGCACCGGAGACAGGTTC
>NZ_BAAHZP010000070.1:0-507 GCF_054600795.1 Photobacterium sp. R1
TTCTCTGTGGTCGCTGTGATTATCGAGCAAAAACTGTTCAGCCCTATTATTACTGCCGTACTGGAAAGGGCTGGCAGTGCGCAGAGGGGGATGTTCTACATTGCCAACGGGCTGTTATCTATGGTGTCGGATAACGTTTTTGTCGGTACTGTCTATATCAATGAAGTGAAATCAGCGCTGATCGACGGCATGATTGACCGCGAACGGTTCGACATGCTGGCAGTGGCCATCAACACTGGTACTAACCTGCCATCGGTCGCGACGCCAAACGGCCAGGCTGCTTTCTTGTTTGCACTGACATCGGCACTGGCACCGCTGATCAGATTGTCATACGGACGCATGGTCTATATGGCACTGCCATATACGCTGGTCTTGTCGCTGATTGGTCTCGCAGGCATCGAGCTGACATTGATTCCTATGACTGAGTGGTTCTATCAAAACGGTTGGTTGTCCGCCGCCAGCGAAGCCATTCCACAATTAGCACCGGTAACTGGACACTAACGGGAA
>NZ_BAAHZP010000071.1:0-504 GCF_054600795.1 Photobacterium sp. R1
CATCGCCATTTTTGGGGGAATATTGCAATGCTCGGACATAGAGCGCTTCAGCTGAACGATTTTCACCCACTTGCTGGTAATAGTGTGCCATGGCAAGTTGTGCTCTGGGGTGATCCGGCGCAACGTCTAAGGCTTTCTGTAAATTTTGCTGTGCTTTCTGCCTCTGACCTTGCTCCAGGTAACTGAGTCCAAGCGTCACTCTGGCATCTGCCACGGCAATGGGGTCCACACCGCGTTCCTTCGCTGTCGGGTCAATGGTTACACAGCCCACTAGCAAACAAGCGGCAATAAAGCCGCTTGTGATCGGATACAGGGTCCAGCGTACCATAACAACTCCTTGCTCACATCCATTTCGAGCTTTATGTGATTGTTATCAGACTGCTTTTACTGGGATTGGTTCCCCTTTAGCTTGTTTGGCCAAAGTACGTTTTGTGCGGTCTATCACATCGCCAACCAATTGTCCGCAAGCGGCGTCGATATCATCGCCACGCGTTTTACGCACTG
>NZ_BAAHZP010000072.1:0-500 GCF_054600795.1 Photobacterium sp. R1
CACCTACCTGGCAAGTACTCATAAACCGCTGCCGGTTTTTGTGGAGGACAAGGATCTGGAAAAGTTAAAACGGGCTGACGAAGCGAAACTCGCGCTGAAAGCCCGGGAAAGTTAATCCGCAACTTTCTATCAGACTAAGGCCGCGCAAGCGGCCTTTTTTTCAGCCCACCTTACCCAATCTGGCCAAGGATTCCTGCCTGCCACAGAAATTTTTGGTGTACACTAACGGCTAAAAGTATCCCATTAACCTCATGGAGTTAAACCCGCGTATGTTTGATCCAAAGAAACTTGAGCAGGTTGCCAAGCAAATTCAGGAAGCCATGCCTCAACCGGTCAAAGCGCTTGGTCAGGATGTGGAACAGAAAGTGCGTCAAACCATCCAGGCACAACTGAGCAAGCTGGATGTGGTGAATCGCGAAGAGTTCGATGTGCAGACCCAGGTCCTGCTGCGCACGCGCCAAAAGCTGAACGAGCTGGAACAAAAGGTTGCCCAGCTGGAA
>NZ_BAAHZP010000073.1:0-495 GCF_054600795.1 Photobacterium sp. R1
GCCTAATGCTGCCATGCGCTGGATCATCAGCTCCTGAATCAGATTGTACTGATCGGCGCGCCTTGGCAATTTGCCTGCATTGACCTGATCTTCAAGCCACAACCATTGCCAGAAACTGGCTTCGTAAAGCGACTTTCACCCTGATTTTATTTTATGACTTGTCACCTTAGGTCAATAAATTCTAAGTTTTATGATTTAGTGACGGCTAAAGCGGCATTTAATATCGATAATCCAATTGACGTTGCAGCCGTTCGATTTCATCAAGTAGATCAAGCACCACAGCGACTCCGGGTACATTCAAATCCAAATCTTGCTGTATACGACTGGCGCGTAGAGCACGGCGCAGATTGACGGTGGCAAAGCGCCAGTGAATTGGCCGATCTCCCTGAGGATCCAGAACCCCTTCTTCAACCAGGGCGATCACCCATTCAGCAGGTTGACCACAAGCGCGACAAAACTCTGCCAGGTTAAGCGTCGGCTCATGCTCTGCAATGA
>NZ_BAAHZP010000074.1:0-493 GCF_054600795.1 Photobacterium sp. R1
TCTGACCGGCCTGGGTTTTGCGCTGATCACCAGCCTGGATATTCACCACAGTGTGACCTTCGCCCATGGTGCAATCGACTTCCTGATTTACTATCCGCTGTCGCAGAATGCGTGGCTGTTTATTCTCATTGGCCCTGTGTGGGCGCTGATGTACTACACCATTTTCCGTGTGCTGATCGCCAAGCTTAATTTGATGACTCCCGGCCGGGAAAGTGAAGAGTCTGAGGTCAGTAATTTGTCTGAAATCGGTAATGAGCTGGCGAACACTCTGGTTCAGGCACTGGGCGGTAAGGACAACATCAAAAATGTAGATGCATGTATTACCCGACTGCGTGTCAGTGTGCGCGATATTAGTCGTGCTGATATTCCGAAAATTAAACAACTGGGCGCACGTGAAGTGCTGGTAGTAGGAGATAATCTGCAGGCCATCTTTGGAACCCAGTCAGATAACATTAAAACTGAGATTAATGCCGTTCTCGTTGCTTCAAACTGA
>NZ_BAAHZP010000075.1:0-488 GCF_054600795.1 Photobacterium sp. R1
TTGCCTGACGGTAACGCATATCAACGGAAATCATATTTCTTTCGATCTCATGCAGGAAACACTGCGTGTCACCAACCTGGGTTTACTCAGTCCCGGTGACAGAGTGAATATTGAACGAGCGGCTAAGTTTGGCGATGAAATAGGCGGCCATAGTATGTCGGGCCATATCATGACCACGGCGGTGGTGGATGAGGTCATTGAAACAGAAAACAATTATCAGATCTGGTTTTCTCTGCCTGCCGACCTGATGAAATATGTGTTCACTAAAGGCTATATCGGTATCGACGGGGCGAGCTTGACCATTGGTGATGTGGAAGGCCAGCGATTTAACGTCAATCTGATCCCGGAAACCCTGAACAGGACAAACCTGTCTGCGCGCCAAAAAGGTGATGTGATCAATATAGAAATTGATCCTCAGACGCAGGCAGTGGTTGATACGGTGGAAAGGGTAATGGCAGCAAGAGGCTGAAGGACGTTGTTTGTCTTAA